>NZ_CP188256.1:2549049-2867681 GCF_049994875.1 Cellulomonas sp. McL0617
CCCGCTCCCGTGGCGAACCGCCCCTTCGTCGCGACGACGAGCTGGCGGGCCTCGGTCGCGTGCGACGCCAGCCACCGGCCGATGATCTCCTCGGACGCTCCCGCGGAGTAGACGTCGGCCGTGTCGACGAACGTCCCCCCGTTCTCGACGAACGTCGTGAGGATGTCCCCCGACGCGGCCTCGTCGGCCTCCGACCCGAACGTCATGGTGCCGAGGCAGTGCGTGGAGACGGCCGTGCCGCTGTTCCCGAGGGTGGTGTAGCGCATCGTCCGAGCACATCACGGTGGCTCAGCGGCCGCCAGCGCGCCGGACGGCGACGTCGTTCCTAGGCTCGGTAGCACCACCGAGGAGGCACCATGGCGAGCTACTCCGTCAACCCCGGCGCCGTCGCCCACATCCGGGCGATGATCGACGCCCACCAGTACGTGCTGGACAGCGACTGGGGCGACGCGCAACCCGACGCCGAGGCGCAGAACGCCTATCTCGAGAAGCACTCGTGGTCGGACTACGCCGCCTGGCATCTCGGCCTGACCGACGGCGCGACCGACGAGACCAAGGCCCGGTACGCGTTCGTCGCGGGCGACTTCCGCCGCGTGCACCGCACCGCGTTGATCGCCTGCGTGTTCCGGGCCGCGGAGTGGCGGCACAAGGACGTCGAGCTCGCGGCGCACGGCCTCCTGCAGCACCTGGATGAAGTCAGCGGCTGACCGTTCGCCTGACGCGCGGGCGGGCCGCGACCGACCTACGCTGCTGTTCTCCACAATTCATGGACGGGGAAGATCATGACGAGCAACGATGCTCCTGTTCCCGCGGTGCCGGACGACCTGACCGACGCCGACAAGATCCAGGCGGCCGGGCTCGACGACGTCGGACGCAGCCGGATCGACGACACGACCGAGGCCGACAAGATCCAGGCGGCCGGGCTGGACGACGTCGGACGCGTGCCGGCCGACCACGCGACCAACGCCGACCGGATCGAGTCGGCCGGGCTCGACGACACGGGACTCAACCCGGTCGACGACACGACCGAGGCCGAGAAGATCGACGCCGACGACCTCTGAGGCGAGGTTCAGGACGCCCCGTCCGCGGCGGGCTCCCGCGACCGCTCCGGGACCGGGAGGTCGAAGCCGACCGCCCGGACCCCGTGCAGCTCGCCGAACGTGGTGCTCAGCGTGCCCACCGGCCGACCCAGGCTCGCGAACTCCGGCTGGAGCCCGAAGACGCCGGCCAGCACCGCCTCGGTGACGGCGACCGCGGCCACGGACTCGCGGTTGGAGATCCCCCGCTCCGCGACGCGGTACCGACCGCCACCGACCGACTCGACGGCCTGCCCCCACAGCGCTCCCCCGCGGCTGCGGTGCACGCGCGACAGGAACTCGACGGCGAGGTCCGGGCGCCCGAGGCGGCACAGGCCGTAGGACGTCGCGCCCGGCCAGGCCGCGAACGCGCCCGCCGCCCCGTGGTCCGGGCGGTCGGAGAACGGCGCGATCGGGTCGTCGGGCGACAGGGCGCGCATCCACTCGCCGTCGATCAGGTGCGTCGTGGCGAACTCCACCATCTCGCGGCGGTGGGCGGCCGACAGGTCCTCGGTCAGGTCCGCCGCGACGAGCTCGAAGTCGAGGCAGTGGCCGATCACGTCCTCACCGGTGGGGTGCGCGATCCGCCAGCGGCCGCCGCCGGCGTACTGCCCGAGGACGGCCGCCGCCAGCTCGTCCGCGTCCCGGGCGGCCTCGTCGGCCTCGTCGTCGGCGCCGAGCGTGCGCAGCAACGACGCGAGGGAGCGCAGCATGCCGACGTACCCGGCGTTGAACGAGACGACGGCGTGCCGGTAGTTGGGCACGCACTCGAGCAGCTCCCAGGCGTCGTCGCCCAGGTCGACCAGGACGCCGGCCCCGAACGCCGACCGCCGGGTGCGCGGGCGGAAGGCGAGCCGTCGCAGGTGGTCGAGCACGGTGCGCCCGCCCGCCACCTCGTCGAGGAGCGCGGTGTCGCCCGTCGTCGCGACGTAGCCCTGCACGATGCGGAACAGGGCGTGGTCGTTAGACGCGTAGTGGTTGCCGACGGGCAGCAGGTTGCGCACGTCGAACGAGTGCGACGCGTCGTAGTCCTGCGCGAGCGCGGCGAGGATCCAGCTCCGCAGCCCGGCCGGCTCGAGCATCGCGGCGGTGCGGGGCCACTCGGACAGGTCCCAGTAGTAGGTGGTGGTCGGTCCCAGCCGCGGCCCGCCGGTCAGGAACACCGGTCCGAGGTCGCTGACGCCCGTGTTGCGCAGGTACAGGGCGAGCAGGATCCCGAGGTAGTAGGTGGTCGAGAGCCCGTCCGACGACCCGCTCAGCACGGGCAGGTAGCCCGAGTGGTCGGGGTTGCCGGGGACGAAGGCGTTGGCCCAGAGCGTCCGCCAGCGCGCCGCCACCTCGTCGAGCGCCGCACCGAACCGGGCGGCCTCGGCGCGGGCCGCCGGGACCACGTCCGGGCCGAGACCGATCTCGAGCACGAACGCCACGGACCCGGTCTCGCCGGGCGCGAGGTGCAGGTCCCACCGCGCGATGCCGCGCGAGCCGTCGGCGACGAGCGCGCTGGGCGCCGGCGAAAGCGCGTACGCGCTGACGGCGGGTGACCCGGAGTCCGCGACGACGACCGCGTCGGTCCCGTCGACGCTCGCGCTCCAGCGCTGGGCGTGCCACCACGGACGCGTCGCGCCGGCGGGAGACCCGTCGACGACGAGCGACGCTCCGTCGGCGGTCACCCGCGCCTCGATCGCGTGCCGCCCGGGTGCGAGCGGCCGGTCGGCGACCACACGCTCGCCGCCGATCACGAGAAACGGCCGGTCACCGTCCAGCCCGAGCTGGAGCGAGTCCGGGTGGTTCCCGTGGGTGAGGATCACGCCCGTCTGGCCCGACGTCGCGACCTCCACCGACACGCACACCGAGGTGCCGTCGGCCAGCCCGACGGCGTCGAGCACGTGCTCGCTCGCCGGGTTGTCGAGGACGTACGGGCCGTCCAGGACGACGGCGTCCGAGCCGACGGGCACGATGGTGACCGAGCGGACCACGCCCACGATGCTCGACGCACGCGTGCGACCCGAGTCCGACGTCGAGTGGTCGGGCAGGCTCGCCTCGAGCAGCATCGGCGCGTCGTCCTCGTCGCGCTGGATGCCGGGGACGCGCGGGCTGCCGAGCCGGATCGCCCGCAGGTCGTGCGGGAGCAGCTGGACCTGCCGCGGCCGGTCGGCGAGCGCCTCGGCGCGCACGCGCTCGGTGGCGAAGTAGTCGTGGTGGTGACCGTGGTTCCAGGGCAGGCCGTACGTCCAGCCCCAGTCGACCTCGGAGTGCGCGACCGGCGCGCCCAGCTCCTGCTCCAGCGTCACCGTGCGCGGCTCGGCCGCCTCGTTGGTGACGGTGACCCGCCAGAGCACCCGGTCGGCCTCGTACGCGAGCCGGGTCTCGGTGGACACGCGCAGCCGGTCGAACACGGCGTCACGCGTGACGCCCCACGGCGCCCACCGCGACCGGTCGGCGGCGCGTACGCGGCCGTCCACCCGCAGGACCCCGGTGTGGTACCCGCCGACGAACGGCGGGATCGCCAGCCAGGACAGCGAGGTCAGGTCGGCGTTCACGTGCGCCTGTCCCCACTGGTTGCGCAGCGAGTGCAGGTGCACGAGGTCCTCGCGCGCCATCCAGTCGCCCACCAGCTCGTCGAGAGCGGGGGGCTGCGGTGCGGCCCTCACTTCGAGGCCCCGGACATCAGGCCGTGGATGAACTCCCGCTGGCTGACCAGGTACCCGACCACCGGGATGAGCGCGGCCAGGAACATGATCCCGAACAGCTGCCCGTAGTCGGCCGAGTACCCGCCCAGCGACACGTAGATGCCCGTGGTGATGGTCTGGCCCTGCCGCGGCCCCAGGATGAACAGCGGGTTGAGGAAGTCGTTCCACACCCACAGGCCGAGGAAGATCGCCACCGTCGCGGTGGCCGGCCGCAGCAGCGGGAACGCGATCTGCCACCAGATGCGCAGGTCGCCGGCGCCGTCGACGCGGGCGGCCTCGATGGTCTCGCGCGGGATGGTGCGCAGGAACCCGACGTAGACGAACACCGCGAAAGACATGTAGCCGCCGCCGACGTTCGACGCGATCAGGCTGAGGTACGTGTGCGCCAGGCCGAGCGTGCGCAGCAGCTCGACGATCGGCAGCAGGATGACCTGCGGCGGGATCATCAGGCCCAGGGCGAACACCGCCAGCAGCAGTGCCCGGACGCGCGGCGTGCGCTGCGCGATGTAGAAGCTGACCGCGGACGCGAGCGGCACGAGGATCCCGACCGTCAGCGTGGTGACCAGCAGCGAGTTGGCCAGGCCGCCCTGGATCAGGTGGTCCGGTCGGCTCAGCGCGGTGCGCAGGTTGTCCAGCGTGAACGGCGACGGCAGGCCGAGCGGGTTGGCCAGGATCTGCTCCTGGGTCTTGAACGCGCTCGAGATCGCGATGTAGATCGGCAGCACGAAGACGAGCGTGACGAACCAGGCGAGGACGCCGTGACCCGTGCGGGCGCGTCGGTCGCCGCTGCGGCGCACGGGGGCGGCGTCGGCGTGCTCGGCGCGGCGGACGGTGGGGCGCGGCATGGTCGGGGCGCTCACAGGTCTGCCTCGCGGCGGCGCAGGATCGCGGTGGTGCCGTACGCGACGACGGCGGTCAGCACGAGGAGCAGCATCGCGATGGCCGACGAGTACCCGAACTTGTTGTTCGTGAACGCGACCGTCACCAGGTAGTAGGCGGTCGTGCGGGTGCTCTCGGCGGGGCCGCCCCCGGTCAGCACGGCGACGACGTCGTACAGCTTGAAGGTGGTGATGAGGCACAGGACGACGGTGATGGTCGTGCCCGGCGCGATCATCGGCACGGTGACGTGCCGGAAGCGTCCGCTCGCACCGGCTCCGTCCATCCGTGCCGCCTCATACAGCTCGGCCGGCACCGACTGCAGCGACGCGGTGTAGACGACCGTCGCGAAGCCGATCGTGATCCAGCTGACGGTCAAGCAGATGGCGAACGTCGCCAGGCCCGGGGTGCCGAGCCACGGGATGGGCGAGTCGGTGACGCCGAGCCGCCCGAGGGCCGAGTTGAGCAGCCCGTCCTGCGTGAGGATGCTGCGCCAGATGAACGCGACGATCACGCCCGAGAGCACCTGCGGCAGGAACACCAGCGTGCGCATCGCCCTGTAGTGCCGCCCGCCGCGGTTGAGCAGCATCGCGAAGCCCAGGCCGACCGCGTTGGCGACCACCGTGACGACGACCACGACGATCCCCGTGAAACGCAGGCTGTCGTGCAGGCGGTGATCGGAGAGCATGGCCGTGTAGTTCTCGAGGCCGACGAACGAGCTGTGCGCCTTGAGCGGGCTGCGGTCGGTGAAGCTGGTCAGCAGGCTCTGCAGCAGCGGGTACAGCAGGAACAGGGCGTAGAGGCCCATGGCGATCCAGGCGACGCCGGCGAGGCCGGGCGACCTGCGGCGGACGGAGCGGTGCGGCACGAGGGTCCTTTTCTCGACGGTGCGCTGGTGCGGGTGCCGGGCGCCCACGGTGAGGGTCGTGGGCGCCCGGCGGAACGACGCGCTACTTCGCGGTGGCGGCGTCCCAGTCGGAGTCGAGCTGGGCGAGCTGGCCCTTGACGTCCGTGTTGGAGAACAGGGACTGCGACAGCGCGTAGAAGCTGTCGTTGATGCCGGGCGCCAGGGCGTCGTCGTTGTTGACCCAGCCGAACGCGCTGACCTTCTTGCTGTCGCTGTTCACGTACGCGTACGCGGCGTCGTACAGCGTGTTCGTCGAGGCGCCGAAGTCCTTGATCCCGGTCTTCTTGAGCATCGGGAACGCGCCGTCGGTCTCGATCAGGACCTTGAGGTTGTCGGGCGCCAGCGACCATGCCTCGGCGAACGCCTTGGCCTTGTCGACCGCGGCGGACTTGGCGCTGACGGACGTGGTGCCGCCCATGTTGAACGGGATGACGACCGAGCCGTCGTCGGTGGGCAGCGGGAACGCCCCGAACCCGTCGGCCTGCTCGGGCGTCACGTACGAGCTACCGGTGAACCAGCTGCCCATGATGTACATCGCGCTCTTGCCGTCCAGGAAGTTCTTGTTGGCCGTGGCGAAGTCGACGTTCAGCGCGTCCGGGCTGTAGGCGCCGTCCTTGATGAGGTCGACCTCCTTCTGCATCGCGGCGACGAAGTCCGGGTCGGTGAACTTGACCTTGCCGGCGTACCGGTCCTGGATCCAGCCGGGGTTCTGGCCCAGGACGTCGGCGGACGCGAGGGCGACGAGCGGCATGCTCGCGGCCCACGGCTCGCTGCCGGCCAGCTCGATCGGGACGACGCCCGCGGCCTTGAGCTTGGTGACGGCCGCCGTGAAGTCCGCCCAGGTCTTCGGGATCTCGACGCCGGCGTCCGCGAAGATCTTCTTGTTGTAGAAGACGAACGGCAGGATCTGGGAGTTCGTCGGCGGGATGTACGTCTTGCCGCCGATCGCGTTGCCGTCCGGCTGCAGGAAGTTCTCCTTGAGCCAGGCGTCGTCGAACGGCTCGAGCAGGCCGGCGTCGGTGAAGTCCTTCGGGTTGATCGACGACAGGACGTCCGGGAAGTCGCCCGAGGCCTGCAGCTGCTTGGCGTAGGCGTTGCGGTCGGCGTCCGGGCTCACGATCTTGGTGACCGAGATCCCGGGGACCTCCTTGACGGCGTTGTCGATCGAGGTGTCCCAGAACTGGGACGTGAGCGCCGGGGTCTCGAACGTCATGAACGTCAGGTCGGTGCTGCCGGCGGAGGCACCCGAGGTGTTCGAGTCGCCGGAGCCGGACGTCGAGCAGGCCGCGAGCGCGACGACCGAGATGGCGCCGAGTGCGACCGCGGACGCGACACGTGAACGCTTCACTTCATCCTCCTTGATGAACCGGCGGGGTGGCCGGGAGCTTGGTGCGGGCGGACGGGGGATCCGCCCTGGGCCACGGCGCGGCGGACGGCTCTGTCCCGTTACCTCGCTGTGACCATTAACGCCATTCGATGGCGTTAATGCGCCGAAGTTAACCGCGCCCGGAGGCGTTGTCAACGACGAGTCCGCCGGGGCGGCGAGTTCACCCGGAGATCAGCAGTGCGGAGGTCCTCGGCGAGAGGGCCGTGTCGAGCACGAGACAGGCCGCGCCGACGGCCGCCACGTCCTCGCCGATCGACGAGTCCGCCAGCCGGACCTCGTGCCGGGTCTTGCGGTCCGGCGAGGTGGCCACGAGCCGCCCGATCTCGTCGCGCATCCGGTCCGCGACGCGGGCCCAGGCCGGGCCGCCGAACACGATCTCGTCGAAGTCCAGCAGGTTGACGACCGAGACGAGGCCCGAGGCGATGAACGTGGCCGCGCGGTCCAGGATCGCGCCCGCGCCGACGTCGCCGGCGTCTGCCAGCTGCACCAGCGCCGAGAACGCGTCGTCGATGGCCGCGAGGTCGTGCTCCGGCGGCTCGTGCGGAAGAACGCCCTCGTCAACAGCCTGCGCGACGAGGAACTGCGGCGTGGCCAGGTGCCCGAGCATCTCGCTGCGCCTGCGCTCGGGCAGCCCGGCCCCGGGGACGACGAGAGTGCCACCCTCCCCCGCGTTGCCCGAGGTGCCGCGGAACGCCTCGCCGCCGATGGCCATGCCGATGCCGATGCCGGTGCCCAGGTAGAAGAACGCGAAGTCGTCGGACCCGGTGTCGTTGGTCCACAGCTCGGCGACGACGGCCGCCGTCACGTCCTTCTCGAGGATCACCGACAGGCCGCTCGCCTCCGCGACCGAGTCGCGCAGCGGGACGTCGCGCCAGTGCTCGAGCAGGGGCGGGTCGACCACGCGGCCACGGACCGAGTCGATGGGTCCGGGCGTGGCGATGCCGATCCCGAGGAGCTTCTCGCGCGAGATGCCCGCACCCGCGACGACCGCGTCGATCGACCGCGCGATCGTCCGCACGGTCTCCTCGGGGTCCGTCCCGGCGGGGGTGCGGGCGCGTTCGTGCGCGACCACCTGGCCGCGCAGGTCGAGCACCACGTAGGTGATGACCGTCGGGTCCAGGTGCACCCCGACGGCGTAACGGCTCGCGGCGTCGAGGCGCAGGATGACGCGCGGCTTGCCCCGGCCCTGGATGTGCTTGCCGGCCTCGATCACCAGCCCGTCGTCGAGCAGCCTGCGCGCCACGTTGGACACCGTCTGCGGGACCAACCCGGTGATCTCGGCGATCTCGACCCTGCTCAGGCCGTCGGGAGTCCGCCGGATGAGGTCGAGAACGACCGTCTGGTTGAACCCACCGACCGCGGGCAGGTTGGTACCTCGGCGCATCGACGCTCCTCTCGCGGAGCACCCTAGGCGATCCGCGCGCCTGCGCGTGGACGCCGGTCAGCCGGGTTGCTCCTTCGTGCGGCTGAGGAGAAGTCCCTCGTGGGTGGTGACGAGGGCGTAGCGGACCGCTCCGGTGCGACCGTGCAGCACGAAGACGGTCCGGTGCTCGTCGCGGTCGACGAGCTCCCACCAGCCGGTGTCGGCGATGAGCTTCGTGTCGTCCGTGTACGTCAGGTGGTCGAGGTCGTGGTCGGGCACCGCGACGGCGAGCCGCGGTCGGCCGACCTCGGTCGGGAGCCCGCGCGGCACGGCCCACGACCGCAGCACGCCGTCCTCCTCGAGCCGCAGGTCGTAGTGCGGGCGGGGCACCCGGTGGTCGTGCAGGACGAACGCCGGCCGGTCGGCTCCCATCAGGGCCCGTCCCCAAGGTGCTCGCGTCCCCACAGCGCCGCGCTCGTGCGGTCGCTGACCCCGATCTGCCGGAACACGTGGCCGACGTGCACCTTCACGGTCCGCTCGCTGATGCCCAGAGTCCGCGCGATCTGCTTGTTGGCCAGCCCCTGACCGATGAGCTCGAGCACCTGGCGCTCGCGCTGACTCAGACGGTCGACCGGCGAGGTGACGGCGGTCGGGAGCAGCGCGGTCGCCACCCGGGGGTCGAGCGGGGCATGCCCCTGGGCGGCCGACCGGACGGCGGCGATCAGGTCGCGCGGGTCGCAGTCCTTGAGCAGGTAGCCGGTGGCCCCGGCCGCCAGGGCGTCGCCGACGCGCCGGGTGTCCGAGAACGAGGTGAGGACCACGACGCGCGTGCCGGGCTCCGCGGCGACGATGCGTCGCGTGGCCTCGACGCCGTCGAGCACCGGCATCGAGAGGTCCATGAGCACGACGTCGGGCCGCAGCTCGACCACCAGCGCGATCGCGGCCTCGCCGTCCGCCGCCTGTCCGACCACGCGCATGCCGTCGGCGCCGTCGACGAGGGTCGCCAGCCCGGAGCGGACCAGGTGGTGGTCGTCGGCGAGCAGGACGGTGACGTCGTCGTCAGTCATGCGCCCTCCCCTGCTCGACCGTCAGCCGCCACCGGCACCCGGCCCCGGGCTCGGAGCTGACCTCGAGCCGCGCGCCGGCCGACGCCGCGAGGTCGGCGAGCAGGCGGAGACCGAAGTGCCCCTCGACCGGCGCGGCGAGCACCGCGTCGACGTCGAAGCCGATGCCGTCGTCGCGCACCTCGAGGACGACCGTGCCGCCGTCGCGGTCGACGCGCACCAGAACCTCGTCCGCCTGCGCGTGCGTGACCGCGTTGCGCACGGTCTCGCGGGCCACGCCGTAGACCAGCTGCGCGGTCTCGGCCGACAGCCCGGCCTCGACCCCGTCGGCGTCGTCGAGCCGGATGGTGACGCCGCGCGCGGCCAGGCCGCCCACGAGGTCCTGCAGGGCGGCACCCAGGCCGGCGGTTCCGAGGCTCGCCGGGTAGATGTCGACGAGGAGCGACCGCAACCCCTTGATGCTCGCCCGGACCGTGTCCGCCGCACCGCGCACGGGCTCGGCCAGGTCGGGGGCGGCGGACCGCTCGGCCCGTTCGGCGACGCCGGCGAGCGCGAACGAGGACGCGGCGAGCTCCTGCACGACCCCGTCGTGCAGGGTCGCGGCGATCCTGCGACGCTCGTCGTCCGACGCCTCGACGGCGTGCTGGAGCAGGACCTCGCGCTGCGCCTGGGACCGCCGCAGCCGGTCGAGCAGGGTCCACAGGACGGGGAGCATGAGGACGAGCAGCAGCAGGAGGCTCGTCAGGGTGATGCCGGCGAACCCCCGCCACAGAGCGGTCGACCGCTCGGTGACCGCGTCGTAGCGGCTGTAGGTCTCGAGCAGCAGCGGCGTCCCGTCGGGCGTCCACACCGGCCGGTAGACCTCCAGCAGCTTGCCCTGCCCGCGCTCGTACACGTTCTCGGGCTTGTCGAGGTCGCTGACCTCGGCCTCCGTGGTGGGTCGGGCGAGGACGGACTGCTCGTCGTCGCCCAGCGCGAAGACCCGACCGACGAGCCGCGGGTCGTCCGAGTAGACGATCTTCCCGTCGCCGTCCCAGACCTTCACCCGGACCACCGAGTCGCTGAGCACGTTCGCGCGCACGACGTCGTCCAGTGCCGTCACCGCGGCCGGATCCCCCGAGGGGAGCCCGTCCCGGAGCACCGGCTGCACGACCGCGTCGGCCAGCAGGTCGGTGAGCCGGGCGGCGTCGTTGACGGACTCGTGCTCGGCGATGCGTCGGCTGGCCGACAGGCCCAGGAACGCCACGATCACGAGCACCAGGGCCGCCGCGGCGACGAGCCGCCCGAACACCCGCCAGGGGCGGACCGGACGCGACTCGACACCGCCGCCGGCGCCCCGCAGCCGGGTCAGCGTCGTCCACCGCGGACCGGGTGTGGGCACGGCGCCCACCCTATGCGGCGGCGCCTGGCCGGCCCCCGTCGGGTCAGTCGTCGCTGCCACGGCCGCCGTGGTCGTCGTCGGCATCGTGCCCGGACCCGTCGTCGGACCCACCGCCGTGGTGGCCGGAGTCGTCGTTCGAGGCGGACGGCGCGGGCGCCGGCGCCGCCGGCGCGCTGCCGGTCTGGTCGCGGTCGTCACCCGGCTCGACGCGGTCGTCTCGGTTCGTGAGGCCGCCGTGGTCGTCGACCGACGTGCTCGTCGGCGACGCGCTCGGGGAGGACGTCGGGGTGGCGTCCCGGTCGTCGCCCGGCTCGGTCCGCTCGTCGCGGGGCGTCGCTCCCCCGTTGTCCTCGACCACCGCCTGCGTGGGAGGCGCGACGGGGACCGACGGGCTCAGGCTGCTGTTCCCGGCCAGCCCGACCGCGGCGGGCGCGGCCGCGACGAGCAGGGCGGCTGTCAGCACGATCATGCGCTTCATCGGAACTCCTCGGTTGTGGTGAGGACTCCTTTCTCCCGCACGCGCGGTACGGCCCACCATCGGACCTTGGTACTAGTACCGGCGACAGGGCCGCGGCCGAGAAGGCCGGGCTTTCGTCGTGTCAGACCTTGTCGACCGGCAGGAGCCGCATGGCCTCCTCGACCCCGAGCAGGTGGCTGGCCATCCGGATGCGTGCGGCCTCGGCATTGCCGGCCTCGAGCGCGCGCCAGATGGCGTCGTGCTCGTGCCATGTCCGTTCCTCGGCGCCGTCCTCGTGGAGTCCCCGCCACAGCCGAGTGCGCGCCGTGCGGCTGGCGAGCGACTCGACGAACGCGGCGAGCACGGGGTTGCCGGAGTTCTCGGCGACGATGCGGTGGAACTCGATGTCGGTGGCGATGAAGGCCTCGTGGTCCACCGGTGTCCGGCCGAGGATCTCACGCACCTCGTCGAGCACCTCGCGCGCTCGCGCCAGCGCGTCCGGTGTGATGCGGGTGGCGGCAAGGCCGGCCGACTCGGTCTCCAGGAGCCGGCGCACGGCGTGGAACGGCTGCGCCGAGCCGTCGGCGTGCAGGTCGACGAAGAAACCCATCGACGAGAGCAGCCGGGACGGGTCCAGGCTGGTCACGTAGGTCCCGTCGCCCTGGCGCGTCTCGAGGATGCCGAGGGTGACCAGGGCGCGGACGCCCTCACGCAGCGGGCCGCGGGAGACGCCGAGATCGTCGGCCAGGTCCTTCTCGACCGGCAGCCTGGCCCCGGCCTGTAGCCGGCCGTCGAGGATCATCTCCTTGATGGCCTCGACGACCTCGTCGGTACGCGACATGCGGCGAGTATTCACCACCGGAGCGAGGTCACCCCGGACCCGCGCTCACCGGCCCACTCGGACCCGTCCGGGTAGCGGAACCGGGTCACGCTCGCGGCGTGCATCTGCGTCGAGTAGCCGGGCCGGCTCGGCACCACGTAGCCCGGGCCCCACCCGGTGTCACTCACCAGGACCGGGTCGGCGAAGTGTTCGTGCAGGTGGTCGACGTACTCGGTCACGCGCCCGTCGAGGCTCCCGCTCACGGCGACGTAGTCCAGCACCGAGACGTGCTGGACCATCTCGCACAGACCGACGCCGCCCGCGTGGGGGCAAACAGGCACCCCGAACTTCGCGGCGAGCAGCAGGACGGCCACGATCTCGTTCAGGCTCGCCAGCCGTCCCGTGTCGAGCTGGAGGTAGTCCAGGGCGTGCGCCTGCAGGAACTGCTTGAACATGACTCGGTTGTGGCAGTGCTCGCCCGTGGCGACGCCGATCGGCGCGACGCGGTCGCGGATCTCGGCGTGGCCGAGCACGTCGTCGGGCGACGTCGGCTCCTCGATCCACAGCGGCCGGAACCGGCTGAGCGCCCGGACCCACGCGACGGCCTCCGGGACGTCCCACACCTGGTTCGCGTCGATCATCAGGTGCCGGTCAGGGCCCAGGATCTCCCGTGCGATGCCGCAGCGGCGCATGTCGTCCGCGAGGCTGGCGCCCACCTTCAGCTTGATGTGCGTGTACCCGGCGTCGACGGCCTCCTGGCACAGCCGACGCAGCTTCTGGTCGGAGTACCCGAGCCAGCCCGCCGAGGTGGTGTAGGCCGGGTAGCCGCGCACCTCCAGGTGTGCGACCCGGTCGGCCTTGGTCGGTTCGTGCACGCGCAGGATCCCGATCGCCTCGTCCCGAGTGAGCGCGTCGGACAGGTAGCGCAGGTCGGCCACGTCGACGAGCTGCTCCGGCGTCATGTCGGCGAGCAGGCGCCAGACGGGCACACCGGCGCGACGAGCCACCAGGTCCCAGGTCGCGTTGAGGACGGCGGCGACCGAGAGGTGCACCACGCCCTTCTCCGGCCCGAGCCAGCGCAGCTGGGAGTCCGCCGTGAGCGACCGGTAGACGCCGCCCATGTCGGCGGCCAGCTCGTCGACGTCGCGCCCGACGAGGGCCGCCGCCTGCTGCCGGGCCGCCTCCGCGACGAGGTCGTTGCCGCGGCCGATCGTGAACGTCAGCCCGTAGCCGGCGAGCGGCTCGCCCGATCCGTCCACGGCGTCCGTGCGCAGGACGACGTACGCCGCGGAGTAGTCCGCGTCCTGGTTCATCGCGTCCGACCCGTCCGCCGTCAATGAGGTGGGAAACCGAACGTCCTCGACGTCGACCTCGACGATCCGCGCCATCGCTACACCTGCCTGTCCGCTTCATCCATCGCCGATACATATGATGATTCGCGCCCAAGGTAGGCGCGCCTCGACTCTTGGTCAAGGCGGCGATCCGCGCGTATGGACGCCGCGCGTCGCCCTTCTCGTCAGGACGCGATCCTTGCGATACATTTGATGAATCATGGGCCCGAGGCCCGACAAGGCAGCGGGGACCGGAGGAGAAGTCGGATGGCGGTCATCGATGCCCACCACCACGTCTGGCGGCGAGCCGAGACCCCTCAGCCATGGATCGACCCCGAGCGCATGACGGCGATCGACGCCGACTTCACACTCGCCGACCTGCCCGCCGGCGAGCACGGGATCGACGCGACGGTGGTCGTCCAGAGCGCCGACAGCCTGCGGGAGTCGCTGGACCTGCTCGGCCTGGTCGGACCGGTCGCCGGCGTGGTCGGCTGGGTCGACATCCTCGGCGACGTCGCCGGCCAGGTCGTTGACCTGCGGAACGTCGCGGGACCGCTCGTCGGCATCCGCTCGATGGTGCAGGCCCAGCACGACCCGGCCTACCTCGACCGCCCTGACGTGCGGGCGGGGATCTCGGCCGTCGGCGACGCGGGTCTCCCGTTCGACCTGGTGGTCCGGCACGACCAGCTCGCAGCGGCCGCCCGGCTCGCCGAGAGCCACCCCGACGTGCTCTTCGTGCTGGACCACCTGGGCAAGCCTCCGCTCACCGGTCACGCGCTCGGGCCGTGGCGCGCCGACCTCGCCCGCCTGGCCGCATGCCCGAACGTCGTCGCGAAGCTGTCCGGGCTGGCCACCGAGGCCGATTGGGCGTCCTGGTCGGTCGCGACGCTGAGGCCCGCCGTCGACCACGCCCTCGACGTGCTCGGCCCGGAGCGGCTGATGTTCGGCTCGGACTGGCCGGTCTGTCTTCTCGCCGTCACGTACGGCCGGTGGATGGAGGTCGTCCACGAGCTGACGGACGACCTAGCCCCTGACGAACGCGACCAGATCTGGGGCGGCACCGCCGCCCGTACCTACCAGCTGGAGGAGCAGGGATGAGCACGCACAGCGACGAGCTGGCGGGACTGTCGGCCGTGGTGACCGGCGGAGCATCGGGCATCGGCGCCGAGGTGGTCCGCGAGCTGCTGCGACGCGGGGCGCGGGTCGCGTCGCTGGACCGCTCGGTCGACGGCGTGCCGGACGGCGCCGTCGCCGTGGTGGCCGACGTGACCGACGACGCGCAGGTCCGCTCGGCGGTCGCGCAGGCCGCCGCAGCGCTGGGCGGCATCGACATCCTGGTGAACAACGCGGGGATCGGCGCCGCGGGCACGGTCGCCGACAACGACGACGACGAGTGGCGTCGCGTGCTCGACGTCAACGTCCTCGGCATGGTCCGCGTCACCCGTGCCGCGCTCCCTCACCTGCTGTCCTCGTCGCACGCCTCGATCGTCAACACCTGCTCGATCGCCGCGTGGGTGGGCCTGCCGCAGCGCGCGCTGTACTCGGCCTCCAAGGGTGCGGTGCAGGCGCTCACGCTCGCCATGGCGGCCGACCACGTCCGCGAGGGGATCCGCGTCAACTGCGTCAACCCCGGCACGGTCGACACGCCGTGGGTCGGTCGCCTGCTCGCCGCGGCGGCCGACCCGGCGGCCGAGCGGGCCGCCCTCGAGGCCCGCCAGCCGACCGGGCGGCTGGTCAGCCCGCAGGCCGTCGCGCACGCCGTCTGCTACCTCGCGAGCCCGTTGGCCGACGCCACCACCGGAACCGTCCTGGCGGTCGACGGCGGCATGCACGGTCTTCGCGTGCGTCCGGCATGACGCCGCCCCGCCGCCAGATCCCCGGCACGACCGTCGCCCCGACGGCCCTCGGCTACGGCGCCGCCCAGGCCGGCAACCTCTACCGCGCGACCACGGACGACGAGACGCTGGCGGCCGTCGACGCGGCTTGGTCCGCCGGGATCAGGTACTTCGACACCGCACCGCACTACGGCCTCGGGCTCTCCGAGCGCCGGCTGGGCGCCGCGCTGCGCGACAGGCCGCGCGACGAGCTCGTCCTGTCGACCAAGGTCGGGCGCCTCCTCGACCCGTCGCCGCAGACGGCCGGGCAGCGTGACCCGGACGGCTTCGACGTCCCCGCCGACCACGTCCGCCGCTGGGACTTCAGCCGCGACGGCGTCCTGCGGTCGCTGGAGTCGAGCCTGGCGCGCACTGGCCTCGACCGGGTGGACATCGTCTACCTGCACGACCCCGACGAGCACTGGGACGAGGCCTCGCAGCAGGCCGTGCCGGCGCTCGTCGAGCTGCGCGACCAGGGCGTCGTCGGTGCGATCGGCACGGGGATGAACCAGTCGGCGATGCTGACGCGGTTCGTCCGGGAGTGCGACGTCGACGTCGTCATGTGCGCGGGCCGGTACACGCTGCTCGAGCAGCCGGCGGCCGCTGACCTGCTGCCCGCCGCGCTCGAGCGAGGGGTGGCCGTCGTCGTCGCGGGCGTCTACAACTCGGGTCTGCTGGCCCGCGACGTCCCGCCGCCCTCCGCGCACTACGACTACGCCGTGGCGCCCGCCGAGCTGCTCGCGCGGGCCCGTGCGATCGCTGACGTGTGCCGCCGGTTCGACGTGACCCTGCCAGAGGCAGCGCTCGCGTTCGTCGACCGCCATCCGGCGGTGGTCAGCACCGTCGTCGGCCTGCGCACCGCCACCCAGGTCGCGCAGACCCTGAACCGCTCCACCGCGCAGGTGCCCGACGAGCTCTGGCCGGCGCTGGTACGCGCCGGCCTGCTCGCCGAGGACCACGCGCCGACCGAAGGATGACCATGCAGCTGCTCCGCCTCGGGCCCGTCGGGCACGAGATCCCGGCCGTCGTCGGCGACGACGGTGTCGTGCGCGACCTGTCGAGCCTCACGGCGGACATCGACGGCGCGTTCCTGTCCACCGGCGGCGTCGAGCGCGCACGTGCCGCGCTCCCGACCCTGCCCGTGCTCGCCGGCGCGGACGCGATGCGCCGCGGCGCACCCGTCGCGCGGCCCACGGCCGTCGTCTGCATCGGGCAGAACTACGCCGCGCACGCCGCCGAGTCGGGGGCGACGCCGCCGGTCGTGCCGATCGTCTTCCTCAAGCACCCGAACACCGTCGTCGGCCCGGACGACCACGTGCCGCTGCCGCCGGGCGCGCTCAAGCTCGACTACGAGGTCGAGCTCGCGGTCGTCGTCGGCCGCCGCGCGTCCTACCTGCAGTCCCTGGCCGAAGCGCACGCCTGCATCGCCGGGTACACCGTGGTCGACGACATCAGCGAGCGGGCGTGGCAGATGGAGGAGTCGCTGGGCCAGTGGTCCAAGGGCAAGTGCGGGCCCGCGTTCGCTCCGCTCGGGCCGGCGCTGGTCCCGGCCGCCGACGTGGACGCCGGGGCGCTCGGGCTGCGCTCGTGGGTCAACGGCGAACCGCGGCAGGACTCGTCGACCGCCGACATGATCTTCGCCGTCGACCACCTCGTCTGGAGCCTGTCGCAGTACATGGCGCTCGAGCCCGGAGACGTGATCTGCACCGGGACGCCCGAGGGCGTCGCATTCTCCGGCCGGTTCCCCTACCTGCGGGCGGGCGACGTCGTCGAGGTCGAGATCGACGGCCTGGGGCGCCAGCGGCACGAGGTGGTCGCCTGATGCTCACGCACACGCTCCTGCATCCGGGCATCCTCGCGGCGCTCGCGGCGGCGGGCCACGGCTCGCAGGTGCTCGTCGCCGACGCGAACTACCCGCACTCGACGGGCACCCACCGGCGCGCCACGCGGGTGCACCTCAACCTGCGCCCCGGCCTCGTCGGGGTCGACGACGTGCTCGCGACCCTGCTCACCGCGATCCCGGTCGAGGCCGCCCACGTGATGGTGCCGGACGACGGCGCACACATCCCGGCGCACGACGGGTTCCGCGCCGCCGTCGGTCCGGACGTCGCCTGGCACGACCTCGACCGGTTCGCGTTCTACCGTGCCGCCCGAACGCGCGACGTCGCCCTCGTCATCGCCACGGGCGACGTCCGGGTCTACGCCAACGTGCTGCTCACCATCGGCGTCCGTGCGCCGGAGGTGACGCCGTGACCGGCCGTCAACTGCCGCGGTGGTCCGAGCTGGCCCCGCTGATGCGGCCCAAGCCGATCCGGTTCAGCGCGACCGAGCGACGGCTGGCCGACGCGCTCACGATCGCCGACCTGCGCACGGTCGCCCGCAAGCGCACCCCACGGTCGGTGTTCGACTACACCGACGGCGCCGCCGAGGCCGAGATCAGCCTGCACCGGGCCCGGTCGCTGTTCCACGACCTGGAGCTGCGACCCTCGATCCTGCACGACGTCTCCAGCATCGACACCACCACCACCATGCTCGGTCGCCCCGCCGCGGTGCCGTTCTCGTTCGCACCCACCGGGTTCACCCGGCTGATGCACCACGAGGGAGAACGCGCCGTCGTCCGCGTCGCCCAGAGACGCGCCATCCCCTACGCCCTGTCCACCATGGGCACCACGTCCATCGAGGACGTCGCCGCAGCCGGGCCGGACGCGCGCAAGTGGTTCCAGCTGTACGTCTGGCGCGACCGGTCGGCCGGCGAGGACCTCATGGCGCGTGCCAAGGCCGCAGGGTTCGAGGCGCTCGTGCTCACGGTCGACGTGCCGGTGGCGGGTGCGCGGCTGCGCGACGCCCGCAACGGGTTCTCCATCCCGCCGGCACTGACCGTCAAGACGGTCCTGGACGCCGCGACCCACCCCGCCTGGTGGCTCAACCTGCTCACCACCGAGACCCTGACGTTCGCGTCCCTGACCGCATGGTCCGGGACCGTCGCCGACCTGCTCGACCGGCTCTTCGACCCCACCATGACGATCGAGGACCTCGAGTGGATCCGCGCGTCCTGGGACGGTCCGCTGATCATCAAGGGCATCCAGACGGTCGAGGACGCCCGCCGGGTCACGGACGCCGGTGCGGACGCGATCGTGCTCTCCAACCACGGCGGACGCCAGCTCGACCGAGCCCCCGTCCCGCTACGCCTCGTCCCGGACGTCAGGGACGCGGTCGGGGACCGCGCACAGGTCTGGGTCGACACCGGCATCATGACGGGCGCCGACATCGTCGCCGCGCTCGCGCTGGGAGCGGACGCCACCATGGTCGGCCGCGCGTACCTCTACGGCCTCATGGCGGGTGGCGAACGGGGCGTCGACCGCGCCGCCGACATCCTCACGCGGGAGATCCGACGCACCATGGCCCTGCTGGGGGTCACCAGCATCGACCAGCTCGGGAGCCACCACGTACGGCTGCCGTAGCGGTCAGGACTCCAGTCGCGCGGCGAGGTCCTCGACCGGCATGAAGAGCAGGTCCTCGATCGCGTGGCCGGCCAGCGCCTTCTCGTCGAACGAGGGTGACGTCTCGCTCGCCGCCGCGCGCAGCTCGGCCCACCGGTCGCCCATGTGGCTCATCGCGCCGATCACCGCCGGGACCGTCGCGTCGGCGTCGAGCTCGACGTGCAGCACGGTGAGGCCGACGGACCCGTGGTCGCTCACCGAGACCTCGGGGACGATGACCACGATCCGACCGTCGGAGCGACCCCGGACGAGCCGGGCCTCCCCCGCCTCGAGCGCGCGACGCTTCGAGCCGACGACGAGCGTGGGCTCGTCGGCCCGGCTGCGCAGCAGTGCCGCCGAACCGGTCTTGGCGACCACCTCGATCATCGGCCCGTTGACCCGGTAGCGGGTGGCGCCGGTGGTGCCGCGGACCACGCCGGAGAAGGCGGAGACCGCCCGCAGGGTCTGCAGGCTGAGTGCGTGCGTGTCGGCGTCCACGGCCTCGAGCGCGAGGGCCAGGGCGCTGTCGAAGACGTCGGCGTCGGAGCGCGACGTCCCGACCGTGACGGTCTTGGCCTGGTGCTTGACCGTGTCGATCGAGCGCGTGAGCTGGTCGATCGCCGCGGTCAGCGCCCGGCGGGTCGCGTCCGTCGCATCGGGTGCCGCGTCGCCGGACGTGGTGATGACGCGGGCCAGCTCGAGGGCGACGTCGCTGGTCAGCACCCCGCGGAGCTCGCCGCGACCGGCCCGGGCCAGCACGGTCTGGATGAGCGTCGTGATGCGTCGGCTGCTCGCGTACGGCGTCGGCATGCGACCGTCGACCGCGGCCTCCAGGACGTCCAGGGCCTCGCGCAGGGGCTCGCCTGCCGCGTCGATCGCGCGGGCCATGTGATACGAGAACAGGTGGCCGGCGGCCGTGCTGAGGATCCAGGCGAGCTCGGGGCGCGTGCGCGGAACCGTGATCGTCGACCCGACCGGCCAGAGGTGCTCGGTCCCCTCGTCGGCGACCACGACGGGCCGGTTGCGGTGCGCCCCGAAGATCTCGATCTCCTTGGCCAGGTCGGCCAGGTGGTTCGGCTGGGCACCGGCGACGAGGGCCACGACGAGCGCCTCGGCGGACAGGTCGATGTGCTTCTTGTCCTCGATCGCGTCGACCGAGACGGTCTTGTAGCAGAGCTCGGACAGCTTGATCCGGACCTCGGACGCGGCGACGGAGTTGGGCCCCGACCCGACGACCGCCCACGACGGGTAGGTGCACGCGACCTCGGCGGCGACGGCGGCGATGCTGTCCGTCCCCTGCCCGACCTGGCGCAGCTGGTCGGGCAGCTGCTGCAGCGAGCGCAGCAGCCGGTCGCCGGCCGCCGCGCTGACGGTCCCCGCGGACCGCGCGACCCGCAGCGCCAGCAGGCAGCCCGCGGCCACCTGGGAGTAGAACGCCTTGGTCGAGGCGACGGCCATCTCGATGTCCCGGCCGTCGCTGGTGTAGATGACGCCGGCACTCTTGGCGGCCAGGTCGCTGTCCCGTCGGTTCAGGATCGAGATCACCGAGGCACCGCGCTCCTTGGCCAGGTCCACGCACCGGTTGGTGTCGGTGGTGGACCCGGACTGGCTGATGGCCACGACGAGCGTGCGGCTCATGTCCCGCGACAGGCCCGAGATCGACAGCTCGGTGGCCGGTGCCGCGCTGACCACGATGCGCCCGCCGAGCACGCGCTCCGCGAGGTAGGCGATGCCCCGCGCCGCCACGGCCGCGGTGCCCTGCCCGGTCACGATGATCCGGTCCAGGCCCCCGGACTCGACGAGCCGACGGATCTCGTCGGGGTACGACTCGGCGGCGAGCGTCGCCTCGAGGCTGCCGTCGGCGGAGGTCCGGATCCGGCCGAGCAGCGTCTTCTCGAACGACGCGGCCGCCTCCTTGATCTCCTTGGCCAGGTAGTGCTCCTCGTCGCCGAGCGCCAGGTCGCGGCTGGTGACCTCCGCGACGCTCGTCTCCTGGGCGCCGACCGGCCACGGCGTACCGTCGCCGTCGAACCGGTCGACGGCCCCCGCGGACCCGTCCGATGAGCCTCGCGACAGCTCCAGGACGGACCCGAGGTTCCGGGCTCCACCCGCGCGCCCCCCGTCCACCCGCAGGTAGCGGTCCGTCACGCCGACCAGGCCGTACACCTCGCTCGCCACGTACAGGCCGGAGTCGGCGAGCCCGACGTAGAGACCCTGGCCGCTGCCCTTGACGACGAGCTGGACGGCGTCGGGCAGCCCCGCAGACACCAGCGCGATCGCCATCGACCCCTCGAAAGGCGCGACGGCCTCGGCGACGGCCGCGGCTCCGGCCCGACGGGTCAGCGTCTTGGCGACGACCAGCGGGATGATCTTCGCGTCGGTCGTGATCTCGACCGGGGGCAGCACCTGACCGGGCACCGTCCGCAGGCCGAGGTAGTTGTCGATGTCACCGTTCAGCGCGGCGATCGTGTACGGGCCGGGCGACTCGCCGTCGGCGTCCCGGGAGTCGACGGGGTGCGCGTTCGGCTCGCTGATGCGCCCGACGCTGGCCCACCGCGTGTGGGCGAGCACCGTGACGCGGGCCGACCGGCACGCGAGCGCACGGTGCAGGGCCGTGTCGCGGCGGATGCTCGAGAGCAGCGCGTCGACGTTGTCGCCCAGGCGACCGACGACGGCTGCGTGCTTGTAGGTGAACACCGCGCCGGCGTCGACCAGGACGCGGCTCCCGTCGCGCAGCAGGAGGTCGTCGCGCGCGGGCACCCCGTCGAAGACGGCAGCGTCCTGCGGGTCGACGGAGACCAAGATCGAGATCCCTGCCGAGTCGCGGCCGCGCACCTCGAGCCGGTTGATCGACGCGAGCACGCGCAGGACCGCGAGGTAGGAGACGAGCGTCGTCGGCGTCGGCGCCGGGCCAGCGAGCGCCGTGGCCGTCTCGATCAGCGACAGAACGTCGAACTGCAGCGCCCAGATCGCGTCGCTGAGCGCGCGGAGCGCGATCTGCACGCCCTGGACTCCCTCCACGGACCAGGTCGAGACGAGGGCGAGCTCGCCGGTGAGCCCGGCGGCCCAGGCGGCCAGCGACTCGACGTCCCGGACCAGCCCGCCGCGGGCGGTCGCGTCCTGCGCGAGCCACGCGGCGTGCGCCGGAGCCTCGACGGTGGACCGGAACGTCGCGATCCCCGACGTCAGCGCCGCGACCCGATCGCGCACCGCGGCGGCGTCGAGGTCGGCCAGGCTCCAGGCCCCGACCCCGGGCCGGGGCAGGCCGGTCAGGTCGAACGGCCGCGCGGCGACGACGCCTTCGGGATAGGTCGGAAGGGCTGCGACGATGCCGCACATGTGTCAGTCCTCTCGTGGGTGACGAGCGGCGGACGGATCGGACGGCCTGAACGCCGGCCGGACCCCTCTCGCGCCGCATCGACGACGTCGGCCATCGTAGACGAGGCGTCGATCCCTGAGCCCGGGTCAGGCTCCCCAGCACAAGCAGAACGGGTGGCCGACCGGATCCTCGTAGACCTGGAACCCGTGCGGGCCGTCGGCGGCCTGCAGCAGCACCGCGCCGGCGGCCAGCGCGTGCTCGTGCGCCGCGCGGATGTCGTCGACGTACAGGTCGAGGTGCACCTGCTGCGGCTCGCCGTCCGGCCACCGCGGCCGCACGTGGGTCCGGCGCGAGCTGGAACTCGAGGCGCGGCTCGCCGTCGACGAGGACGGTGTGCCACTCGTTGTCGGTGGACACCGTGCCGCCGAGCAGCGCCGCCCAGAACGCACTCTCGACCGCGAGGTCGGGCGTGTCGAACACCACCACCTGACGTCTGATCTTCACAGGTCCATCGTGACAGCGCGGTGCTCGGGTCGCGCGGCCCGGCTCAGGCCACCGCCGCCCGGCCCGCCTCGAGGCGGGCGATCGGGACGCGGAACGGCGAGCACGAGACGTAGTCGAGCCCGACGTCGTGGAAGAACCGGATCGACTCCGGGTCGCCCCCGTGCTCGCCGCAGACGCCCAGGTGCAGCCCCGGCTTGGTCGCCCGGCCGCCCTCGACGCCCGCACGGACCAGCCGGCCGACACCGTCCGCGTCGAGGGTCTCGAACGGGGAGATCGTGAGCACCCCGTTCTGCAGGTAGTCGGCGAAGAAGGCCCGCTCGACGTCGTCGCGGGAGAACCCCCACGTGGTCTGCGTGAGGTCGTTGGTGCCGAACGAGAAGAAGTCGGCCTCCTCGGCGATCCGGTGCGCGGTCAGCGCCGCCCGCGGCAGCTCGATCATGCAGCCGATGGGCACGTCGAGGGGCACACCCGACTCCTCGGCGACGTCGGCGAGGACCCGCTGGGCCTCCTCGCGGACGAGCTGGAGCTCGCGGACCGAGCCGACGAGCGGCACGAGGATCTCCGGTCGGGGGTCGCGGCCAGCGCGCAGCAGAGCGACCGTGGCCTCGGCGATCGCGCGGACCTGCAGCGCGAACAGGCCCGGCAGCGTCAGCCCGAGCCGCACGCCACGCAGGCCGAGCATGGGGTTCTGCTCGTGCATGCGTCGGACCGCCGCCAGGACCGCGACGTCGCGGTCGTCGCCCTCGCCCGTGGCCACCCGGACGGCCAGCTCGGTGAGGTCAGGCAGGAACTCGTGCAGGGGCGGGTCGATGAGCCGGATCGTCGTCGGCAGCCCGTCCATGGCCTCCAGCAGGCCGACGAAGTCCTCCCGCTGCAGCGGGAGCAGGTCGGCCAGGGCGGCGGGTGCGTCGACGGCGTCGGCCAGCACGAGCCGCTCGATGTACGCCCGGCGCTCGCCCAGGAACTGGTGCTCGGTCCGGCACAGCCCGATCCCCTGGGCCCCCCGGGCGCGGGCGCGCTGCGCGTCCTGCGCGGTGTCGGCGTTGGCGCGGACCTGCATCCGGCGGACCGAGTCGGCGTGCCGCAGGACGCGGTCGACGGCCGTGACCAGGGCGCGGGACTGCGGATCGGTCGCGGCGGCGAGCCCGGCGTCCAGACCGTCGGCGACGTAGACCATGACGGGCGAGTCGACGACCGGCACCGCGCCGAGGAACACCTCGCCCGTCGACCCGTCGAGCGCGATCGTGTCACCGGCGTGGAGGACGACGTCACCGAAGCGGACCGCCGACCCGTCGACGAGCATGTCCTCGGCGCCGACGACGGCGCACGTCCCCATGCCGCGCGCGACGACCGCCGCGTGCGAGGTCTTGCCGCCGCGGGCGGTGAGGACGCCGTCGGCGACGATCATCCCCTGCAGGTCGTCGGGGTTCGTCTCGCGCCGGACGAGGATCACGTGCGCCCCGGCCTGCGAGCGTTCCACCGCCTGCGCGTTGTCCAGGACGATCTCGCCCACCGCCGCGCCCGGCGAGGCGGGCATCGCCCGCGTGAGCAGGCGGCGGGCCGCGGCTGCGTCGAACTGCGGGAACAGCAGCTGGCTGAGCTTGTCGCCCGTGCAGCGCGTGATCGCCTCGTCCATCGTGATCAGGCTCTCGTCCACCAGCTCGGTCGCGATCCGGAACGCGGCGGCTGCGGTGCGCTTGCCCACCCGCGTCTGCAGCAGCCAGAGCTTGCCGCGCTCGATGGTGAACTCGATGTCGCACAGGTCCCGGTAGTGGGTCTCGAGGCGTCGCATCGCCTGGCGAAGCACCTCGTACGACGTCGGGTCGAGCAGCTCGAGCTCGGCGAGAGGGAGCGTGTTCCGGATGCCCGCGACCACGTCCTCGCCCTGAGCGTTGGGCAGGTAGTCGCCGTACACGCCGACCGCGCCCGTGGCCGGGTCGCGCGTGAAGCACACGCCCGTGCCCGAGGTCTCGCCGAGGTTGCCGAACACCATGCTCACCACGTTCACGGCCGTGCCGAGGTCGTTCGGGATGCGCTCCCGGCGTCGGTACAGCCGGGCGCGGTCGGTGTTCCACGAGCCGAGCACCGCCTCGATCGCCATGTCGAGCTGCTCGCGGGGGTGCTGGGGGAACTCGCGGCCGGTGCGCTCGAGGACGATCTCCTTGAACGTGTGCACCACGACCCGCAGGTCCTGCGCGTCGAGGTCGACGTCGGTGGCGGCGCCCACCGCGCTCTTGCGCTCCTGCAGCGCCTTCTCGAACACGTCGCCGTCGATGCCGAGCACGGTCTTGCCGAACATCTGGATGAGGCGGCGGTAGGAGTCCCACGCGAACCGCTCGTCGCCCGAGAACTCGGTGAGCCCCTTCACGGAGGCGTCGTTGAGCCCGATGTTCAGGACGGTCTCCATCATCCCGGGCATCGAGAACTTGGCCCCGGAGCGTACGGACACCAGGAGCGGCTCGTGGAAGTCGCCCAGCCGGCGCCCGAGCGCGTCCTCGATCTCCCGGACCGCGAGCGTGACCTCGACACGCAGCTCGGCCGGGACGTGACCGTCGCGCATGTAGGCCCGGCACGCCTCGGTGGTGATCGTGAAGCCCGGCGGCACGGGCAGGTCGAGGTTCGTCATCTCGGCGAGGTTGGCGCCCTTCCCGCCGAGCAGGTCGAGCTGGTCCTTGTCGCCGTCGCAGAACCTGGACACGTACCTGGCCATCGTGGGGCTCCCCGTCGTCAGGGGCTGCGGGTGGCGCAGCCGTTCCTTCAGACTTCAGGGCCCGTCCCGACGAGTTCTACTCCTCGTCGCGACGAAGAAACAGTGTTCTTGCTCTCGGCGTCAAGATCAGCCCACATCTGCCGGGGCGTGCCGGTCCAGGAACCCGTACACCTCGCGGGCGTCGACACCCGGGAACGCTCCGGTGGGCAAGGCGGTGAACACGTGCTGGTGCACTCGCGCGCTCGGCCACGAGGCGTCCTGCCAGCGCGCCGTCGACGACGCCCGTGGTCGGCGGCAGCACGCCTCGTCGGGACACGTCGAGGTGTGCCGGACGGTCGTGTCCCGACCGCGGAACCAGCTGGCCGACGAGAACGGAACGCCGATCGTGATGGCGAGCTGCCCCTCGGTGCCCGAGCCCGTCTGCGTCGAGCACCAGAACGTCCCGGCCGGGGTGTCGGTGTACTGGTACGACTCCGACGACCGGTCCCGGCGGGTCAGCGCGCGGCGCACGCCCCAGCTGCGGCAGACGAGCTGGCCCTCGATCGCGCCCGTCACGTCGGTGGGCAACGGCAGCCCGTCGTTCGCGTAGGCGCGGTAGATCGCCCCGTCGCCGCCGATCCGCAGGAAGTGGACCGGGATGCCGAGGTGGTGGGTGGCCAGACAGGTGAACCGCTGGGCGGCGGCCTCGTGGGTCACGCCGAACGCGTCGCGCAGGTCCTCGATCGCCAGGTCCTTGTCCCTCTTGGCCTGCTGCAGGTGCTCGACCGCGGCCTTCTCGGGCATCAGCGCGGCCGACGCGAAGTAGGTGATCTCCATCCGCTGCCGCAGGAAGTCCTCGTACGACGTCGGACGCTCGTGCCCGAGCACGCGGTGGGCGATCGCCTGCAGCGCGAGCGAGCGCAGCCCGTGGCCGCCCGGGATGGAGGCCGGCGGCAGGTAGATGCGGCCGTGCGCGAGGTCCGTCACCGTCCGGGTCGAGCTCGGCAGGTCGTCCACGTGCACGATCACGAACCCGAGCTGCTCCGCCATGCGGGACACGGCGCGGTGCGTCAGCGCGCCCGCCGTGTACCCGGCCGCCCGCACCATCTCCTGGGCGACCGTCTCGATCTCCGGCAGGTAGCTGTCCCGCGCCTGGCGCTCGAGGCGGATCTGCGTGTTCGCCCTGCGCGCCTCCTCGGGGGTCGCGACGGCCTCGAGGTCCCGTCGCGCGAGCTCCGAGTGCAGTCCGACCAGCTGTTCGAGCACGGGCAGCGGCAGCGCCTTGCCCGGCCGCACGGCGGGCAGCGCGAGCCGCTCGAACCCCGCCGACCGCTGCGCCCGGTCCAGGGCGATCTCCAGACCGGCGCGGCGCGACGGGGGCTCGGCGTCGAGCAGGTCGGCGACGCCGACGTCCAGCGCCTCGGCGAGGCTGCGCAGCAGGGCCAGTCGCGGCTCGCGCCGCCCGTTCTCCAGCAGCGACAGCAGGCTCGGAGTCACGCCCACCCGCCGTCCGAGGTCGTCGAGCGTCAGCCCGTGCGCGGTGCGCAGGTGCCGGATGCGCCGCCCGATCGTGAGCGCGTCGGGCTCGTTCGCGGGCCGGTCCTGATCAGCCATGGCGTTGACCTCCGGTCAAGAACCGCGATTCTTGCATCCGTAGCGCGATTCGGCTAGGTCACCCTCACGGCCGTGTCCGGCATGCAAGACGATGCGCGCCCGTCATTGACCGTGCGGTCCGAACGAGCTCCACTACGCACGCCTCACCTTCGGCACAGCCTCTCGACCAGGACGGAGCACCTCGTGACCCTCACCGTCATCGGCCGCGCCGTCGCGTCGCGCTCCTGTCCGGCCCGCTGTCAGCACTGACACCCGGCCAGTCCGACCGTCCGCGGTCGGAGCACAGACGCACCCCCCGAGAGACGACCATGACCCAGCTGTCCGCACCCCCTGTCCTCGACGTCCGCGCCCTGAGCGCGCTGACGCAGTCCATCGCCGCCCGGCCCGAGCTGTGGCGCCCGCTCGTCCGCTTCCAGGAGAGCGGCCGGTGGTGGACCCGCCTCGACGCGCCTGCCGGCGTCGACGCCTGGCTCATCACCTGGCTCCCCTCGCAGGGCACCGAGCTGCACGACCACGGCGCCTCGTCGGCGGCGTTCACCGTGGTCGCCGGCACGATCACGGAGTTCCGGCCCGTCGACACCGGCCTCGCGGCTCGGGCGTTCCCGGCCGGGCAGACCCAGACGGTGGACCCCGGCGACCTGCACGACGTGCTGAACGCCGGCACCGAGCCGGCGGTCACGATCCACGCGTACTCGGTCCCGCTGACGCGCATGACGTACTGGGCGCGCACCGCCGAGGGCCTTCTCGTCCGGTCCCGCACCGTCGAGACCGACGAGCCGGAGTCCGACCGATGACACGCACCATCGACGACGTGCTCGCCGAGGCTCGGGCAGGTCTGGTGCGACTGTCACCGCGCGAGGCCTGGGCAGCCCTGGACCGCGGTGCGCTCCTGGTCGACATCCGCCCCGCGGCCCAGCGCGCGGCCGAGGGCGAGGTCCCGCAGGCCGTCGTCATCGAGCGCAACGTCCTCGAGTGGCGGCTCGACCCCGCCAGCGCTCACCGCATCGCGGCGGCCACGGGCTACGACCTGCACGTCGTCGTGCTCTGCTCCGAGGGCTACACCTCCAGCCTGGCCGCGGCCGCGCTCGCCGACCTCGGTCTGCACCGGGCGACGGACGTGGTCGGCGGGTTCCACGCGTGGGCCCGGGCCGGCCTGCCGACCACCGGGCGCGGGCCGCTCGTCGGCGCCCACGCCTGACCAGGGGGCGTCAGCCCTCGTCGGCGGCGATCCGGTAGCCCATCCCGCGGACGGTGACGATCGTGCTGCGCCCGAACGGAGCGTCGACCTTGCGGCGCAGGTAGCTGACGTAGACCTCGACGACGTTCGGGTCCCCGTCGAACGCGGAGTCCCACACGTTGTCGAGGATCTCGGACTTGGTGACCACGTCTCCGCCCCGGCGCATCAGCAGCTCCAGGACGCCGTACTCGCGCGGGGTCAGCGCGATCTCCTGGCCGTTCCGCGTGACCCGTCGGCGAGCCGGCTCGAGTCGGAGGTCGTCGGCGGTCAGCACGACCGGCCTCTCGGGTGCCCCCCGACGGACGAGCGCACGCAGCCGGGCCAGCAGGACGTCGAACGAGAAGGGCTTGGCCAGGAAGTCGTCGGCACCGCGGTCGAACGCGCCGACCTGCACCTCGTCGCCCTCCCGCGCGGTCAGGACGAGCACGGGCGTCCACACCCCCCGCTCGCGCATGCCGACCAGGACGTCGCGGCCGCTGATGCCGGGCAGCATGAGGTCCAGCACCACCGCGTCGTAGGCGTTCTCGGTGGCGGCCCACAACCCGTCCACGCCGTCGCGCATGACGTCGACCGCGATCCCCTCACCCAGGAGGCCCCGCCGGACGGCATCGGCGATCGCCGGCTCGTCCTCGATGATCAGCACCTTCATCTGGCTCCCAGCGCCCGGGTCCGCCGCATCGATGGAGCCTACGTCGACCTCGGCCCCGACCGCAGCGTTGGGCCGAACGGGTGAACGCGCGTCGCGAACCCACGACGACGGGTCCGTTCGACCGGATTTGTCCGGATGCGTCGCGCACCCGTGTGTGACCTGAGACATATGGACACTGGTCCAGTTCCTACACTTCGCCGATGCCTGGATCCCGGCCCCGACCCTCCACGCGCGTGCCGCTCGTGGCCGCCGTCGTCGTGCTCGCGCTCGGCGCCCTCGTCGCCGTCGGGGTCGGGCAGGCGCTCGGGCTGAGCTTCCGCCCCGCCGACACCCCCGCCGCGATCGCACCGCCCACGAGCGTCGAACCGACCTCGATGGTCGCGGCGCCGAGGATCGCGACGATCTCCGTACCGGCCGGTGAACGCCTCTCGCTCGCGGCGTCCGCGGTGTCCGACGCCCTGGTCGACCGAGGCCTGCCGGCCCCGACGATCACGACGGGCGATGCGGACCTGTCCGTGCGCACCGTGCCCTCGTTCGCCGACTCCCCCGAGGCCTACCGGGTCCGGCAGGACGGCGAGGGCCACCTCGCGCTCGAGGCCGCCGGCGTCGACGGGGCGGCGGCCGGCCTGTACGGCATCGCCGACCGGATCCGGTCGGGCGCCGCCCTGGACACCACCGGCGCGACCCAGCAGCCCCGCCTCGGCCTGCGGTTGACGGACTCCGGCTCGGTCGGTCGCGAGGCGGACCCGGCGGCGTTCTCGGCCGGGACGGACTACTCGCTCAACACCGACGTCGTCGCCGGAGCCGTCCTGCCCGAGGCGCCGTGGGTGGACCAGGTCGTCGTCGACCGCATCGACGCGGAGTTCAAGCAGCTGGTCCAGCACGACCTGCGCGAGGGGTACAACGGCATCGTCGTGCCCGGGTTCCTCGAGTACGTCACGTTCAGCGGCGTCGGCGACGGCCACCAGGTGTACCCGCAGGGCGACCCGCACGTGGCCCGCGCGCAGGCGATGGTCAAGGCCTTCGGGCCCGTGTTCCGGTACGCCGCGGACATGG
This sequence comes from Cellulomonas sp. McL0617, assembly GCF_049994875.1. Lineage (GTDB taxonomy): Bacteria > Actinomycetota > Actinomycetes > Actinomycetales > Cellulomonadaceae > Cellulomonas. The sequence continues at coordinate 2,578,823 of NZ_CP188256.1, forward strand.
GCATGCACGTCTACCTGCTCACCGACATGCTCGCGGTCTCGCCGCCGCTCGAGGCGTACCTGCAGCGGACCGTCGGCGGTCTCGACGTGGACGACCCGGCACTGTGGTCCGTCTACCAGGCGGGGCTGGCCGAGCTGTTCGACTCATTGCCGTTCGTCGACGGGCTGATGGTCCGGATCGGCGAGGGCGGCGCCGTCTACCAGGCCGGCTGGGACTACTCCTCGAAGCTCGCGGTGACGTCGCAGTCGTCCGTGCAGGCGATGCTCAAGGCGCTGCTGGCGACGGCGAGCGAGCACGACCGCGACATCATCTTCCGGACCTGGACGGTCGGGGTGGGTGCCATCGGCGACCTGCACACCGACCCCGCGTCATACGAGTCCGTGTTCGGTGACGGGCCGGGCGGGATCGACGATCCGCACCTGATCGTGTCGACGAAGTACACGATGGGCGACTTCTACAGCCACCTGCCGCTGAACCCGACATTGTCCGTCGGGAACCAGCGCCGGATCGTCGAGTTCCAGGCCCGTCGGGAGTTCGAGGGTTTCGGCGCGCTGCCGAACGACCTGGTCGCCGAGGAGGCGCAGGCGCTCCAGACGTTCCTGGCCGCGAACCCGCACGTCGAGGGCGTGTGGAACTGGACCCAGGACGGCGGACCTCTGCGCGCGGGACCCATGACGCTGTACCTGCGGACCGGGTTCTGGCAGATGTACGACCTGAACACCTACGGCACCGCGCGGCTGGCCTGGGACCCGTCGGCGGACCCGACGGACGTGACGAGGGACTGGGTCCGGCAGACGCTGTCGGCCGACCCCGCGACCGCCGCGGCGATCACCGACACCCTCGGCCGCTCCCGCGACGCGATCACCACCGGCCTGTACATCCGCACCTACGCGAAGCAGAGCGTCAAGGCGCTGGGCCTCGAGCCGCCGCCGATGATGTGGATCTTCGAGTGGGACATCGTCACCGGTGACTCGGCCGCCCTCGACAGCATCTACGCCGTCAGCCGGACCGATCTCGACTCCGCGGTCGCCGACGGCGCCCACGCCACGGACGTCGCCGCACAGATGCGCGCCCAGGTCGCGGCGACCGACCCCGCGACCTGGCGCGACCCCGCGCTCTACCAGCACGTCGTCGACGCCCTCGACTACGAGACCGACCTCCTGGGCACCCTGGCCGCGTACCGCGAGTCCGTCCTGCGCCGGGTGCAGTGGCTCGACACGGGCAGCTCGGTGGCCTACGACCGGTGGCGGTCGGCCGAGCAGGCGTTCCGCACGGCGCGCGCCGAGCACGAGGCCCGCTACGCCGGCGACGTCAACCTCCCGGCCTACAACTTCACCGCCGCCGACCTCGGCGCCGCGCGCGCGGACCGCGACCCCACCATGGCGTGGCTGGCGCGGGGGCTGCTGGTCGCCGTGCTGCTGGTGCTGGTCCTCGGCGCGGTCCGGCCTCGGTCGATCGCCCTGCACGCCCTGTTCGTCGCGACGACGAGGCCCTGGCGCCTCGGGGAGCTGGCCGCGCCGCCCAGGACCGCCACGGTCCGGGGTCGCGTCGAGCGGGTCCTGGTGTGGGCCGTCCCGGCGGTCGTTCTGGTGGCCAGCAGACTCGTCTACACCTGGTTCGCCGCGCCCGCGCACCTCGTCCTCACGCTCGGCTCATGGCTCATCCTGGTCGTCCTGCTGCGCCTGATGGTGGGTCGACGCGACCCGTTCCATCTCTGGGCGGCCCTGGGCGGCGTCGTCCTGCTGCGCACCGCGATCCTGCTCGCCGCCCTGGTGGTCCGCGGCCCGGGTCGCTACTGGTTCGGCTTCTGGACCGACCCCGCCGCGCGCACGGCCTACGTCACGGTCGCCTTCGCGGCGTTCTGCTGGTCGTTCGTCGTGATCGCACTGGTCCTCCGTCGCGCCTACGGCCTGCGACCGGCTCGGGCGGTCGGCTTGACGCTCCTCGCCGGCGGGCTCACGCTCGCGCTGGCGTCGGGCGGCGTCGCGGTCATCGGGCTCGAGCGCGCGCTGACCATCTGGAACGACCAGATGGCGCTCCTGCCGTGGGGGCTCTCCCGGATCCTGGGCATCACCGTCTACCTCGGGATCCCCACCTGGCTGCCGGCCGCGCTGGCGGTCGTCGGCCTGGTCGTCGCCCTCGCCGGAGTCGGCACGGCCCTCGTCGGACGTCGGACGACGGCCGATGCGCGCGCCGACGCAGCACCGTCCCCGCACTGACGCCACGCGCTCCGATAGTTTCGGACACAGTTCGGTCACAGGCGACGCTCCCTCCCTGGCCGATTCACCGGAATCGTGCGTAATCTGCCCGCTGATCCGTCCGCAGTGCGCAAAGGAGCGTTCATGAGCTGGACCCGTCGGCGACGCCGGCCGTTCGAAACTTTCGGAGTCTTGGTCGCGGCATCCGCGCTGGTCATCGCACCACTCGTGGTGGGATCGACGGCGACGATGGCCGCTGCGGCCGATGCCCCCGTGCTGGCCAGCACGTTCGACGGCGGCACCTACGCGCCCTGGGTGGTCAACGGCGGCGCGACCCTCGCGCTGGTCGCCGACCCCGGCGGAAGCGGCCAGTCGCTCAAGGTGTCAGGGCGGACGCACGCCTACGACGGCGTCGCCCTCGACCTCACCACGGTCCTGCAGCGCGACGTGAGCTACGCCATCTCCTTCAAGGCCCGGCTCGCCGACGCGGCGCAGCCCGCCGGTGGCGTGCACTTCACGGTCGACGACGGCAGCTACACCTGGGTCTCCGGCGACGGCGCGCTGACCGCCGACGCGTGGACCACGGTGAGCGGCTCGTACACGCTGGCCACCGGTGCGACGCCCGGCAAGCTCTACCTCGACACGTCCGGCGCCACGTTCCCGGACGTGCTCCTGGACGACGTGACGATCACCGGCCCGGCGTCCGGCGGCGGCGGCACCACCTGCACGCCGACGGCGGCCACGACGCTGGCCTCGGCCGACTTCACCGACTCGACCCTCGACGGTCTCTGGAACGACGGCAGCTCGACCGCGACCTTCGAGCCGGTCGACGGCAACCCGGCGGCCCGCATCACCGGCCGCGCGCACGACTACGACGGCCTGCAGACCGCGACCGGCGACCTCTCGAGCCTGACGCCGGGTCAGACGGTCACCCTGTCGGCCAAGGTCCGGCTCGCCGGGACGACGTCGGCGACGACGTCCGCGCGCCTCGTCGTCAAGCCCGCCTACACCTGGGTGGGCAACTCCTCGGGCGTCTCGACGGCCGCCTGGACCACCCTCACCGGCACGTACACGGTGCCCGACACGGGTGTCGCCCCGGCGGACCTGCAGGTCTACCTCGGCACGGACGCCCTCTCCGACGGCACCGCCACGTACGACTACTACGTCGACGACGTGAGCATCACGCTGCCGGGCGTCGACTGCGGCGGGACGGGCGGCGGTGGGACCGGTGACACCTGCACCTACCCGACGTCCGACACGCTCGTGAGCACCGACTTCGAGAGCGGCCTGGACGGCTGGGCCGGACGCGACGACGGTCACGGCACCGCCACGGTCGCGGTGACCGACGGCGGACACGGCGGAGCCCACTCGGTCCTCGTCAGCAACCGGCAGGGCCAGGGCCAGGGCCTCGGTCACGACGTCACCTGCGTCCTGCAGCCCGGCACCGGCTACCAGTTCACCGGCTGGGTGCGCTTCGGCGCCGGCCAGCCGACCGACGCCCTGTGGCTCAGCATCGCGGCCACCAAGGGCGGTTCGACCACCTACAGCACGCTCGCGCAGTTCACGGGCCTGACCAACAACGGCTGGACGCAGGTCTCCGCCAAGTTCACGATGCCGCAGGCCGACTCGGCCCTGCTCTACCTCGAGACGAGCTACCAGAACGGCGCGGCGGGGAACACCTCGGACCTCCTCCTCGACGACCTCTCGGTGACCAAGCCCACCGCGGCGACGGTCCAGGACCTCACCCCGATCAAGGACACCGTGCCGTTCGCGGTCGGCGCCGCGATCGACAGCCGCGAGACCTCGGGCGCCGCGTCGCAGCTGCTGGTCAAGCACTTCGACCAGGTCACGCCGGAGAACTTCATGAAGCCGGAGGCCTGGTACAACGCGGACCACTCGTTCGTCACGGAGAACGCCGAGGCCGACGCCCTGATGACGTTCGCCCAGCAGAACCACCTGAAGGTCTACGGGCACACGCTCGCCTGGCACAGCCAGACCCCGGACTGGTTCTTCCAGCACGACGACGGCACCTGGCTCACCAACAGCCCGGCCGACCAGGCGATCCTCTCGCAGCGCCTGCACGACCACATCAACGACGTGGCCAAGTACCTCTCCGACCGGTACGGCGCGTTCGGCAGCGCCACCAACCCGCTGTACGCGTTCGACGTGGTCAACGAGGCCGTCTCCGACGGCACCGGCGACCCCGACGGCCTGCGCCAGAGCCACTGGTACCAGGTGCTCGGTGAGAAGTTCATCGAGCAGGCCTTCCAGGACGCGAACGCCGCCTTCAACGGCACGTACGCGGCTCCCGGCGTCAGCCACCCGGTCACGCTGTTCCTCAACGACTACAACACGGAGCAGACGGGCAAGCAGGACCGCCTCTACGCCCTCGTGCAGCGGCTGCTGGCGGACGGCGTCCCGATCGACGGCATCGGCCACCAGTTCCACGTGAATCTCGCGATGCCGGTCGACGCGCTCGGTGCGGCGATCGAGCGGTTCGAGGGGCTCGGGCTGCGGCAGGCCGTCACCGAGCTCGACGTGCCCACCGGCACGCCCGTCACGCAGAGCAACCTGATCGACCAGGGCTACTACTACAAGGCCGTGTTCGACATGCTCCGCGCGCACTCCGCCGACATCTTCTCGGCGACCGTGTGGGGTCTCACCGACGGTCGTAGCTGGCGCGTCGCCGACGGCGCACCGCTCGTCTTCGACGACGACCTGCAGGCCAAGCCCGCCTACTACGGGATCACGGACCAGACGCTGCCCGCCCGGCAGCGCTCGGCGGTCGTGTTCCAGGGCGACGTGCCCCTGGGCGCCGGGGCGACGACGTCGCTGGAGTGGCAGAAGCTGCCGCTGCACGCGATCGACGACCACTCCGCGTTCCAGCTGCGCTGGGCGACGGACCACCTGACGGCCTACGTGCACGTCACGGACGCCACCGCGAGCGCCACCGACGGCCTGCAGATCGACTACGCCGGCCGGACGCTCACGGTCCCGCGCACCGGTGCCGATCCCGCCGTCGCCACGGTGACGCCGACCGCGGGCGGGTACGACGCCGTCGTCACCCTCCCGCTCGACACCCCGGTCGCCGCCGGCGGCACGCTGCCGTTCGACGTCCGGGTGGTGGACGACGCCACGACGACCGGCTGGAACTCGCCGGGCGTCCTGGGCACGCTGCAGCTGGTCGAGCCGCTCTCCTTCGTCGAGATCCCGGAGGCCGCGACGGCTCCGACGATCGATGGTGCGGTCGACGCCGGCTGGACCTCGTCGGCCTCGGTCACGACGGCCAAGCAGGTCTCGGGCACGGGTGGGGCGAGCGCCACAGTGCACACGCTCTGGAAGGGGAACACCCTCTACGTCCTCGCGGACGTCACCGACCCGAGCGTCGACACGACGGCGTCCGACCCCTGGCAGCAGGACTCGGTCGAGCTGTTCGTGGACGCCGGGAACGCCAAGGCTGGCGGCTACCGCGCCGACGACACGCAGATCCGGATCAGCGCGGACAACCTCCTCTCGTTCGGCACGGGCGACGAGACGGCCCAGCGCGCACGCGTCACCAGCGCCACCAGCCGGACCGACCACGGCTACGTGGTCGAGGCGGCGGTGAGCCTGCTCGAGAACGGTGGGCTCGGGGCGTTCGAGGGCCTGGACTTCCAGGTCAACGACGGCACCGCCGGCACCCGGACGGCGATCCGCGACTGGGCGGACCCGACCGGCAACGGCTACCAGACGACCGCCCGCTGGGGCGTCGGCCGCCTGGTCGCCGCGCCGGCACCGCCCGCCGTCGCACCGGTCGTGACCACGCAGCCGGCCTCGACCACGGTCGGTCTGGGCGCCACGGCGACGTTCGTCGCGGCGGCGTCGGGTACACCGGTCCCGACGGTCACCTGGCAGCGCAACGTCGGCGGGGTCTGGTCGCCGGTGCCGGGCGCGACGACGACCACGCTCACCGTGGTCGGCTCGGCGGACGTGGACGGCGCGCAGTACCGCGCGGTGTTCCAGAACGCCGGCGGTTCGGCCACCACGAACGCGGCGACGCTCTCGATCAAGGCGGCCAAGCCCGTCGTGACCACCCAGCCGCGCTCGGCCGCGGGAACGCTCGGCTCGACGGTGACGTTCACCGCGGCCGCCTCGGGCTACCCGACGCCGACCGTGCAGTGGCAGCACAAGGTGTCGGGCTCCTGGCGTGACGTGGCGGGTGCCCGGTCGACCTCGCTCGTCGTCACGGTGGACCTCGGTCAGCAGGGCGCGTCCTACCGCGCGGTGTTCACCAACGCCGCCGGCAGCGCCACGACGGGCGTCGCGACCGTGACGCTGCAGGCGGCGAAGCCGACGATCCTGCAGCAACCGGCATCGGTCACGAGCTCGCCGCTGCGCCCGACGTCGTTCCACGTGGACGCCGTGGGCTATCCCGCACCCCACTACCAGTGGTACGTGCGGCTCCCGGGCTCCACGACCTGGGCGCGGGCGCCGCTCGGCACGTCGGACACGTTGTACGTGCTGACGCTGCCGTGGTGGTCCGGCACGCAGGTGCGCGTGGTCGTGAGCAGCTCCGCCGGTTCGGTCACCAGCTCGGCGGCCACCCTCACCGTGCGGCCGTGACGCGGTGACGACGACGGCGCCCCGGGGTCCCTCCGCCTCGGGGTGCCGTCGCCGGTGCTACCGTCCGTGGACAACGGCTCGGGAGGGAACGGCATGACGGCGGACGCGCAGGAGCGGGCCGACGACCACCTCCTCGACGGTCCGGTCACCATCGCGCTGATCGCCGAGCAGGCCGGGGTCTCCGCGCCGACGGTCTCCAAGGTCATCAACGGCCGAAAGGACGTCTCCCCGGCCACCCGCGCACGCGTCGAGGCCGTCATCGAGCAGCGCGGCTACCGGAGGCGTCGCGGACCCATCGGCTCGGACCCCGGGCTGCTGGATCTCGTCTTCCACGAGCTCGACTCGCCGTGGGCGCTGCAGATCATCACCGGCGTCGAGCAGGTGGCCGGCAAGAACCGCATGGGCGTGGTGCTCTCGGAGCTCGGCGGCGCGCACCGACCGAAGCAGGAGTGGCTCGACGACGTCCTGCGCCGCCGACCCCGCGGCGTGATCTTCGTGCTCTCCGAGCTCGACCCCGCCCAGCGACGGTTGCTGGGCACCCGGTCGATCCCGTACGTGCTGGTGGACACCGCCGGCGAGCAGCCGCCGGGCGTCCCGACCGTCGGTTCCGCCAACTGGGCGGGCGGTCTCGCTGCCACCCGGCACCTGCTCGGCCTCGGGCACCGGAGGATCGCGATGATCTCCGGACCCGCGGACGTGCTGTGCAGCCGCGCCCGGGTCGACGGGTACCGCTCGGCGCTCGAGGAGGCCGGCCTGCCGAGGGACCCGTCGTTGGTGCGCTACGGCGACTTCTTCGTCGGCGGCGGCTACACGCACGGCCTCAGCCTGCTGGACCGGCCCGACCGACCGACCGCGATCTTCGCGGGCTCGGACTTCCAGGCCATGGGCGTCCTGCGCGCCGCGCACGACCTCGGCCTGCGCGTGCCGGAGGACCTGTCCGTCGTCGGTTACGACAACCTGCCGGTGACCGAGTGGATCTCCCCCCGGCTCACCACCATCAACCAGCCGCTGCAGGAGATGGCCGCCACGGCCGCCCGCATGGTCCTCGCGCTCGCCCGCGGCGAGACCCCGGCGAACATGCGGATCGACCTGGCCACCGAGCTGGTCGTCCGCGACAGCACGGCCCCGCCGCGGGAGCCGTAGACCCTCAGCCCAACAGGTCGCGCAGCGCCCGGACAGCGTCCTGCTCGGCCTGCGGCCCGCCACCCTCATGGCCGTTGAACTCCCACTCGGTGAGCTGCTTGGGCCCCCGGTAGGAGTTGTACGCCGCGTACACCGTAGACGGCGGGCAGATCGGGTCCATCATGGCGACGCTGAAGAACGCGTCGGCACGCCCGCGGCGCGCGAAGTGGACGCCGTCGAAGTAGGCCAGCGTGCGTTCGACCTGGTCCGCCCGGTCGCGGTGGACCGCGAGGTAGCTGACGACCTCCGTGTACGGCTGGGTGTCCGCCACCCGGATCGCACGGGGGAAGTCGCAGAGGAACGGGACGTAGGCCACCACCGCGCGCAGGTCCGGGACCAGGCCGGCTGCGGCCAGGGCCGTCCCACCGCCCTGGCTGCCCCCGACGACGGCGACGCGGTCCGGGTCGACGCCGTCGAGCGTCCGGACCGCATCGACCGCGCGGACGGCGTCCGTGAACATGCGCCGGTAGTAGTACGTCGCCGGGTCCTCGATGCCGCGCGTCATCACGCCGGGGAACTGCGGGTGCCCGTCGTGCGGGTCCGCGGTGACGCCGAGCGACCAGCCGGAACCCTGGCCGCGCGTGTCCATGAGCAGGTGCGCGAAGCCGGCGGAGGACCACAGCAGGTTCTCGATCTCGTGTCCCCGCCCGCCGCCGTACCCGACGTACTGCACGACGGCCGGCAGAGGCCCGGACCGCTGCGCGGGCAGCCGCAGCCACGCGCGGACGGGCTGACCCAGGTAGCCGGGGAACGTCAGGTCGAACAGCTCGACCGTCTGCAGTCCCGTCTCGACGCGCTGCAGGGTCACCCCGGACCCCGCAGCGCGGCTCATCTCCAGCGTCTGCGCCCAGAAGGCGTCGAAGTCCGGGGGTTCGGTCGTGCTCCCCGAGTACGTCGCCAGCTCGGCGCGGGGCATGTCGGGCAGCATCGGCCTAGCTCCTTCGTGGTCCGTGCGGGCGGGGGAAGGCTACCGCGCCTCGGTCACCGTCCAGCGCGGCGACGAGCCCGTGACCGGGTGGACCGGACCGACGAGCGTCGTGCGCCCCTCGACGTCCCGCTGCGCGCTCGTGCCCACCCACAGGTCGAGCTCGCCGGGCTCGACGACCCGGCGCATCGACCGGTCGGCGAAGGCCAGGCGCGCGGCCGGCACATCGAACGTCACGGTCGCGTCCTCGCCGGCGGCGAGCCGGACGCGGCGATAGCCGAGCAGCTGCGCGACGGGTCGCGTCACGGAGCCGACCAGGTCCCGGCCGTACAGCTGCACCACGTCGTCACCGGCCGTCGCGCCCGTGTTGGTCACGCGGACCTCGACCACGACGGACCCGTGTGTCGCGTGCTCCGCGGCGACGACGAGGTCCTCGTGCGCGAACGTGGTGTACGACAGGCCGTGGCCGAACGGCGCGGCCGGGGTCGAGGACAGGTTGGTGACCTCCTGGCCCTCCCCGAGCGCGGGGTGCAGGTAGGAGTAGGGCTGCGCACCCGCGGACCGCGGCAGGCTGACCGGCAGCTTGCCCGACGGGTTGACGCGCCCGGACAGGACGCCCGCGATCGCGCCGGCGCCCTCCTCCCCCGGGAAGAACGCCTGGACCACGGCGGCGCACCGCTCGATCGCCCAGTCGACCGCGTAGGGCCGGCCCGTGACCAGCACGAGGACCACGGGGGTCCCGGTCGCCAGCACGGCCTCGACCAGCTCGCGCTGCACACCCGGCAGCTCGAGGTCGTCGCGGTCGCAGCCCTCGCCGGACGTCCCGCGGCCGAACAGGCCGGCGTGGTCACCCACGACGAGCACCACGACGTCGGCGGCGGTCGCGGCGGCCACGGCCGCATCGAACCCGGACCGGTCGTCGTCGTCGACGGCGCAGCCCGGCACCGAGACCACCGACGACGCGGGCAGCTCGGCACGGATCGCCTGGTCGACGGTCAGCGCCTCGATCCCCGCCTCGAAACCGGGGTGCTGGGAGAGCACGTGGTTCACGAACGAGTAGCAGCCGTACAGCGCCTCGGTGCGGTCGGCGTTCGGGCCGATGATCGCGAGCCGTGGTGTCCCGCGCAGGGGCAGCACGCCGTCGTTGGCGACGAGCACGACGGACTCCTGCGCCAGCCGGCGCGCGAGGTCGCGCTGCTCCGGCGTGTCCAGGTCGACGACGGCGGGCGGGTCGTCCTCGAAGGTGGCGTCGAGCAGACCGAGCTCGTCCTTCTGGCGGAGCACCCGCAGCACGGCCCGGTCGACGAGTGCCTCGTCGACCTCTCCCGCGTTGATCCGGTCCACCAACGGGCGCCCGTAGGCGTCGCCGGTCGGCAGCTCGACGTCGATGCCGGCGGCGAGCGCCTGGCCCGCCGCGTCGCCGAGGTCGCGGGCGACGTGGTGCAGGACGTGCAGGAACGCGATGCCGTAGTAGTCGGCCACGACGGTGCCGTCGAACCCCCACTGGTCGCGCAGGAGCCCGGTCAGGATGGTCGGGTCGGACGCGACCGGAACCCCGTCGATCTCGGTGTAGGCGTGCATGACCGAGCGCGCTCCGCCGTCGAGGATCGCCATCTCGAACGGGACGAGCAGGACGTCGGCGATCTCGCGCGGCCCGGCGTGCACGGGAGCGAAGTTGCGTCCCGACTGCGAGCCCGAGTAGCCCACGAAGTGCTTGAGCGTGGCGTGCACGCCCCGCGACTGCAGGCCGCGGACGTAGGAGGTCCCCAGGGTGCCGACGAGGTACGGGTCCTCGCCGATGCACTCCTCGACGCGACCCCAGCGGGGGTCGCGCACGACGTCGAGGACCGGTGCCAGTCCCTGGTGGATGCCGAGCGTGCGCATCGAGCCGCCGATCTCGGCGCCCAGCTCCTCGATCAGCTCCGGGTCGAACGCGGCGCCCCAGGCCAGCGGCGTCGGATAGGTGGCCGCGCGCCAGGCGGACAGGCCCGTGAGCACCTCCTCGTGCACGATCGCGGGGATGCCGAGGCGTGTGCCGGTGACCAGGCCACGCTGCAGGTCCCACAGCCACGCGGCCCGCTCGACCGCGTCCACGGGGCGGGTGCCGTAGGGCCGGGTGAGGTGGCCGAGCCCGTGGCGGATGAACTCGCTCAGCGCCGTGGGCGCCGCGAACTCGCCCTGCAACGGCGCGACGGCCTCACCGTCGCTCTTCTCCCAGAAGCCCACGATCTGCGCGAGCTTCTCCTCGAGATTCATGCGACCGAGCAGGTCGAGCACGCGCGCCTCGCGGGCGGGTGCGTCTGCGCCAGGGCGCGCGGAGATCCGGATGTCTGTCATGTGGTGGGTCCCCCTCAGCCCTTGACCGCGCCCTGGAGCCCGCCGACGATCCGTCGCTCGAAGAGCGAGAAGAACACCAGGGCGGGAATCATGGACAGCGACGTGAATGCGAGCACCTTGGCGGTGTCCACGGAGTACTGCGACGAGAATGCCTGGACGCCCAGCGGCAGAGTGAACGCGCTCTGGTCGTTGAGGATGAACAGCGGGAGCAGGTAGCTGTTCCAGCTACCGACGAACGCGAGGATGCCGGTCGTGATCACGCCGGGCAGCGACAGCGGGACGACCATCCGGAAGAAGAAGCCGAGCTTGCCGGCGCCGTCGATGGACGCGGCCTCCTCGATCTCGTCCGGGATCGCCCGCAGGAACGGGACGAGGATGATGATCGTCGTCGGCAGACCGAAGCCGATCTGCGGGAGGATGACTCCCCCGAGGTTGTTGATGAGCCCGATGTCGCGCACCAGGATGTACAGCGGCGTGATCGCGACGGTGATCGGGAACATCAGCCCGGCGGCAAACAGGGCATAGAGCGCCCCTCGGCCCCGGAAGCTGTACCGCGCGAGCACGTAGCTCGCCATCAGCCCGAACGCGACCACGAGCACCGACGTGAACAGCGCGACGATGACCGAGTTGCCGACCTCGCGCCAGAAGGTCGAGTTCGTCAGGACGTTGACGTAGTTCGAGAACTCCCACGGCGACGGCAGGCCCGCGGGATCGGTCGTGATCTGCGCGTTCGTCCGGAAGCCGCCGAGGATGATGTAGAGGATCGGCACGAGCATCACGGAGACGAGCAGCAGCGCGATGAAGTACGTCGCCGGTCCGGCACGGCCGCCGCGCTTGCCGGACGTGCGGATGCGGGCGGGCGGCTTGGGCGCCGGGAGCTGGATCGTGGAGGCGGTCACCGTGCGGCCTTATCCGTGAGGGCGCCGGCCGTGTCACGACGCAGGACGAAGCGCTGGTAGACGAGCGCGATGAACAAGGAGATGACGAACAGGACGACAGCGACAGCGCTGCCGTAGCCGAAGTTCCCGGCGCCGCGGCCGTACTGCACCATGTACGTCGCCATCGTGGAGACGCCGGCAGTGCCCGCGACGTACTGACCCCAGATGATGTACACGAGGTCGAAGAGCTGCAGCGATCCGATGATCGACAGGAACGCCCATATCCGGAGCGTCGGGCCGAGGAGCGGCAGCGTGATGTTGCGCTGGATCTGCCAGTAGCTGGCGCCGTCGATCTGCGCAGCCTCGAACAGCTCCTGCGGGATGTTCTGCAGCGCGGCCATGAACAGGATCACGGCGAACCCGATGTACTTCCACGAGATGATGACCATCAAGGTCCAGATGGCGATGTCCGGGTTGGACAGCCACTCGTTGGTGAAGTGACCGAGGCCCAGCTTCTCGAGCAGCCCGTTGGCGGCGCCATCGGTCGCGAGCATCAGGCTCCAGCCCGTGCCGACGATGACCTCGGAGACCACGTACGGGACGAAGATCAGGACGCGGATCAGCGAGCGCCAGCGCATCGGCCGGTTGAGCAGGAGCGCCAGGCCGATGGCGATCGGGCCCTGCACCAGCAGCGAGACGACGACGATGAAGAGGTTGTGCGACAGCGCTGCGTGGAACTCAGGGTCGGTCAGGATGACCTTGTAGTTCTTGAACCAGACGAAGTCCGTCGGCCTGCCGTACCCCTTCCACCTGAAGAAGCCGTAGTACGCGGCCAGGCACACGGGGAAGATAACGAAGCCGACGAACATGATGACTGCTGGCCCGGAAAGAACCGCGATCTCGATCCGCCCGCGCCAGCCCACGCCACGACGGCGTGGGCGGGCGGCGGTGGTGGTCGGAGCCGGCGGGTTGCCGGCTCCGACCACCGAGCGGTCGTCCTGCGAGTTCTTCACGGCCAACGGGTTGACCGGTGAATCGCTCATGACGTCCTAGCTATCCCTTGGCAGATGCGCTGTTGACCGCGCTGATGATGTCGGCGACGGAACCCTTGTCCGCGAGGAGGTTCACCACCGCGGTGTTCAGGGCGTTCCCGACGTTCGCGCCGTACAGGGTGTCGAGCCACTGCGAGACGTAGGGCGCGCTGTTGAACGCGTCGATGACCGACTTGATCAGCGGGTCGGTGACGGCCGCCTGAGCGTCCTTGTTGACCGGCGGCGCGTTGAAGGCCGTGTAGTAGGCCTTCTGGACGTCGGCGGAGGCGAGGTAGTTCAGGAAGTCGGTGCAGGCCTTCTCGGGAGCCTTGGCCGAGCAGGAGTAACCGTCGACGCCACCCATGATCGCCTTCGGGTCACCCTTGCCGCCGGGCACCGAGATGAACGGGTAGAAGCCGAGGTCGGGCAGCGCCTTCGCGTCCGGCGTCAGCGAGCCGATCACGCCCGGGTCCCAGGCGCCCATGAGCTCGGCGCCGGCCTTGTGGTTGGCGACGAGGCCGGCCGAGGAGCCGGCACCCTGCTGCGCCGAGGTCGTCAGGAAGCCGTCGTTGAACGCGCCGGTCGCCTTGAACGCCGTGAGGTCGTTGCCGGCCTTGGTCCAGCAGTCGTCCGTGAACTGCAGCGACTTGGCGGTCGAGTTCAGCGTGTCCTCGCTGCACTCGCGCAGCGCGAACCAGTAGTACCAGTGCGCGGCGGGCCAGGCGTCCTTGCCACCGAGCGCGACGGGCGCGACGCCCTGGCCCTTGAGGGCCGTGTTCGCGGCGTTGAGCTGGTCGAGCGTGGTCGGCGCAGAGGTGATGCCGGCCGCCTTGTAGAGGTCCTGGCTGTAGAAGAAGCCACCGGGCAGGACGGACACGGGCATCGCGTACGTCTTGCCGTCGATCGACTCGGCCTTGAACGAGCCCTCGCCGACGCCCGCCTTGGTCTCGTCCGAGATGTCGGCGGTGATGTCCATCAGCTGGCCGGCGTCGACCATCGCGGCCATCTTGCCGCCGCCGCGCTGAAGGAAGATGTCCGGCGCGTCGCCCGAGTTCAGGGCCGTCTGGAGCTTGCCGTCGAGGTCCTCGTTCTGGACCGTCTGGATCTTGATCGTGACGCCCGGGTTGGCCGTCTCGAAGCTCTTCACCGTGTCGGTGAAGAACGCCGCACCGGGGCCGGTCGTGGCGTTGGTCCACAGCGACATCGACACGGGCTTGGCGGCATCCGCCGTGCCCGAGTCCCCGCTGCTGTTGCCGGAGCTGGAACATCCGGCGACTGCGAGCGCGATGCTCGCGCCGAGTGCGGTCAGAACCGCACCTCGCATCATCCTTGCCATGAAGGGGAACTCCTCTGTCGTCGTTGACGGGCAGGTCTAAGCCTGGCGATGGAGATTCTGCGACGGCCACCATGGTCTAGTCAATCGTTATCGATAACGATTTCAACACGATCCGGCTTCGTCTATGATCACCCAGTGGAGTTCCTGCCGCGTGTGAAGATGGCCGACGTCGCCCGCACCGCGGGGGTCTCCGTAGCGACCGTCTCCAAGGTCGTGAACGGTCGGTACGGTGTGGCGCAGACCACCGTGGACCACGTCCAGGAGGTCATCGAGCAGCTCGGGTACGAGGCCAGCCTCGGCGCGCAGAGCCTGCGCAGCCACCGCACGAACGTGCTGGGCATCCTGGTCGCCGAGTTCGAGCCGTTCTCCACCGAGCTGCTCAAGGGCGCCTCCGCGGCCATCGCCTCGACCGGCTACGAGCTGCTCGCGTACTCCGGCGGCGGGCGCGGCGCAGACGTCGGCTGGGAGCGTCGCTACCTGTCGCGGCTGTCGGGCACGCTCATCGACGGCGCCATCATCGTCACCCCGACCGTCGTCGCCACGAACCACGGGGTCCCCGTCGTGGCGGTCGACCCGCACACCGGGCCGTCGGCCCTGCCCACGGTCGACTCGGACAGCTTCGGGGGCGCGGTCCTGGCCACCAACTACCTGCTGGCCCTGGGCCACCGCCGGATCGGGTTCCTCGGCGGGCGGACCGACCTGGAGTCGGCCCGGCTCCGCGAGGCGGGATACCGCCGGGCGATGCACGACGCGGGCGTCACGGTCGACGACTCGCTCGTGCGCATCGGCGGGTACAAGGCCGAGACCGCCATGCAGCCGGCCCGGGAGCTGCTCTCCCAGGAGAACCGGCCGACCGCCGTCTTCGCCGCCAACGACCTGTCGGCCATCGGGACGATCGAGGTCGCCCGAAGCCTGAACCTGCGGGTTCCCGACGACCTGTCGGTGATCGGCTTCGACAACGTGCCCGAGTCGGCGCTGACGACACCTCCACTGACGACGATCAACCAGCCCCTGCAGCGCATGGGCGCGGAGGCCCTCCGGCTGCTCGTCGACCTCATCGACGGGGTCGAGCGCGACGTGCACGTGCGCCTGCCCACCGAGCTGCTCGAGCGGTCGAGCTGCCGGGCGCTGTGATCGGTCCCGCGAGCTGATCGACGGTTCCCGGCGCTTCGTTCGGTCGCGTCGACGACGCACCCGGGAGACGAGGCCCGGGTGCGTCATCGACGCCTCCCGTTCAGGTCAGCGGTTGGCGATCGTGACGGGGATCAGCTTCTCCGTCGTCTGCCCGTCGATGCCCACGGCGTCGATCTTGAGCGTGTACTGCCCGTTCGAGTAGTCACGCGTGTCGAGCACGAGCGTCGGACGCTTGCCGGCGTTCGTGCTGCCGGGCGCCGCGGTGTTGTCGGTCAGCCAGGTACCGCCCTGGTTGAGCTCGATGTACGTGTACCGCGGCTCGGCGTCCAGCGTGACGCGGACCGTCTGCTTGCCCTTGAGGATCGCGTCGTCCGTCACGTTGACGTTCTGGATGACCGGGGCGGCCGGCGACGGTGCGCTCGGGTCCAGCTTGAGCGCGTCGCGGATGGTGAAGAACAGGTCGGTCTGGTCGGTCAAGCCCACCACGTTGGCGGCCCGCGGGCCGTAGGCCGCGATCCGCACCTGGGTGCCCGTGTGGTCCTGCGAACCGCCTGTCTCGGCGGTGCCGTACGCGACGGTCATCGGCTTGCCGTCGGCCGTCAGGAGCGTCCGGGTCAGGCCGGGAGTCAGGGTGTTGGGGTAGACGATCTGGCTCGAGTGGCCGTGGTCAGCCGTCAGGACGACGAGGGTGTTGCCGTCCTGCTTGGCAAAGGTCAGGGCTGCCTGGACCGCCTCGTCGAGGTCGACCGTCTCACCGATCTGACCGCAGGGGTTGGCGGCGTGGTCCTGCTTGTCGATGCTCGCGCCTTCGACCTGCAGGAAGAAGCCCTTCTTCGAGCTCGACGCGTCGAGAAGCGAGATCGCCTTGTCGGTCATCGCGGCCAGCGTCGGGGAGGTGGCCAGGTACGCCGGGTTCGGCGTGCACGTAGCAGGCGCCTCCGTGCCGCCGGTGTGGGTGGCCGGCGGACCGACCCAGCGGGTCGCCATGTTGCCGGGCGCGAAGAGGCCGAGCACCGGAGACGACTGGTCGGCCTGCGTCACGCCCGCCAGGCCGTTCGCGTCCGAGACCACCTGGAAGCCGCGGTCCTTCGCCTGCTGGAGGAGCGTCTTGCCAGCCCACGGTCCGGCGAGAGCCGGCTCGTTGAACGAGGTCGCGCCGCCGCCGAGGGTGACGTCCGGCCGGTTGCCGATCAGCTGCTCGGTGATCGAACCGAGGCCGCCGTTCTGCAGGGCGTTCGTCGGGCACTTGGTGGTCGTGACCGCCGGCGCGTAGCAGCTGCGGTCGGTCACGTGCGAGACGAGCACCGCGGGCGTGGCGTCCTGGATCTCCGCCGTGCTGACGTCACCGGTGCGCAGGCCGTTGGCGCGGGCGATCTCGAGCAGGGTGCGCTGGGGTGCGCCGGCGATGTCGACCGAGATGGCGCCGTTGTAGGTCTTGGTACCCGTCGACCAGCCCGAGCCTGAGGCGGCGGAGTCCGTGACGTAGTCCGGCTTGCCGTCGGTCTTGTCCAGCGCGTAGGTCGTGTACTGCCCGGTCAGCGGGAGCGCATCGATGCCCGCGAACCGTCCCGCCGCACCCAGTGCATAGTTGCGCGCCACGGTGATCTCCGAGTCGCCCATCCCGTCGCCGATGAGCAGGATGACGTTCTTCGCGGTCCCGCCGCGCAGCTCGCTCCTGACCGCACTGGTCTGGTCCCCGGTCAGCCGGCGGGCATCGCCGTGGCCGGTCAGGTCGATCGTCGTGGCCATCGCGGTCGTGGCGGCCAGCAGCAGCGCGCCGCCGACCACCACGACGCCCAGCGGGCGCCGTGCTCGTGTCCCCATCATGTTTCCTCCACCGTTGCTTCCCTCGAGGTGCGACGACCTCGTCGCAGCTCGAGTCGACCGGGTGAAGGCGTCCACAGGGTGAGCACAGGATGAGCAATGGAGGAACAGGACCGGTCGAGCACGGCCCGAGGGGCGACGTGCGCTCGTGACGGTGTCGGCCCCCTCACGGCATCGTGCTCTGGATCGGCTAGACCTCGGTCAGCAGACCGGTCGCGACGTCGAAGACGAAGCCTCGGACCCGGTCGGTGTGCGGGACGAACGGGCTGGCCTTGATCCGGGCGATCGACTGCCGGACGTCGACGTCCAGGTCCGCGAACGCCTCCGCGGCCCACTCGGGCTTGATCCCCGTCTCGTCCAGGATCGACTGCTTGAACCCGTCGTCGGTGAACGTGAGCATCCCGCAGTCGGTGTGGTGGATGAGGATGATCTCGCGCGTGCCGAGCAGCCGCTGGCTGATGGCGAGCGAACGGATCTCGTCGTCGGTCACCACACCGCCTGCGTTGCGGATGACGTGCGCCTCGCCCGCGCCCAGGCCAAGGATCCGGTACACGTCCAGTCGTGCGTCCATGCAGGCGACGACGGCGACCTGACGGGACGGCGGCAGAGGCAGCGGTCCGGTGAAGGTCTCGGCGTAGGCGCGGTTGTTGGTCAGGTACTCGTCGGTGACGGACATGCGTGCTCCCGGGTCTCGAAGACTCCCCTGCGGCGGGGACCGTATGCCCTCCCGGGCGGTGGCGCGCGGCGAGCGGGTGGTCGCTCGCATGGTGGACGGCCATCGCACGTACCGTGTCCCCGTGGACCCTTTCGCCCCCAGCGCAGCGGCGCCGGCTCGATGACCGGCGTGCTGGACGCCCTCTCGACGCACGGCGTCGTCCCGGTGGTCGTGATCGACCGGGCGCTCGACGCCGACTACCTCGCCGAGGCCCTCGTGGGCGGCGGCCTGCCGGTGGCCGAGGTGACGCTGCGGACACCTGCGGGCCTCGACGCGATCCGCACGCTGGCCCTGCGCGGCGACACGCTCGTCGGCGCCGGCACGGTCCTGACCGCGGCACAGGTCGACCAGGCCGTCGACGCCGGCGCCGCGTTCGTCGTCTCCCCCGGCCTCTCGCGGCCGGTGGTCGAGCGGTGCCTCGAGCTCGGTGTGCCGGTGGTCCCCGGGACGGTGACGCCGACCGAGGTCATGGCGGCGCTCGACCTGGGCGTCTCGTGCGTCAAGTTCTTCCCGGCGCAGACGTCGGGCGGCGTGGCCGCGGTCGAGGCGCTCGCCGCCCCGTTCCCCGGCCTGCGGATCATCCCGACCGGCGGGATCGGGCCGGACAACGCCGCCGCGTACCTCGCCCTGGGCCCCGTCGCCGCCGTCGGAGGGTCGTGGATGGTGTCGCGCACCCTCGTCCAGGCGCGCGAGGTCACGACGATCGCCCGGCTGTGCCGGGAAGCGGTCGAGCTCGTCGGGACGGCCCGCGGGCTCGTCGGCGGAGCAGGGGCGCACGTCGACCGCTGACGCTGCCACACTGGCGGACGTGATGGAGCAGGTGCTGCCCACCGACGTCGTCGTCGTCGAGCATCGCGGCCCTCCCCTGCCCGCAGCCCTCTTCCCCGAGGAGGAGGCCGCCGTCGCGCGTGCGATCCCGGCGCGTCGCGCTGAGTACGCCGCCGTCCGCGCCTGCGCACGCGCGGCTCTGACCCGGCTCGGTGCGGGTGCCGTCGCCGTCCCGTCCGCGCCCGACCGCTCCCCCGTGTGGCCGGAAGGAGTCGTGGGCAGCATGACCCACTGCGACAGGTTCCGGGCGGCCGCGGTCGCGCACGCCCGGAGCTGGGCGGGCCTCGGCATCGACGCCGAGGTGCTGGAACCTCTGCCGCCCGAGGTGCTGTCGCTCGTCATGAGCACGTCGGAGCAGGAGGCCATCGCCGACCTCGACCCCGGCATCTGCCCGGACCGCATCGTGTTCTCGGCGAAGGAGTCGGTGTACAAGGTGTGGTCGCCGATCGTGCACGCCTGGCTCGGGTTCGAGCACGTGGACGTCCGGCTCGGCCACAACACGTTCACGGCTCGCCTGAGCGTGCGCGGGCTCGGCACCGACCTGCTGCACGGACGCTGGGCGGTCGGCGACGGGCTCGTGGTCACCGCCGCGGCGCTGGCACGAGCCTGACGATCACCAGTGGTGGGCGACGTCCACGACGAGCCGACTCGACGACCCCGGGCCGGCGAGCACCAGAACCCGGAACGGCAGCCGCGCCCGCAGACCGAGGCCGACAGTCGTGTAGCCCTCGAAGGTCCCGGCGTGCACGACCTGCCGGAACGTCGAGTACCCGGCGACGTTGCGCAGCTCCAGCGGGTTGCTGGGAGCCCAGCTCTCGGCCGGGTCGTTCACCGTGATCTGCAGCGCTGCCCCACCACGCGTCGGGATGACCGCGCCCGAGCCGTCCTGGGTGATGTGCGGGACGTACCGGACCGTGTACCCGCCGACGTGTCCGGCCACGTCGAGGACGAGCCGGTCGTAGCAGGCGTGCCGGCCGGTCCGTACGCCGGTGACGGGGGCCTGGGACAGTCCGGCGGCGGACTTCTCGAGCGAGCCCCAGGTGATCCCGCAGTGCGGCGTCGCGCTCGCGGGCGACACCGGCACCATGACGAAGGCAGCCAGTAGAAGAACGACGGACAAGAATGCACGGCGCATCGCACGACCTCCTCGTCGCGGGGCACTTTCCTCCAGGGTAGGCCCGTGACGCGCGCCCTCTCGGGTGAAAGACGCGTGGCAGATCCGGCCCGCGACCTCCCACCCTCGCGCACCGGCGCGCGCACCGTGGCAGGCTCGCGGTATCCGATGACGAACCGCGCGAGAGAGCCCAGTCATGGATGTGCACCTGATCACCTCGGACGGCGTCCGCGACTGCTCCGTCGACGAGCTGCCCGACCTGCTGGCCGCCAAGCACGGCCTCGTGTGGGTCGACGTCCCGGAGTGGGACGCGGAGGCGGCCGCCGTCCTGGTCCCGGTGTTCGGTCTGCACCCGTTGGCCGTGCACGACCTCGAGGTCCGCAACCGGCTGCCCAAGCTGCACGCCTACCCGGACTCGCTGCTCCTGGTCCTGCACGCCCCGGAGAAGGGCAGCGGCGGCCACGTCCACCACGTGGAGCTCGACCGGATCATCGGACCCCGGTACCTGATCACCGTGCACGGGCCGGTGAACCCTCTGGTCAGCCGCGAGATCACTTTGCGCGATACCGCCGAGGTTCTGGCGCGCATCCGGTCCGGCCGCCTCCGGCCCCACACGTCGTTCGACATCTCGCACGCGATCGTCTCGACCCTGACCCGGCACATGGAGCGGTTCGTCGAGGAGCTCACCACCGACGTCTGGGACCTGGAGCAACGGGTCAACGACGGCGCCCTGGGCAACCCGGAGAAGTTCCTGGACGAGATGTTCCGGACGCGGCACGGCCTGCTGGCCATCCGGACGATCGCCGCGCAGACGGCCCAGATCTACCGCCGGCTGTCGGGGATCAACCGGGCGGTGCCGGAGGAGAGCCGTCATCTCGTGCTCGACCTCATCGACCAGTTCGACCGCATCGCGGGGCTCGCCGGAGAGGAGAAGGACTACCTGCAGGGGGTGATCGAGTTCTACCGAACGCGCACCGACACCAAGATGACCATCGCCGCCGAACGGCTCGCGGTGATCGCCGTGGTCACCCTGCCGATCACGGCCCTCGCCTCGGTGCTTGGCATGAACATGATCGTCAACCCCCACACCACGCCGATCCCCCTGGCCTGGGCCCTCGGCATCATGCTCGCGATGTCCGCGGGGCTCCTGTGGTGGGCTAAGCGGCAGGGCTGGTGGTGACCAGCCGCTCCTCGAGCAGCCGCGCGATCGGCCACGCGCCCGCGGACGTCGTCCCCGCGACCGTCGCGGTGAGCCGCTCGACCGGGTCGTGGAAGCTTCGGAACGACACGCCCGCGTCGTAGCCCGAGAGGCCGAGGACGTCGCGCGACGCGTGCACCCAGAACCCCAGCCCGTACCGCTGCCCCTCCGCCGGCACGTCGCTGCGCGGGGTCGTCATCAGCGCGACGGTCTCCGGGGAGACGATCGCGCCGGCGAACAGCGCGACCCAGAACCGGTGCATGTCGGCGGTCGTCGTGTACAGGCCCCCGTCGCCGTTGCCGCGCACCGGCAGGTGGAACACGTTGGTGCGCCAGTGCCCGTCCATCCGCACGTAGCCCACGGCGGCCGTTCCCGGCAGGTCGTCCGAGCGCAGGAAGCCCGAGTCGAGCATCCCGGCGGGCCGAAGCACCCGCTCGTCGACGAGGTCGTGGAACCCCGTGCCGCTGGCCCGCTCGGCCAGGAGCGCCAGCACCATGAAGCCGCTGTTGCAGTACGAGAACCGCTCGCCTGCGGGGAACTTCGTCGGGAAGCCGTCGAGCACCGTGACGAACTGCTCGGTGGTCGCGAGCTCCTGCATGGGCACCCGCAGGGCGTAGTCGTCGATGTCGGACTCGACGTCCTCGTCCAGGTAGTCGCCGATGCCCGAGCGGTGGGCGAGCAGGTGCTCGACCGTGACGTCGTCGGCGACGAGCGGCAGGTCGTCGCCGAGCAGCGAGCGCGCCGTCGTGCCGAGCGAGAGCGTCCCGTCCTCCACGAGGCTCATCGCGGCCAGCGCCGTCATGCCCTTGTTGCCGCTCGCCATCGCGACCTGCGAGCCGACGGTCATGGGGACGCCGTGGCGCCGGTCGGCGAGCCCGAAGGCCGCGTCGAGGACGGTGCTGCCGGCGCGGTCGACCCGCACCACGCCCGAGAACTCGTCCGTGAGGGCCGCGACCTCCGCTGCCAGGTCCATCGCGCCACGGTAGCCGGGACATCCTCGTGACACGAGGGGATTGAGAGTCGCGCCCGACGCGTCGGCTGGCTACCGTCGAGCCGACGAAGGGACCGCCACGATGACCCGGACCATGAAGGCCCTGCGCGCCCACGCACGCGGCAGCTTCGACCAGCTCGTCTACGAGGACGCCCCGGTGCCCGTCGCCGGCCCGGGCGAGGTGCTCGTCCGGGTGGCGGCCGTCGGCATCACGCCCACCGAGCTGAGCTGGGACGAGACGTGGGCAGGACTGGAACGCGACGGCACGCCGGCCATCCCGGGGCACGAGGTGTCGGGACACGTCGCCGAGCTGGGACCGGACGTCGACGGGTTCGCCGTCGGCGACGCCGTGTTCGGGCAGGTGCCGTTCGACGCCCCGGGCGGAGCCGCCGAGCTCGTCGCGGTACCCGCCCACGCCCTCGCGCCGCGACCCGACGCGGTGTCCGACGTCGACGCCGTCACGCTGCCGGTCGCGGCGCTCACCGCCTGGGAGGCCTTCGAGGTCCACGCCCCCGTCGGGCCGGGTTCGCAGGTGCTCGTGCACGCGGGCGCGGGCGCCGTGGGCGGCTTCGCCATCCAGCTCGCCGTGCTGCGCGGTGCGACCGTGGCCACCACCGCCTACGTGCGCGACGAGGAGCTGGTCCGCGCGCTCGGTGCGACCACCGTCACGACGACCGATCCGGCGCAGTTCGGCGGCGGACGGACGTACGACGTCGTCATCGACCCGCTCGGCGGGCAGGTGCTGCTGGACTCGTACGCGGTGGTCCGACCGGGCGGGCACCTGGTCACGCTGAACGCTCCGCCGGACCAGGCGCGTGCGGCGGCAGGGGGCTTCACGGCCACGTTCTTCGTCGTCGCCGGCGACGGCTCCGCACTGCAGCGGATCGCCGCCCTGGTCGCCGCCGGCGACCTGCGCACGACGGTCGCCGCGACCTTCCCGCTCGCCCGCGGCCGGGAGGGCTACACGTTCGCCGGAACGCCCGGGCACGGCCCCGGCAAGACCATCCTGGTCGTCTGAAACAGATAGGTGGACCGACGTCCAGCTAGAGGGGGTCGGACTGCTCCGCGATGGCCGACCCGCAGGCCTCTGACCTGCGGGTTCATCGGGTACTGCCCGCGGGCTGGACGCGGGGGCCCGCGAGCCTCACACTTGCGCTCGCCCCCTCTAGATGGTCCAGCCACCGACGGCTGGGAAAGGACCCGCGGCCGTGCTGCGCACCGTGACTTCTCATCTCTCCCTCGACGTGCGCGCCCCGCTCGAGATCGAGCTCCTCGTGGCCGTCGCCGACGGTGCCTACGACCGTTCCGAGCTCCTCTCGGTCCGTCATGACGACGGCCCGCTGGACGTCACCGAGATCAAGCTCGCGCACGGCGCGCGCACGCACCGGGTGCTCGCCCCCAAGGGCCGCGTGGTCGTCGACTACCACGCCACCATCACGGGCCAGGCGGACCTGCCGCCCATCGACGACGTCGACATCGTCGAGTACCGCCGCCCCTCCCGCTACGCCGACTCCGACCGGCTGCTCGCGTTCGCGCGCGACCAGTTCCGCGACCTCGAGGGCGAGGAGCTGCTCGACGCCGTCGTCGGCTGGGTCACCAACCACGTCACGTACCTGTCCGGGTCGAGCCTGCCGACGGACGGCGCGACCGACACGCTGCTCAAGCGCCGCGGGGTGTGCCGCGACTTCGCGCACCTCGTCGTCGCCCTGCTCCGCGCCCGCGACGTCCCGGCGCGCCTGACCTCCGTGTACGCGCCCGGGCTCAAGCCGATGGACTTCCACGCGGTCGCCGAGGCGTACATCGACGGCGCCTGGCACGTGGTCGACGCCACGGGGATGGCCCCGCGCGAGTCCCTCGTGCGCATCGCCACCGGTCGCGACGCCACCGACACCGCGTTCATCTCCTGGTACGGCGGCAGCCTCTACGTCACGGCGATGACCGTCACCGCGACCATCCACGGCGGACTGCTGCTCGACGAGGGCACCGGGCTGGTCGCGCTGCGCTGAGCGCTCAGACGGTGAGCCCCACGAGAGCCCCGATCCCGTAGGTCACCGCCATCGCCACGGAGCCGCCGAGCACGTTGCGCAGGACCGAGCGCCGCGGCTCCGCGTCGCTGAACCGGGCGGCCACCAGGCCCGTGACCACGAGCGCGGCCAGAACGGCGACGAACGTGGCAGGGACTCGTGCACCGCCCCACGGCGCCAGGACGACGACGAGCGGGACGAAACCGCCGATCAGGAAAGCGCCGAACGAGGCGACCGCGGCGTGCCAGGGGTTGGACTGCGCGTCAGGATCGTCGCGGACCGCCATCGTCGGCAGCACGCGACCACGGCGCAGCGCCGCCCTTTCGGCGTCGCGCTGACTGCTCACCGACACGTACTCGCCCGCAGCCATCGACAGAGCGCCCGCGACGAGCGCGGCGATGCCGGCGACCGCGAGAGTGCCGACCGAGGTCGCCGCGCCAGCCACGCCGAGGACCGTCGCCGCGATCGAGACGATCCCGTCGTTGGCGCCCAGCACGCCCGCGCGCAGCCAGTTCAGGCTCGAGACGGTAGGGGCCGGGCGAGGAGTCGAGACGGTGGTCATAGCGCCACGCTAGGCCGCGTTCTCGGGGTTGTCACCGAAGCGAAGCCTGCCCTGACCTGCGACGATGCAGGACAGCCTCTCCTACCTCAGGCGCTCTCGCGCAGCGTGCGGCGCCGGCCCTCGACCTCGACCAGCTCGGCGTACGCGGCACGGTAGGCGGCCGGGTCGACCTCGGCGTCCATGCGCTGCAGGCGCCCGCGCAGCTCGGCGATGTGCCGCGTGAACCCCATCTCGACGAGGCTACGTACGACGCCCTTGACGTAGCCGTCCAGCGCGTCGGGGCGGTCCTCGGGCAAGGGCGCGACCGCCAGCTCGGTGACCAGGGGCCGCAGGTTCTCCCCCGCCTCCTCGATCACGGCGCCGACCCAGGCCGTCGCGTTCCCGAGCGTCCGGGCGACGACGAGCCCGCCGGCGGCCCGGACCGCCTCGTGCACCGCGCGGTAGGCGGGTGCGCCGAACGCGTCGGCGGGCAGGTCGTCGAACTCCTCGGGCACGAGTGCGGGCTGCTGCAGGACCACCTCGAGCGCGGTCCGCTCGATCTGCGCCACCGGGTCGCGGCGGTCCGGCTGCGGCATGCGCGGTGCCGGCCGTTCGTCTCGGGGAGCCTGCCGCTCGTCGCGGACGGGACGCGGGTCCGCACCGCGCGACGGCTGCCGGCTCGTCGCACCCTGGACCGCGCGGCGCACCTGCTCCTCGTCGTCGATGCCCAACCAGCCCGTCAGCATGCGCGTGTACTCGGGCCGCAGCCCGGCGTCCCGGATCCCCGCGACCACGGGCGCGGCGGCGCGCAGGGCACCGATGCGGCCCTCCGCGGTCCGTAGGTCGTAGGTCTCGAGCGTGCTCCGGATGACGAACTCGTACAGCGGGGTCCGGCCCGCCACCAGCGCGCGGACCGCGTCGGGACCCTTCGCCTGGCGCAGCTCGCACGGGTCCAGGCCCGACTTCTCGACGGCGACGAACGTCTGCGCGGTGAACGTCTGGTCCTCGCCGAACGCGCGCAGCGCGGCCTTCTGACCTGCGGCATCACCGTCGAAGGTGAAGATGATCTCGCCGCCCACGGACGCGCCCGAGGCGAGCTGCACTCCCCCGCTCGACCCCGAGTCGCCGACCAGGCGGCGCACGATCCGGGCGTGGTCCGAGCCGAACGCCGTGCCGCACGTCGCCACTGCGGTACCGACCCCCGACAGGTGCATGGCCATGACGTCGGTGTAGCCCTCGACCACGACCACGCGCTTGTCGCGCTGCATGTCCTTCTTGGCCAGGTCGATGCCGTACAGCACGTGCGACTTCTTGTAGAGCGCGGTCTCGGGGGTGTTCAGGTACTTGGGCCCCTGGTCCTCGTCGTACAGCCGGCGCGCCCCGAACCCGACCGTCTCTCCGGTGACCTCACGGATGGGCCAGACGAGCCGCCCGCGGAACCGGTCGTAGACGCCGCGCTGCCCCTGGCTGACCAGGCCGGACGCGGTGAGCTCCGCCTCGGTGAACCCGCGACCGCGCAGGTGCCGCATGAGCGGGTCCCAGCCCTTCGGCGCGTACCCCACCCCGAAGTCGGCGGCCGCGGTGCGGTCGAACCCGCGCTCCGACAGGAACGCGCGACCGGCGGCGGCCTCGGGTGCGCCCAGCTGCTCGCGGAAGAACTCCTCGGCCACCTTGTGCGCCTCGATGAGCCGTCGGCGCTTGCCGGGCTCCTCGCCGGGCCGCGGCGCGCCGCCCTCCTCGTACCGCAGCTGGATGCCGACCTTGCCGGCGAGGTACTCGACGGCCTCGGAGAACCCCAGACCGTCGACCTTCTGCACGAAGTCGATGACGTCGCCGCCCTCGCCGCAGCCGAAGCAGTGGTAGCGACCCACCTGCGGGCGGACGTGGAAGGACGGCGAGCGCTCGTCGTGGAACGGGCACAGGCCCTTGAGCGACCCGACGCCCGCCGGCTTCAGCGTGACGTGCTGCCCGACGACCTCGTCGATGTGGGCGCGCTCGCGGACCGCCTCCACGTCCTCCCGTCGGATGCGTCCCGCCACGCGCCGAGTCTAGGCGTGGATGCGTGGCCGGTCAGACGAACGCCGCGGGTCCGCCGTGCCGCGGCGGGTGAACCAGTCGCGCGTGCAGCTCGGCGGCCGAGATGTCCGTCAGGGAGGCCACCTGGTCGATCACGACGCGCAGCCGGGCGGCGTCGTCCGCCGCCGCAACCCAGTCCGCGGCGAACGGGGGCTCGAGGGCGATGGGTGCTCGTTCCGACAGCACGTGCACGAGGTCGGTGAGCACCTCGCGCTGCCGGTGGTAGAGCGGTTCGAGCTCGCGCGGGGCCATGACGTAGGCCACCGCGAGGCCCTTGAGCACGAGGATCTCGGCGAGGGTCTCGTGCGGGACGATGAGGTCGGCGGCGTACCGCGTCAGGGGCCCCGGGCCGTACTCCGCTCGGGTCGCCCGCTGCGAGGCCTTGGCGAACCGGCCGATGAGCTGGCTGGTCGAGTCCTTGAGGTGAGCGAGCGCGCCGCGCGACCCGTCGAACCCCTGCCGCCAGAGTCTCGCGGTCACCAGCCGGTCGATCGCGTCCTGCAGCTCGTCGCCGGTGACGGCGTCGCCGTACCAGGTCTGCACCGCCTCGATCACGCGGTCCCGTTCCTTCGGCACGCCGAGCACCTCGAGGTCCAGGCGGCCGCCCACCACGGCGTCCTCGACGTCGTGCACCGAGTACGAGATGTCGTCGGCCAGGTCCATCACCTGCGCCTCGAGGCACTTGCGACCCTCGGGCGCGTTCTCGCGCAGCCACTCGAACACCGGCAGGTCGTCCTCGTAGACGCCGAACTTGTGCGTCGGTCGCCCGCTCGCCTCGCTGATCGGGCCCTGCCGGTGGCGCCAGGGGTACTTGACGGACGCGTCCAGCGACGCGCGCGTGAGGTTCAGGCCGACCGCCCGTCCGTCGGGCCCGACGACCTTCGGCTCGAGCCGGGTCAGCAGCCGCAGCGTCTGGGCGTTCCCCTCGAAACCGCCGATGCCCTTGGCCAGCTCGGCCAGCGCGCGTTCGCCGTTGTGCCCGAACGGCGGGTGGCCGAGGTCGTGGGCGAGGCACGCGGTGTCGACGACGTCCGGGTCGCAGCCGAGCGCCTTGCCGATCTCGCGGCCCACCTGCGCGACCTCGAGCGTGTGGGTCAGACGCGTACGCACGAAGTCGTCCGACGACGGTCCGAGCACCTGCGTCTTGGCCCCGAGCCGCCGCAGCGCCGAGGAGTGCACGAGCCGGGCGCGGTCGCGTTCGAACGCCGTGCGCTCGCGAGACTTGGTGCCCTCCCGGACCCACCGCTCACGGTCGGCGTCGACATACCCGTCGACGTCCGGGGTGTGGGCCAGTGCCTGGTCCGGAATGGTCACGGCGTCAGCCTAACGATCAGGCCAGCCGCCAGACCTGGACCCCGGGGCCGTCGCCGCCCACGCGCAGCGCGTCGGTGCCCACCTCCAGGTCCCCACCGCCGTACAGGTTCTCCGGCAGGGCACCCGGCGCGAGCAGGTGGCGGGGCAGGTCGACGCCCTCCCAGGGGCCGCGGGCCACGACCACGAGCACTCGCTCGTCGAGCGTCTCCCGCAGGTAGGCGACGGCGTCGGGCCGCACCACTGCCCACCGCATCCCGCCCTCGCGCAGCGCGCGCGACCCGCGACGGACCGCGATGAGCGACCGGTAGATGTCGAACGTGCCCGCGTCCCAGCGCGGACCCCCGCCCGCGTCGATGTCGCGCCAGGGCATGGCGACCCGCGAGTGCTCACCGTTGGTGCCGGTGAGCCCGCCCTCGTCGCCGGCGAACATCGCCGGGGTGCCCGGGTAGGTGAACAGCAGCCCGGCGGCCAGCTCCACGCGCTCCCGGGTGCCGACGACGGTCCGCAGGCGGGCGGTGTCGTGCGAGCCGAGCATGTTCCACTGGTGCGTCGTGACGTTCCACGGGACGGTCGAGTCGAAGTCGCGCATGGTGGCCACCATCGACTCGCCGTCGCGGCGCGGGATCGGCACGGGCATGCCCAGGAAGCCGAGGGCGCTGCCGGGGTCGACCAGCCAGGTCCACACCGGTCGGGTGAACGCCGAGTAGTTCATGTTCGCGTGCCAGCCGCCGGCGGCCAGGTCCAGCCCGGCGTCGTGGAAGTGCTCGGCGACGAGCACCGCGTCCGGGTTGATGTCGCGCATCGTCGCGCGGATGGTCCGGGCGACCAGGTGCGTGAGGTCGTCGTCGGCGTACCGGCCGGTCATGTTCGCGACGTCGATCCGCCAGCCGTCCAGGGAGTACGGCGCGCCGAGCCAGCGGCCGATCACCGAGTCCGGGCCCTGCACCATCCGCGCGGCGAGCGACGGCGCGTTGTAGTTCAGCTTGGGCAGCGAGGCGTGCTCGAGCCAGCTGACGTAGCCGGGGTCGTCCTCGGACCAGTAGTAGAACTCGGCCTCCTCGCTGGCCCGGTCCCCCTGCGCCCGGGCGAACCACTCGTGCCCGGCGCCCGTGTGGTTGGTGGTCAGGTCGCCCAGGATCCGCATGCCGCGCCGGTGCACGGCGCGGCTGAGGGACGCGAGCGCCTCGTCGCCACCCAGCAAGGGGTCCACATGGTCGAACGTGCTCGCGTCGTAGCGGTGGTTGGAGCGCCCCGGGAAGACCGGCGTCAGGTACAGCGTGTCGACGCCGAGCCGCTCCAGGTGGTCCAGGCGCGCCTCGATGCCGGGCAGGTCCCCGCCGAAGAACTGCGTCGCCGTGCCGGGTCCCCCGCCGATCGGCTCGTCGTCCCACCGGGCCGGCAGCGCCCAGTCCGGCAGCGGTCCGTCCGGCGACCCCGCCCGGGCGAACCGGTCCGGGAACACCTGGTAGACGACGGAGGTGTCCATCCAGGCCGGCGCCGGGTCGTGCACCGTCAGCCGGAAGTCGGCGGCGTCGGGCACGTCGCGGTCGTGCACGCCCCGCCCGTTCAGCCAGCGGTAGCCGCCCGGCTCGTCGAGGAGCACGCGGTAGCTGGTGACCGGGTTGTGCACCGGGACGTCCGCGACGTACCACCGTTCGTGCTCGTCGGACCGCGCCATCCGGGCCTCGACCAGCCGGGGCTCGCCGTCACGGACCGTCCGCACCCAGACGGCGCGCTCGGCGCCGGCGGCCGGGACCCGGATCCTGACGGGCACCACCTGGCCGAGGCTCGGTGTGCCT
This sequence comes from Cellulomonas sp. McL0617, assembly GCF_049994875.1. Classification (GTDB taxonomy): domain Bacteria; phylum Actinomycetota; class Actinomycetes; order Actinomycetales; family Cellulomonadaceae; genus Cellulomonas. The sequence goes on from NZ_CP188256.1 coordinate 2,608,870, forward strand.
CGCCCGACGTAGACCTCCGACCCGTCGTGGTGCGGGAGACCGAGCAGGTGGCTCATCCCTTGACGGCCCCCGCGATCAGGCCCCCGACGATGTACTTCTGCAGCGCGAAGAACAAGATGATCACCGGGATCGCGGCCAGCACCGCTCCCGCCGCGAAGAGGCCCCAGGGTGCTGTACGTTCGTCCGCCGCCCAGGTGTACAGACCGAGTGCGACGGTGTAGTTCTCCTGTCGCCCCAGCACCACCTTGGCGATGAGGATCTCTCCGTACGTCGAGATGAAGGAGAGCAGCCCGACCACCGCGAGGATCGGCGTGACCAGGCGCAGGATGATCGTCCAGAAGATCTGTGCGTGCGTCGCCCCGTCGATCTTCGCGGCCTCGTCGAGCTCGCGCGGCACGGTGTTGAAGAAGCCGTACATCAGGAACGTGTTCACGCCGAGCGCGCCCCCCAGGTACACCAGGATGATGCCGAGCGAGCTGTTCAGGCCCAGCGCCGGGAACACCTTTCCCATCGAGAGCAGCAGCAGAAAGATCGCGACGAACGCCAGTGTCTGCGGGAACATCTGGATGATCAGCAGGCTGGTGAGCGACCCTCGCCGGCCCCGGAAGCGGAAGCGGGAGAACGCGTAGGCCGCCGCGGCCCCCATCAGGACCGTGCCGATCGCGGTGACCGTCGCGATCACCAGCGAGTTGCCGAACCACCGCGGGTATTCGGTGGTGGTCAGCTTGGAGAAGTTCGCGATGCTGAGGGTCCGGAACAGGTCGTTCGAGCCGGTGAGCGTCCCGCCCGGGTTGAGCGAGGCCGACACCAGGTACACGAAGGGCAGCAGGCAGATCACGATCGTCACGATGGCCACCACGTGCCGCCAGCCGACCTCGCGCCACCATCGCATGCCCGTCACCCTGCGGTGCTGCTCGACCGAAGCCTTTGTGCGGCGCTCGACCGTCGTGGCGGTGGTCATCATCACAGCTCCTCCAGTCGGCGGGTCCGTCGGAAGCCGGCCCAGGAGATCGCGCCGACGATGAGGAAGATCATGATCGACAGGGCGCTGGCCAGGCCGTACTGCTTGAGCCCGCTCTCGAAGGCCACGGAGTAGACCATCGAGATGAGGATGTCGGTGTGGCCGACGAGTATCGGCGTGCCCTGGAAGTTCGGCCCGCCGCCGGTCAGCAGGTAGATCAGCGTGAAGTTGTTGAAGTTGAACGCGAACGACGCGATGAGCAGTGGCGCCGTGGCGACCAGGAGCAGCGGCAGGACGATCGAGCGCTGGATCCGCGCCGCGCCGGCACCGTCCATGCGGGCCGACTCGATGACGTCGCCCGGGATCGACTGCAGCGCCCCGGTGCACACCAGGAACATGTAGGGGAACCCGAGCCAGAGGTTGACCCCGAGGATCGACAGCTTGGCCAGCCACGGGTTGGTCAGCCAGGGTATGTCGGCGCCCCCGAGCAGGACCTCGTTGATGAACCCGAACCGTTGGTTGAGCAGGCCGCGCCACACGAGCGCGGAGATGAAAGCCGGCAGGGCGTACGGCATCAGGAGCAGCGACCGGTAGATGCGCCTGCCCTTGACCCGCGGGTCGTTGAACACGACCGCGAGGAAGAGCCCGACGACGAAGCACGTCAGCACGGACAGGATCGCGAACGCGAACGTCCACCAGAGGATCGAGAAGAACGGGCCGGCGATCCGCGAGTCGGTGAAGAATGAGGTGAAGTTCTCGAAGCCGACGGTGACTCGCCAGCCGGGCAGCAGCACCGTGCCGTCGGCGGAGACGAAGTTGCCGTGGTCGGAGGGCGTGTAGACCGTCCCGGTCGCCGGGTCGGTCATCGTGTCCGCGTTCGCGTCGTAGACGAGCGTCGACGTGTAGATGTAGCCCGTCGAGCCGTCCTGAGTGCGCAGCGACCCGTCGTTCGGGTCGTCCGAGACCGGCACCCGCAGGTTGGTGATCGCCTCCTGCTGCTGCGCGATCTGCGCGAACTGGAGCACGTCGTACCCGGGCACGGCCGTGACCTTGTCACCGTCGTGGGTGGCATCGGACGCGGGCTCGAGCGGCTTGTCGGCCGTCCCGACCTGCACCTCCCCGTCCTGCACGATGGCGAAACCGAGGTTCCCCAGCCGGGAGACCACCGTCAGCGGGTAGCTCTGGGAGCCCTCCACGCGACGCTCGTTCTGAGCGAGGATCGACTCGATGGCGTCGGACTTGCTGGAGTTGTGTCCGTCGCCATAGTTGGTGAACGCGATGAAGCCCGTGTACGCCATCGCGAAGAGCTGGTAGACGAGCAGGAACAGCAGGCCGGGGACCAGGTACTTGGCCGGCATCATGCGCCGGGAGAAGTACACCCAGTTGACGACGACCAGCGCGAAGACGAGGAACGCGACGATCACCCACGAGTTCACCGCGGCGGCGGCGAGGATGCCGTAGACGCCGAGCGCGTCGACGAGCGCGACGAGCAGGAGCTTGGCGACGAACCCGGGCGAGAAGGCTCGCGCGTGGGAGTCGCCGGATCGGGAGCGAGGCGGCGCGTCCTCGGGCGGCGGCGGCGCTCCCTGAGAGACGACGTCCTGCGCGGTCTGCTGGTCCGTCATGAGGTCCTCCGTGCTGCGCGTCGTCGCGCAGCGGCAGGGCGGGCATGGCCCGCGGGTGGAGCGTGTGGTCGGCCCACAGGTCCGATCCTGGCGGGGATCGGCCTCTGCGTCTCGGCGAACGCCCGCCGGGGCCCTGGTCAGGACCCCGGCGGGCACTCTCGATGGGTACGTCAGCTGCCGTCGATCGCACCCTGGATGTTGGTCGTCATGGTGTTCCACGCGCCGGCCGGGTCGGCGGCCTGGCCGCCGATGATCTGCACCTCGGTGGTGCCCCAGAAGCTCCACACGGAACCCATCTCGGGGATCGAGGGCATCGGGGCGCCGGTGGCACCGGCCGTGTTGAAGCCGGCGAGCACCTTGTCGTCGACCTTCGCGGCCGAGGCCTTGAGCGCAGGCAGACGGCCGCCCGCCTTGTAGAGCTCGGTCTGCACCTTCTCGGTGGTCAGGAAGTTCGTGACGAACTCGTTGGCGAGCACCGGGTTCTTCGACTTCGACGAGATGAACGCGCCCTGGACGCCGACGAACGGCTTGGCCTCCTGGCCACCGGCGCTCGGGATCGGCAGGACGGAGATGTCCATGCCGGCGGCCGTGAATGCCGTGGTGTTCCACGGGCCGGTGATGATGTACGGCGCCTTGCCGTCGAGGAACGCCTGCTTGGCCTTGTCGCCGTCGATGGCCGGGTCGAGCACCTTCTCCTGGCCGAGCTTCTGCAGGTACGACGCGAACGCGTCACCCGACGCACCGCCGAGCGCGAGCGTGTTGGTGTACGAGCCCGTGCCGTCCTGCTCGAACACCGGGGCGCCGAAGGACGTCTGCAGGGGGTAGAGGTGGTACGCGTCGCCCTGGTCACCCTGCTGGATGAGCACAGAGAACTCGGTGCCGGCACCCTGCGCCTGCGTGACGAGCTCGTCGAACGTCTTGGCCGGCGTGTCCTTGAGGAGCGCGTTGTTGCGCACCAGCGCGATGTTCTCGATCGCGTACGGCACGCCGTACTGCTGACCGTCGTAGGTGAACGCCGTCACGGCGGACTGGAGGAAGCCGTCGGCCTTGTCGCCGAGCTGCACCGGCGCGACCACGCCGTTGTTCACGAACTCACCGGTCCAGTCGTGCGCACCGATGATGACGTCCGGGCCCTCACCCGTCGGGACCTGCGAGACGAAGTCCGTGCGGATGTCGCCCGAGACCTTCTGCACCAGGTCGACCTTGACTCCGGTCTCGGCCGTGAACTCGTCCACGATCGGCTTCATCACGTCGATGCGGGTCTCGTCGACCCACATCGTCAGGGTGCCGGTGAGCTTTGCGCTCTCGCTCGGGGCGGCCGAGCTGCCGCCGCTGTCGCCAGAACCTGAGCACGCAGCCAGCGTCAGCGCGAGGCCGATCGTCGCTGCGATGACAGGGATGCTCCGTCGCATCGTCATCTCCAAAAAGGTCTGTGGGGGTGCCTGCGCTCGGCGGAACCCCACCGACGCTGGCCTGATGGGGAGGACGCTAACCTCGTTGCAACCGGCCTTGCAAGTCGTTACGGTAACTTTCAGGCAACGCTTTCAGCGGGTTGCGCCATCGCCCCCGCGACGCGTTGCTGACCCTTTGTGATGGATCCTGAAAGCCTTACGGACAAGGAGGTCCGGTGTCCCCTACGCTGCCCCCCGTGCGTACCCGTCTGACGGACCTGGCCGAGCAGGCCGGCGTCAGCACGGCAACGGTCTCTCGGGTTCTCAACGGCAAGCACGGAGTGTCGGCCCAGGCGCGCCAAGCCGTGCTCGCCGCTCTCGACGTGCTCGGCTACGAGCGACCCGAAAAGCTGCGCACGCGCTCGGCCGGCCTGGTCGGTCTGGTGGTCCCTGAGCTGTCGAACCCGGTCTTCCCGGCGTTCGCGCAGGTCATCGAGACCATGCTCACCGAACGCGGCTACACGCCCCTGCTCTGCACGCAGTCCCCCGGCGGCACCACCGAGGACCAGTACGTCGAGATGCTCCTCGAGCACGACGTCGACGGCATCGTGTTCGTCTCCGGGCTGCACGCCGACACGGCCGCGAGCAAGGAGCGGTACCACCGGCTGCGCAGCCGCGGGATGCCGTTCGTGCTGGTCAACGGCTTCGCCGAGGGTGTCGACGCCCCGTCGGTGTCCACCGACGACAGCGCCGCGCTCGACCTCGCGTTCCGGCACCTCGTCTCGCTCGGGCACCGCTCCATCGGCCTGGCCATCGGACCGGAGCGGTTCGTGCCGTCCGCGCGCAAACGGGTGGAGTTCGCGGTCAACCTGGAGCGGCACCTCGGCATCTCGGACGACGGGCCGCACGTGGTCACGTCGCTGTTCACGGTCGAGGGCGGACAGGCCGGCGCCGGCGAGCTGATCGACTCGGGGCACACCGCGATCATCTGCGGCTCCGACCTCATGGCGCTGGGAGCCGTCCGCGCGGCGCGCTCCCGAGGGCTGTCGGTGCCCGGCGACGTCTCCGTGGTCGGTTTCGACGACTCCCCGCTGATCGCGTTCACCGACCCGCCGCTGACCACGGTGCGCCAGCCCGTGCAGGCCATGGGCCACGCCGCGGTGTCCGCGCTCGTCGCCGAGATCAGCGGCACGCCGGCCTCGCGCACCGAGCTGAAGTTCCACCCGGAGCTCATCGTGCGCGGCTCCACCGGGGCCGCACCCGTCCTGACCTCGGCGGCTGTGACGCCGCCCGCTCCCGCCGTACCCTGACCGGCGCGACGCTCCCCCGCGTCCCCGTCCAGGCAACGGCGCCTTTCGTTCGCACACCCCCCCGAAGTGAGGCATGCCCGCATGACCATGACCGACCTCCCCCAGACCCTGGTGCACCTGCCAGGGACGCCCGACGGCGAGTGGTGGCGCGACGCGGTGATCTACCAGGTCTACCCGCGCTCGTTCGCCGACGCCTCGGGCGACGGGATCGGTGACCTGCCGGGGATCACCTCCCGGCTCGACCACCTGGCCGAGCTCGGCGTGGACGCCGTCTGGCTCTCGCCGTTCTACCGCTCCCCGCAGGCCGACGCGGGCTACGACGTGGCCGACTACCGCGACGTCGACCCGCTCTTCGGCACGCTGGCCGACTTCGACGAGCTGCTCGCCCGCGCGCACGCCCTGGGCCTGCGGGTGCTGGTCGACATCGTGCCCAACCACACCTCGGACGAGCACGTCTGGTTCCAGGCTGCGCTGGCCGCGGCACCGGGCTCGCCGGAGCGCGGACGGTACCTGTTCCGCGACGGCCGAGGTCCGGACGGCGCCCAGCCCCCGAACAACTGGGAGTCGATCTTCGGCGGCGCGGCCTGGACCCGCGTACCGGACGGCCAGTGGTACCTGCACCTGTTCGACTCGCGCCAGCCCGACCTCGACTGGGAGAACCCCGAGGTCCGCACCGAGTTCGAGGACATCCTGCGGTTCTGGCTCGACCGCGGGGTCGACGGCTTCCGCATCGACGTCGCGCACGGCATGGTCAAGGAGCCGGGCCTGCCCGACTGGCACGGGCACGTCTCGATGATCGAGGGGTCCGACCTCGTCGACCCGGCCGACGCCGTCTCGGGTGCCGGCAACCGCGGCCCGATGTTCGACCAGGACGGCGTGCACGACATCTACCGCGCCTGGAACAAGGTGCTGGCCGAGTACGACGGCGACCGCGCGCTCGTGGCCGAGGCGTGGGTGGAGCCGCTCTCGCGGCTGACCCGGTACGTGCGGGCCGACGAGATGCAGCAGGCCTTCAACTTCGCGTTCCTGGCGACGCACTGGGACGCCAGGGCGCTCCGCACCGTCATCGAGGCCTCCTACCGCGCCGCGGACGTCGTCGGCGCACCCACCACCTGGGTGCTCTCCAACCACGACGTGGTCCGGCACGCCTCGCGCCTCGGGCTCCTGGCGCCGGGGTCGCGGCCCAACGGCATCGGGCACGGCGACGAGCAGCCCGACGAGGCCCTGGGCCTGCAGCGAGCCCGGTCCGCCACGCTCCTGATGCTCGGCCTGCCCGGCTCGGCGTACCTGTACCAGGGCGAGGAGCTCGGGCTGCCCGACCACACCGCCCTCGACGACGACCTGCGCCAGGACCCCGCGTTCTTCCGCACCGGCGGCGCCGAGCGCGGTCGCGACGGGTGCCGCGTGCCGCTGCCGTGGGCGTCGAGCGAGCCCGGGTTCGGGTTCTCGCCGACCGGCGTGACCTGGCTGCCGCAGCCCGCCGCCTGGGCCGCGTACGCGCTGGACGGGCAGCGGGGCGTCACCGGGTCGACGTACGAGACGTACCGGTCGGCGCTGGCGCTGCGCCGCGCGCTCGCGCTCGGCTCCGGCGGTCTCGAGTGGCTCGAGGGGCTCGGCGACGACGTCATCGCGTTCCTCAACAACGAGGTGCTGGTGGTCGCGAACCTGGGCTCGTCCCCGGTCACGCTGCCCGTGGGCGCCGAGGTGCTGCTGTCGTCGGCCCCCGAGCTCTCGGCGACGGTCGGCCCCGACACCACGGTCTGGGCGCGCTACCGGACCAGCTGACGATCTCGCCGACGGCGCCCGCTGCTGCGGGTGCCGTCGGCGGTGGATCAGGGGCGCCGGGCGACGTCCCACGCCTGCGCCGAGGCCGCCGGGACCGTCACCGTGAGCTTGCCGTTCTTGACCGTCGAGGGCGCGCAGTCCTTCGTGGACAGGACGTCGCAGTAGGCACCGTCCGGCAGGCTCGTCGTCAGCTCGGTGCGCAGCTCGTGGTCGCCCGCGTTGACCACCACCAAGCCCCGGTCGCCGCGGCCCAGCGCGAGGGCGTCGCCCTGCGACCACTCGTCGACCTTCGGGGCGCCGCCGACCACGCCGCGCCACCCGACCATCCCCTCGATGGCCGGCCACCGGTGCTGGCACACCCAGTCGCCGTCGGTGTAGGTCGCCGCGGGTCCGGGCGCGTCGCCGCAGGCCGCGTCCAGCACGTGGCCCTCGGCGTCCTGCGGCGGCCCGGCGTCGTGGTCGGAGAACGCGTAGCCGGTGTAGACCTCGGGCGTGCCGTAGGTGCCGGCGAGCATGAGCACGTTCGCCAGCGCGTACTGCGCGCCGTCGGCGTAGCTGAGGGTCGAGCCGTTGCGCTCCGTGTCGTGGTTGTCGACGAAGATCACGGCGTCGTCGGACGGCAGGTAGCGCGAGGTCGTGCCGAGGTCGAGCGCGAGTGCGGGGGTGCCGGCCAGGACGCCCTGGATGTCCTTGCCCCAGGAGAACTCGTAGACCTGCCCGTTCGCGGTGTACTGCTCGGGCGTGATCGGCTCGCCGCCACCGCGGATGACCTCCTGGGCGATGCCCGTGCCCTTCGGCAGCTGTCCGACGATGGCCGCGATGTCCGCCGGCGGGATGTGCTTGGCCGCGTCGATGCGGAACCCGTCGACCCCGAGCGAGAGCAGGTCCTTCAGGTAGGCGACGATCGTGGCCCGGACGTGCTCGGTCTCCGTGGCCAGGTCGGCGAGGTTGACCAGTTCGCACGTCTGCACCTGTTCGGCGTCCTTGTAGCTGCTGATGTCGTCGTCCGCCGTCAGCCCGCAGTGGTGGAAGTCGGAGTCGGTGTAGATGCCCGGGTAGTCGTAGTGCGCGTACGACGAGCCGGCCCACCCCGTGCCGGGGGTGTCCTGGCCCGTCATGTGGTTGACCACCGCGTCCGCCCATACGTCGACGCCGGCTGCGTGGCAGGTGCGCACCATCGCGGCGTACTGCTCCCGGGTGCCGAGCCGCGACTCCACCTGGTAGCTGACGGGCTGGTAGGCCGTCCACCACTGCGACCCCAGGATGTGCTCCTGCGGCGGGCTGGTGAGCACCCAGGCGTACCCGGCCGGCCCGAGGTGGTTGGTGCACTCCGTCGCGATCGCGTCCCAGGTCCACTGGAACATCTCGACGCCGACGTCGTGCCCGCCGCCGTCGCTCGGCGTCGCCAACGGCTCAGGCGTGCTGCTGCACGCGCCGAGGAGGCCGAGGGCCAAGGCGCCCAGCAGGGCGGCCAGGCGGGCGGTCGGGTGCGTCATCGTCACCACCGGGTGCGGGCTGCAAGACGTTGCAGCAAGTTGCAGGACGGCCCACCCTAGAACGCGACGGGCGTTCCCACCAGCACCTAGGGTGAGCGCGTGCCTCGCGTCCTCGTCAACGGTCCCGCGTCCTGGAACACCCTGATCAGCCTGCCCGCGCTGCCGGAGCCGCGGTCGCAGACGCTGTTCGCGCGCGAGCACCACGACGGCCTCGGTGGCACGTCGGCCGGCAAGGCCGTCACGCTGACCGCGCTCGGCGTCGACGTCACGCTGCGCACGGCTCTCGGCGACGACCGCGAGGGAGCCCTGGTGCGGAAGGCCCTCGCACACCCGCGCCTGACGCTCGACGTCCAGCCCGTCGCCGCGACAGAACGGCACGTCAACCTGATGGCCGACGACGGCTCACGCGTCTCCCTCTACCTCGAGCTGCCGTCGCCGGCGTCCAGCCGGATGCTGTCGTTCGACGGGTACGACGCGGCGGTGCTCGACCTGGCCGACCACAGCCGTCCGCTCCTGGCGGCGGCGCGCGGCGCGGGCGTCCCCGTCTGGTGCGACGTGCACGACGACGACGGCGCCGCCGACTACCCGCGGGACTTCGTCGATGCCGCCGACGTGCTGCTGGTGAGCGCCGCCCGGCTGGCCGACCGTCGCGCGTATCTGTCGGACGCCGTCGCGCGCGGCTGCCGGCTCGCGGTCTGCACCGACGGCGGGAACGGCACGCTCGCGCTCGACGCCGACGGCTGGATCTCGGTGGGCGTCGCCCCGGCCGAGGTGGTCGACACGAACGGCGCCGGCGACGCGTTCCTGGCCGGCCTGCTCAGCGCCGTCCTCGACGGCCTCCCGACGACGACCGCGCTCGCCCACGCGGCGGCCGCGGGTGCGCTCGCGGTGGGCACCCGGGCGCTCGGCGCCCCGCAGGCCACCCGGCCCGAGGTCGCCCGTCTGGCCGCCCAGGTCGAGGTCCGGCGCGGCTGAGCCGTCAGCCGCCGGAGACGCTCAGCTCGGCCTCGTGCAGGGCCGCCGCGAACTCCGGGGACAGGTCGCGCGAGTCCAGCCAGCCGTACGGAAGCAGCGGACGCTTGGGCGAGCCCGCGCGACCGCGCTGCCCCTCGGCGCCGGCACCCGGATAGCCCTGGTCGAGGTCCAGCCCGGCCAAGCGGTCGTCCAGCTCGGCCATCGTCGAGACCAGGCCGAGCGCGGCCCGGGTCTCGCCGCCCACGACGTACCCCTTGAAGTACCAGGCCATGTGCTTGCGCATCTCGCGCAGCGCCTTGCCCTCGTCCCCGAAGTGCTCGACCATCAGCTCCGCGTGCCGACGAACCACGCGCGCGACGTAGGCCAGACCGGGCGTCACGCGTTCGTCGGAGCCGGCGAACGCGGCTGCGAGGTCGGCGAACAGCCACGGTCGGCCCTGGCAGCCGCGACCGACGACGACGCCGTCGCACCCGGTCTGCGCGACCATCTCGAGCGCGTCCTCGGCCGACCAGATGTCGCCGTTGCCCAGCACGGGGATGTCGGTCACGGTGGCCTTGAGCTGCGCGATCGCGTCCCAGTCGGCGGTGCCCGAGTAGTAGTCGGCGGCGGTGCGCGCGTGCAGCGCGACGGCCGCGACCCCGACCTCCTGCGCGACCAGACCGGCCTCGAGGTAGGTCAGGTGGTCGTCGTCGATGCCCTTGCGCATCTTCACCGTGACGGGCACGCCGTAGGGCGAGGCCGCGTCGACCGCGGCCGTGATGATGGCGCGGAACAGGTCGCGCTTCCAGGGCAGCACGGCTCCCCCGCCCCGACGCGTCACCTTGGGCACCGGGCAGCCGAAGTTGAGGTCGACGTGGTCGGCGCGGTCCTCCGAGGCGATCAGCCGGACCGCGGCGGCGACCGTCGCGGGGTCCACGCCGTAGACCTGGACGGACCGCGGACGCTCGTCGGGCTCGTGCGAGATGATCCGCATCGACTCCTCGCCGCGCTCGACCAGCGCGCGCGACGTGACCATCTCCGCGACGTACAGCCCGGCCCCGGACTCGCGGCACAGGCGCCGGAACGCGGCGTTGGTGACGCCGGCCATGGGCGCGAGCACCACGGGGGTGTCGATGGTGAGCGGCCCGATCTGCAACGGCGGCAGCACGGCGCCGGGTGCGAGAGGGGCAGTGGTCATGACCCCATTCTCCCTCAGCCCAGGAGCCAGCCGTACTCCTGGGCCAGCCGGACGGCCTCCGCGCGGGTCCGGCCGCCGGTCTTGCCCATCGCCGCGGACAGGTAGTTGCGGACGGTGCCCTCGGACAGGAACGTCTCGCGGGCGATGTCCGCGACCGTCCCGCCGGTCGCCGCGACGACGAGCACGTCGCGCTCGCGGTCGGTCAGGGGGCTCGTGCCGACGGCCAGCGACTCCACCGCCAGGTCCGGGTCGATGACGCGCAGCCCCTGGTGGACGCGCCGGACCGCGTCGGCCAGCTGGTCGGCCGGCGTGTCCTTCACGACGAACCCGCTGGCCCCCGCGTCGAGCGCGTGCCGCACGTAACCGGGTCGGCCGAACGTGGTGACGATCAGCGACCGGCACGCGGGGTAACGGGCCTTGAGCTCGGCAGCGGCGGCGATCCCGTCGATGCCCGGCATCTCGACGTCGAGCAGCGCGACGTCGGCCTCACTCGCCCGAGCCGCGTCCACGACCTCGTCGCCCCGACCCACCTGGGCGACCACGACCAGGTCCGGCTCGAGGTCGAGCAGGGCCGCGAGCGCACCGCGCACGAGCGCCTGGTCGTCGGCCAGCAGGAGCCGGATCATCGGGCGACCACCTTCGTCGTGACGAGCAGCCGGTAGCCGCCCAGTGGGCTGGCGGTGACACTGACGCGGGCCCGGGCGGCCCGGGCGCGCTCGGACAGGCCGGCGAGCCCGTTGCCCGGCACGACGTCCGCCTCGGCCGGCCCGTAGCCGTCGTCGTCGACGGTCAGCGTGTCGCACGTCATGGCGACCCGGACCTTCGAGGCCGCCGCGTGGCGCAGGACGTTGGTGGTGCCCTCCCGCAGGGCCCACGCGAACAGCTCGCGCAGGTCGTCCGGGACGTCGTCGATGCTGCCGGGGACCTCGGCGTCGATGCCCGCGGCGTCGAACGCGTGCCGGGCGCCGGCCAGCTCGCCCGCCAGGGTCACCGAGCGGGTCGCGTTCACCATCCCGCGCACGTCCGCGAGCGCGGCGCGGGCCAGGGCCTGGACCTCGGCGATCTCGGCGCGTGACCGGTCGGGGTCGAGGTCGAACACCTTGCCCGCGAGCTCGGCCTTGATCGCGATGACCGTCAACGAGTGCCCGAGGACGTCGTGCATGTCGCGGCTGATCCGCTCGCGCTCCCGCTCGACGGCGAGCACGGCGACCTCGTCCTGCGCCAGCTGGAGCTGCCGGTTGCGCAGCACGAGCTGGGTGAAGCCGTAGACCGCCACGGTGGCCAGGATCACCGAGATGATCAGCCCGTCGGTGGTCTGCCAGCCGGGGATCACCCGGGGGACCACCAGGACGACACCGGTGGCGAACGCGGCCACCAGCAGTGCCCGCGGATCCCGCATGAGGAACACGGCCGAGACGCAGACGAAGACGATCCCGCCCAGGCCCTGCTCGGCGGTGGCCAGGCACGACAGCGCGACGAGCACGAGCTGCCCACCCAGGACGACCGCCGTGAGCCGGTCGGACTTCTGAAGGCCGCGGCCCGGCGAGACCCGGGCCAGCACCACCCAGGCGAAGCTGGCCCCGAGGCCGGCGATCGCGAGCAGCGAGACGGTCCGGGCGAGGCTCGGCTCGGCGTCCCAGGCCACCAGCCACGGCTGCACGAGGAAGAGCACCCACACGACGCCCATGAGCGGGCCGACGACCCGCATGACCTTGTGCGCCCGCGGGCGGCCGAACGGGCCGTCGTACGTGTACGGGAAGCGGACCGTCGACCCGGCGTCGTGCTCGTCGTCGGGCGACGGAGCGCCGCCGACCTCCGCTTCGCCTGTCACGGCGTCCACGGTAGTCGGACGGCGGTCCGCCGCAGCGACCCCTCGACGGGTCATACCCGAGCCGTGTCGCGACGGAACCGCCAGGCGGCACCGATCCCGAACACCGCGGCCCAGGCGACCACGTTGATGATGGCCCAGACGCTCACGCCGTCCCCGGTCAGCGGTGCCCGGACCAGCTCGGCCAGCCCGTACATCGGGGTGAACTTGGCGAGCGTCGCGAAGACGCCCTCCCCGAGCGGGACGAAGAGGCCCCCGGCGAAGGCGAGCAGCGCGAGCGACGGGCCGAGGATCTGCATGACGTTCTCCGACGGCAGCAGGTAGCCCATGAACAGCCCGAACGCGGCGAACACGACCGAGCCCACCCAGGCGAGCGCGAGCGAGGTGCCGATCACGGCGCCCGAGCCCGTCGAGCCCGACGCCATGCCCACGGCGGCGACGACGATGACGGCGGCCAGGCCCATCACCATGGCCACGGCGATCTTGGTGAACACGTAGGTGGACGGGCGCAGCGGGGTCAGCCGCAGCTGCCGGGTCCAGCCCTGCGCGCGTTCGACGGAGACGGAGGCCCCACCGCTCGTCGTCGCGATCATGGCGCCGTACAACGCCATGGAGACCATGATGTACGCCGTGACGTTGGCCTTGCCGACGGAGTCGGTCTTGTACGACTCGGCCGTGCCGAACAGCAGGAAGAACACCGGCGGCATGACGAGCGTGAAGATGACGGTCCGGCGGTTGCGGACCAGTCGGCGCATCTCGATGGCGAGGAACCGGGCGTTGACCAGGCCGGTGCGCGGCGCGCGCTCGGCGGAGGTCCTCGAGGTGGTGACGGCGACGGCGCTCATGCCTTGCTCCCGGTGGTCTCGTCGTTGTGGTCGCCCGTGAGTGCGATGAACGCGTCCTCGAGGCCACGGGCGGTGATCTCGATGTCGACGGCGTGCGTGGTGGTGAGCAGGTGGCGCGCGACGCCGTCGGAGTCGGCGGTCCGCACCAGGATGCGGTCGCCGCGCAGCTCGACCGACTGGACCCCGGGCAGGGCCTCGAGCGTGGTCTGCTCGGCGACGGTGATGTCGGGCAGCGACGCGCTCACGAGGCGGCCGGACGCGAGGTTCTTGACCTGCGCGGCCGACCCGTCGGCGACGATCTTGCCGTGGCTGATCAGGACGATCCGGTCCGCGTAGGCGTCCGCCTCCTCCAGGTAGTGGGTGGCGAACAGGATCGTGCGGCCGCGGGACGCGTCGGCGCGCAGGGCGTTCCAGAAGTCGCGTCGGCCCTCGACGTCCATTCCTGTGGTGGGCTCGTCGAGGATGATGACGTCCGGGTCGGGCAGCAGGGCGAGGGCGAACCGGAGCCGCTGCTGCTGACCTCCCGAGCACTTGCCCACCTTGCGGTCGGCGATGTCGGCGATCCCGGCGCGGGTCATCACCTCGGTCGCGGTGCGGGTGGTCCGGAAGAACGACGCGGTCAGCTCGACCGTCTCGCCCACCGTGAGGTCCTTGAGCAGCCCGCCGCTCTGCATGACGGCGGACACACGACCCTCCGCGATCGCCCGGCCTGGTTCGAGCCCGAGGACGGACACGGTGCCCGAGTCGGGGTTGGCCAGGCCGAGCAGCATGTCGATCGTGGTCGTCTTTCCGGCGCCGTTGGGGCCGAGGAACGCGACGACCTCACCCGGCGTGACCGCCAGGTCGATGCCGTCGACGGCACGCACCGTGCCGAAGGACTTGTGCAGGCCGCGCAGATCGATCGCCAGCGGGCCCGAGCCGGCCGGGGCCGGGGTGGGGAGCGTGTCGGTGAAGGTCATGCCTTGATCCTGGCGGTTGTCGGGGTGTCGGACCCCCGTCGCGCGTCACCCGATCGAGATGACGGATGTCACGGCGCCACCTGTACGTGCTGCGGAGGTCAGGCGCCGATCAGGCGCGCCGCGAGGTAGCCGGGCACCTGGTCGAGCGAGACGCGCTCCTGCGTCATCTCGTCCCGGTGCCGGATGGTCACGGCCTGGTCGTCGAGGGTGTCGAAGTCGACGGTGATGCAGAACGGCGTGCCGATCTCGTCCTGGCGACGGTAGCGCCGACCGATCGCACCGGCGTCGTCGAAGTCGACGTTCCAGCTCTTGCGCAGCTCGGCGGCCAGGTCGCGGGCCTTCGGCGAGAGCGCCTCGTTGCGCGACAGCGGCAGGACCGCGGCCTTGACCGGGGCGAGGCGCGGGTCGAGCCGGAGCACCGTGCGGACGTCGACCCCGCCCTTGGTGTTGGGGGCCTCGTCCTCGTAGTAGGCCTCGACGAGGAACGCCATGAGCGAGCGGGTCAGGCCGGCCGCCGGCTCGATGACGTAGGGCACGTACCGGGTGTTCGTCGCCTGGTCGAAGTACGACAGGTCCTGGCCGGAGTGCTCGCTGTGCGTCTTGAGGTCGAAGTCGGTGCGGTTGGCGATGCCCTCGAGCTCACCCCACTCGCTGCCCTGGAAGCCGAAGCGGTACTCGATGTCGACGGTGCGCTTCGAGTAGTGCGACAGCTTCTCCTTCGGGTGCTCGAAGTGGCGCAGGTTCTCCCGGGCGATGCCGAGGTCGGTGTACCAGTCGGTGCGCGTGTCGATCCAGTACTGGTGCCAGGTCTCGTCGGTGCCGGGCTCGACGAAGTACTCCATCTCCATCTGCTCGAACTCGCGGGTGCGGAAGATGAAGTTGCCGGGCGTGATCTCGTTGCGGAACGACTTGCCGATCTGGCCGATGCCGAACGGCGGCTTCTTGCGGGCGGTGGTCGACACGTTGGCGAAGTTCACGAAGATGCCCTGCGCGGTCTCCGGCCGCAGGTAGTGCAGGCCGGACTCGTCCTCGACCGGGCCGAGGTAGGTCTTGAGCATCATGTTGAAGTCGCGCGGCTCGGTCCACTGGCCGCGCGTGCCGCAGTTGGGGCAGGCGATGTCGGTCAGGCCGTGCTCCGGCGCGCGCCCCTTCTTCTCCTCGAACTCCTCCAGCATGTGGTCCTCGCGGAACCGCTTGTGGCAGCTGAGGCACTCGGTGAGCGGGTCCGTGAACACGCCGACGTGGCCGGAGGCTACCCAGACCTGGCGCGGCAGGATGACGGCGGAGTCCAGGCCGACGATGTCCTCGCGGCCCTGGACCATGGCACGCCACCACTGCTTCTTGATGTTCTCCTTCAGCTCGACGCCGAGGGGTCCGTAGTCCCATGCCGACCGGGTACCGCCGTAGATCTCGCCGCTGGGGAAGACGAAGCCGCGCCGCTTGGCGAGGGAGACGACAGAGTCCAGGCGAGAGGGTGCAGCCACGTTCGATCACTCCAGGTGGTGGCGTCCGCGGCTGGGTGTCGCGGACGGACGGACCGCGACGTCGGAGTCACGGGGGATGAGCAGCAGGCTACCGGTGAACCCCCGGCGACGTTTTGACAATGGTTCTCGACAAACTGAGAATGATCCCCATGTTCTCCAGGACGTCCCACGCGCCGCGGCTCGCCGCGCTGCTGGTGGTCGCGGGGTCCGTCGGCATGTCCCTGCTCGCCGGATGCTCCGCCGACGCGACGCAGGGTGTGACGGCCGGGACCGTGGACGTCATGGCCTCGTTCTACCCGCTGCAGTTCGTCGCCGAGCAGGTGGGTGGCGACCGCGTGACGGTCCGCTCGCTCACGCCGCCCGGTGCCGAGCCGCACGACATCGAGCTCTCCCCCGCGCAGGTCTCCCGGCTCGACCGGGCGGACCTCGTCGTCTATCTGTCGGGCTTCCAGCCCGCGGTCGACGACGCGGTCGCGCTGACGAACCCGGCGCACGTGGTCGACGCCGCGCAGGACACGACGCTGATGACTCCGTCGCAGGAGCGCACGCAGGAGGTGCACGTCGGGGACCCGCTCGCTGACGAGCCCGAGCACGGCGTCCTCGACCCGCACTTCTGGCTGGATCCCAGCCGGATGCCACCGCTCGTCGACGACGTCGCCCGCACGCTCACCGAGATCGACCCGGCCGGCGCGGCCCAGTACGCCGCCAACGCCGCCGCTCTGGACCAGCGGTTCGCCGACCTCGACGTGGCCTACAAGACCGGCCTGACGACGTGCACCACCCGTTCGTTCATCACCTCCCACGAGGCGTTCGGGTACCTGGCGGACCGGTACCACCTGCAGCAGATCGGGATCTCCGGCATCGACCCCGAGGCCGAGCCGTCCCCGGCGCGGCTCGCCGCCGTCGAGCGGTACGCGCGCAAGGAGGGCATCACGACGATCTTCTTCGAGCGCCTGGTCAGCCCCAAGGTGGCCGACACCCTCGCCGACGACCTCGGCATCACGGCCGCCGTGCTCGACCCGATCGAGGGCGTCGCCGACCCCGCGAAGAACGACTACTTCTCCATCGCCGAGGCCAACCTCGACGCCCTGCGCACGGCCCTGGAGTGCTCATGAGAGAACCGGTCATCGACGCTGTTCCGGTGGTCGAGGCGACGGGCCTCGGCGTGACCATCGGCGGCCAGCCCATCCTCGCCGGAATCGACGTGACGGTCGCGTCGGGCGAGGTGCTGGCGTTGCTCGGCGCCAACGGGTCCGGCAAGTCGACGCTCGTCCGGACCGTGCTCGGCGTCATCCCGTCCACCACCGGGACGGTCCGTCTGTTCGGTGCCCCGCTCGGACCGGCGGCCCCGTGGCACCGCATCGGCTACGTCCCGCAGCGGATGCCTGCCGCCTCGGGCGTGCCCGCGACCGCGCTCGAGGTGGTCACCTCGGGCCTGCTCTTCGGCAGGACGCTCCGCCGCCCCCACGGGCACCGTGGGCGGGCGCTCGACGCGCTCGCCGACGTCGGGCTCGGCGACCGCGCGCAGCAGCAGGTCCAGGACATGTCGGGCGGGCAGCAGCAACGCGTCCTCATTGCCCGCGCCCTGGTCCGTCGGCCCGACCTGCTGGTCCTCGACGAGCCGACGTCCGGCATCGACATCCCGACGCAGGCGACGTTCGTCGAGACCGTCAGCCGGCTGCACGACGCGGGCACCACGGTCGTGGTGATCCTGCACGAGCTCGGTCCGTTCGCCCCCCTCATCGACCGCGCCGTGGTCCTGCGGCACGGGCGTGTCGCGCACGACGGTCCCCCGCCGCGCGCCCGCGACGAGCACGCCGGCGAGTGGCACGACCACACGCACGCGCACTCCGACCCTGCCGAGGCCCCGTCGCCGTTGAACGTGGAGGTGCTCCCGTGACCGCGTGGGACCAGATCGTCGAGCTGATCAGCTCGCCCCTGATGCAGCGCGCCCTGATCGCCGCGGTGCTCGTCGGCGCGGCCGCCCCCGTCGTCGGCACGTTCCTGGTGCAGCGGCGCATGGCGCTCATGGGCGACGGCATCGGGCACGTCGCCCTGACCGGTGTCGCCCTGGGCTGGCTCGTCGGCAGCTGGGCGGGGCTGGTCCCGCAGGACACGCTGGCCGTGCCCGGGGCCGTGATCGCCGCGATCGTCGGGTCGATCGCCATCGAGCTCGTCCGCGAGCGCGGCCGGACCAGCGGGGACCTCGCGCTCGCACTGATGTTCTACGGAGGCATCGCGGGCGGCGTGCTGCTCATCAAGGTGGCCGGCGGCACCAACGCCAACCTCATCAGCTACCTGTTCGGGTCGATCTCCACGGTCTCGACGACGGACCTGTGGTGGACCGTCGCGCTGGCCGCCATGGTGCTCGGCGTCGGGATCGGCCTGCGGACGGCCCTGTTCGCGGTCAGTCACGACGAGGAGTTCGCCCGCGCGAGCGGGTTGCCGGTGCGGCTCCTGTCGATGCTCGTCGCGACGATCGCCGCGCTCACCGTCACCATCGCGATGCGCGTCGTCGGCCTGCTTCTGGTCAGCGCGCTGATGATCGTGCCGGTCGCGATCGCGCAGCTCTACGCCCGCTCGTTCGGCCGCACCATGACCGCGGCGAGCATCATCGGCGTCCTGGTGAGCGTCGGCGGACTCGTGCTCACGTACTGGCAGGACATCCCGCCGGGCGCGACGATCGTCGTGCTGGCCATCGTCGTCTACGGCGTCGGCGCGTCCCTGCGCCCGTTCGTCCGGCGACCGATACCGCCGCGGGACCCCCATCCGGACATGGTCGACGACGTCCTGCTCGTCGACGACGCCGTGGTCGATCCGCCCTCACGGACCGTCGCCGGCTGAACGTCCGGGAGCTGCCCTAGCTCCGCGCGACGCAGAACTGGTTGCCATCCGGGTCGGCCAGGACGGTCCAGGCCACCGGACCCGCCTCATGGTCGGCGACGAAGGTCGCACCGTTCGTCACGAGCCGTTCGATCGCCGCCGCCGGATCCGGCAGCCGGACGTCCAGGTGCACCCGGTTCTTGCCTGGCGTGGGCTCGTCGACCTTCTGGAACCCGAGCCACGGACCACCGTCCGGGGGCACGACCATCACGTACCAGCCGTCGTGCTCGTCGCGCACCTGCCCGCCCACCTGAGCGGACCACCAGGCGGCGAGCGCGCGCGCGTCGAGCGTGTCGAACGTGATCATCTCCACGGAGAACGTCATGTCGTCGACGCTAACCGCGGTCGCCGACACGCGCTCAGCCCGGCGGGTCGGCCTTGTCGATCGCGCCGCCGTAGCGTCGGTCGCGGCGCGCGTACGTCTCGACCGCGCGCCACAGGTGCCGGCGGTCGACGTCCGGCCACGGCTCGTCGAGGAAGACCAGCTCGGCGTAGGCCGCCTGCCAGATCATGAAGTTCGAGGTCCGCTGCTCACCGGACGAGCGCAGGAACAGGTCGACGTCGGGCAGGTCGGGCTCGTCGAGGTAACGGGCGAACAGCTTCTCGTTGACCTTGTCCGGCTTCACGCGACCGGCGGCGACGTCGCGGGCGATCGCCTGGGCGGCGTCGGCCACCTCGGCCCTGCCCCCGTAGTTCACGCACATGGTGAGGGTGACGGTGGAGTTGTGCTTGGTCAGCTCCTCGGCGGTCTCCAGCTCTGTGATCACCGACCGCCACAGCCTCGGGCGGCGGCCGGCCCAGCGGACGCGGACGCCCCACGAGTTCATCAGGTCGCGGCGGCGTCGCAGCACGTCGCGGTTGAAGCCCATGAGGAAGCGGACCTCGTCGGGAGACCGGGACCAGTTCTCGGTGGAGAAGGCGTAGGCCGAGACGTACTCGACGCCGATCTCGATGGCGCCGGCCACGACGTCGAGGAGTGACGCCTCCCCCGCCCGGTGCCCTTCGACGCGCGGCAGCCCGCGCGCGTTGGCCCAGCGGCCGTTGCCGTCCATCACCACGGCGACGTGCTTGGGCACGAACTCCTTGGGGATGTCCGGCGGACGGGCACCGGACGGATGCGGGTACGGCGGCTCGACAGGCTGGGGCACGACGGACATTGTGCCGCTCCCGGTGAACTGAAACCGAATGGTTGCAGTATGGCTGTTCGTCGCCTACCGTGAAGTGCAACATCCGAGTTGCATATCCGAGAGGAGCACGAGCATGAGCACCGACCTCACCCTGACCTTCACCGTCGACCAGACACCGGAGCAGGCGTTCGCCGCCATCAACGACGTCCGCGGCTGGTGGGCCGGCCCGCCGGCGCCGACCGAGCCGCAGATCGAGGGCCGCACCGACGCGCTCGGCGAGGAGTTCACCTACGTCGTCGCCGACCTGCACTACGTCAAGTTCCGGATCACCGAGCTCGTCCCGAGCACCCGGGTCGCATGGTTGGCCCTGGACAGCGAGCTCACCTTCATCGCGAACCGCCAGGAGTGGGACGGCACCACCGTCACGTTCGACGTCTCCGAGCGGGACGGTCGCACGCAGGTCGTGTTCACCCACGTCGGCCTGGTCCCGGAGCACGAGTGCTACGACGTCTGCGACGACGCGTGGAGCTCCTACGTGCTCGGGAACCTGCGTCGCCTGATCGAGACGGGCTCGAAGGACGCGAACCCGGCCGACGCCGCGGTCGTCGCCCTGGCCTGACCCGACGCCGATGGTCGGGCGGTCAGACCCGCTCGACCATCGGCAGCGAGCGCAGCTGGCGCTCGAGGTGGAACTGGCAGAACGCGGCGACCAGACCGTTGCCCTCGCCGCGGTGCCGCTCGGCGCTCGCGTCCGCCACCGGCCAGTCGCCGGCGAGGAGGGCGGCCAGCAGCTCGAACGTCTGCGGCGCCGGTGCGGCGGCGCCCGGGGGCCGACAAGCCCGGCAGACCGCCCCGCCGGACGCGATCGCGAAGGCGGAGTGCGGACCCGGTTCACCGCACCGCGCGCAGTCGGTGAAGCTCGGCGCCCAACCCGCGACCGCCAGCGCGCGCAGCAGGTAGGAGTCGAGCACCAGGCCCGGCGCGTGCTCGCGACCGGCCAGCGCACGGACCGCGCCGACCAGCAGCCAGTACTGCTGCAGGGACGGCTCACGCTCGGCCTCGACCAGTCGGTCCGCCGTCTCGAGCATCACGGTGCCCGCGGTGTAGAGCGCGTAGTCCTCGCACACCTGACGCCCGTACGAGCCGAGCGTCTCTGCCTGCGTGACGATGTCGAGGTTGCGGCCGGTGCTCAGCTGGACGTCGACGTGCATGAAGGGCTCCAGCCGCGAGCCGAACCGCGACGACGTCCGACGCACACCCTTGCCGACCGCACGCACCTTGCCGTGCGACCGGGTCAGGAGGGTGACGATGCGGTCGGCCTCCCCCAGCTTGTGGGTGCGCAGCACGATCGCCTCGTCGCGGTAGAGGCTCACCTCGTCATTGTCCCCCGGGCCACCGACACTCGACGTCGGCGCGCGGCGGCGACCCACGCCAGATCACGGGATCGGTCGCACGGGTCGGAATGCGCGATGCTGAGATCAGCCACACGCAGGGACCGGTCAGGCAGCGACGTCGACGTGCTCGGCGAGGAGCGCGGTGAAGCAGAGATCCACTACCGACCGCTCGCGACGCGCCGCGCTCGAACCCTCGCGGGCCCCGACCTGTGCAGGGTCCGAGGCTGCGGCGACGGCTTGGGCCGTGGCTGGTGGTGTAGCCGGTCCTGGCATGGTCGGCGCACGACTGATGTAGCGGTGCCCGGTGGGCGTCGACGTCTCCACCGCGTGCCCAGGAGCCGCGGCGGCTCGGACAACTCGGCGTGCCCAACCCGGCGCTTCCTTGGCGAGGTTGCAGGCCACGCACAGACCTTCGCCGTTCTCGGCCGTCGTCGCTCCGCCGGCGGCAACCGGGACGATGTGGTCGATCTGCCTGATCGGGGCGCCGCAGTACGGCGTTCGACAGATCCCATGGTCCCGGATCCTCAGGAACTCGGCCAGGCCGTCCGGATGGAACCGCGCGCGCGATGTCATCGCCACCAGGTCTCCGCGGGGGTCGGCATACAGGCGACGCAGCCAGGTCGCGCCCGCGTCGATACCCGCGGCGACCAGCTCACGGGCTACCTGCGCCGGGACCGGGCCACCGCCCGGCACGTGCCCAGGTTCATGCTGGGCTCCGAGCAGGGCGGCGTCACTGATCACGAGGTTCACGGTGACCGGCACCGCCGACGCGCTCGACTGGCCGGTCACGAGCTCCACCAGCGTGTCTGCCATGATCTGCCCGCGACCCCGGCGCGACGCGACCCTGACGCTCGCCTCGCCGGCGACGTGCGTCGCGGACTCGCCGCCTGTCATCGGATCGTCGGCTGCGTCAGCGGCTCGGCGGAGTGCTGCATAAACGGCGACGCCCTGTGCCACGGGCAGCAGCGCGGTCAGGTAGGTCATGGCGTCCGGCGCCGGTCGTAGCGTCACGCAGCGCTCGGACTCAGCCCGGCGCGCGCGACGCACCACGGCACCGACGTCCAGCCGCGCGGCGTGCGCGCGCGCTGCCGCCACGAGCTGACGCGTCCCGACCCCGGCCAGTGTCGCCGGGTCCGCGCAGAGCAGCGCGTCGACGGCGCGACGATCCTCGACCTCGAGGCATGCCGTCTCCTGGACCAGCAGAATCGCCCGATGCTCCGAGAGCACACCCGCGCGCAGGGCGGCCAGCGTGTGCGGCATCTCCGATGTCCAGGCCTTGGCGGCGCCGAGAAGAGCAGAGCTGCGATGCGGCGACTCCCGACGGGCAAGACCGACCTGTGCGGCGACACCGAGACCGCGCCGTCTCACCGGGATGCCCAGGTGCGCCTGCCTCTCACGCTCGGCCCGGTCGAGCGCCACGGACGCCTCCGCCTGGAGCGCGCACGCCGCCGACTTGAGCTGCTCGAGCGCTGCGATGAGGTCGACGAGGGCCACACTCGTCGGGGCCGGGTCAGCATGGGTCACCATGTCCGGGGCCGCAGTGCCCCGCGCTCGATCTGGGACACGGTGCGCGACCTGGGCCGGGATCGGCTGGAACGCTTCCGACGGCGCGTCGTCGGTCGGACGCGGCGGACTCCCGTTGACGCCGCCCAGCCCGCCGAGGAGCTCACGGCGCCAGAGTGCGACGGCCGCGGCGTCGACGACGCGCGGCGGCATCGCCGCTGTGCGGATCGGTGCTGCCGGGGTTGTCGTCACCCCACGAGCCTATCGAACATCTGTTCGATTCGCTCGATTTGTCCACATCCTGGCGCCGGACATGCGCGTCGCCTGCGGGACGACGCGAGTCCCCCGCTCGCTGGGGGATGCCGGCGTGCGTTCGTCCCGAGCATGGGCTGACGTCGGGGTCCGGGCTCTGGCCGAGCCGGCACTCGCGGGGCGGGGTGCAGATGGCTCGCGCCGCCGACTCGGAGTCGCGATGCATCCGTCGGGGATGGTGACGGGCGTGCAGGCGAGGAGTCGGCGGCGCGAACGTGCGCGGGTCGTCGGGATCGCCGACGAACGGCCGCGCACACCCGGGACAGCGGCCAGTGGTGCCGTCCCGGAGGTGGGCGGGCGGACGTCAGCGCTCGTGCCGGTTGACCGCCGAGATGATGGCCTTGAGCGAGGCGGTGGTGATGGAGGGGTCGATCCCGACGCCCCACAGGATCTGGTCGCCGATCGCGCACTCTACGTAGGCGGCCGCTGCGGCGTCGCCGCCCGCGGACAAGGCGTGCTCCGCATAGTCGAGCACCGCGACGTTGACGCCGAGGTCCTTCAGGGCGGACACGAAGGCGGCGACCGGTCCGTTGCCCGAGCCCTCCAGCGTCCGCGCCACACCACGGTCGACGAGGTCGACCTGCAGGGTGTCCGGCCCGTCCTCGACGCTGGTACCGCGGGTGCCGCGCAGCGAGAACCGGCCCCATGGCGCGAACGGGCTGCCGGCCTCGACCGGCAGGTACTCGTCGTTGAAGATGTGCCACAGCTCGTCGGCCGTGACCTCGGTGCCGTGCTGGTCGGTGTGTCGCTGCACGACCTGCGAGAACTCGATCTGCAGCCGGCGAGGCAGGTCCAGGTCCTTCTCGGACTTCATCAGGTAGGAGATGCCGCCCTTACCGGACTGCGAGTTGACGCGGATGATCGCCTCGTAGGACCGGCCGACGTCCTTCGGGTCGATCGGCAGGTACGGGACGGCCCAGACGAGGTCGTCGACGGACACGTTGTGCGCGGCCGCCGAGACCTCCATGGCCGTCAGACCCTTCTTGATGGCGTCCTGGTGCGAGCCGGAGAAGGCCGTGAACACGAGGTCGCCGCCGTACGGGTGGCGCTCGCCGACGGGGAGCTGGTTGCAGCGCTCGACGGTGCGGCGGATGTGGTCGATGTCGGAGAAGTCGATCTCCGGGTCCACGCCCTGGCTGAACAGGTTCATGCCCAGGGTGACCAGGTCGACGTTGCCGGTGCGCTCGCCGTTGCCGAAGAGGCAGCCCTCGATGCGGTCCGCGCCGGCCAGGTAGCCCAGCTCGGCGGCCGCGACGGCCGTGCCGCGGTCGTTGTGCGGGTGCAGCGACAGCACCACGCTCTCGCGGAAGCGCAGGTTGCGGCTCATCCACTCGATCGAGTCCGCGTAGACGTTCGGGGTGGCCATCTCGACCGTGGCCGGCAGGTTGATGATCACCTTGCGGTCGGGCGTCGGCTGCAGCTCCTCCAGCACGGCGTTGCAGATCCGAAGCGCGTACTCGAGCTCGGTGCCCGTGTACGACTCCGGCGAGTACTCGTAGTACACGTCCGTGTCAGGGACGAGCTCCTCGTACTTCTTGCAGAACCGGGCGCCGGAGACGGCGATGTCGACGATGCCGTCCTCGTCGGACCGGAACACGACCTCGCGCTGCAGCGTGGACGTCGAGTTGTAGAGGTGCACGATCGCCTGCTTGGCACCCGCGATCGCCTCGTACGTCCGCTCGATCAGGTGCTCCCGAGCCTGCGTCAGCACCTGGATCACCACGTCGTCGGGGATCAGGTCCTCTTCGATGAGCTTGCGGACGAAGTCGAAGTCCGTCTGCGAGGCGGACGGGAAGCCGACCTCGATCTCCTTGTAGCCCAGCTGCACGAGCAGCTCGAACATCTCGAGCTTGCGGGCCGGGTTCATCGGCTCGATCAGTGCCTGGTTGCCGTCGCGCAGGTCCACGGCGCACCAGCGCGGCGCCTTGGTGATGCGACGGTCGGGCCACTGACGGTCCGGCAGGTCGACGCGGATCTGCTCGTGGAACGGACGGTACTTGTGCACCGGCATCGACGACGGCTTCTGCGCGCTCGTCTCCAGGTAGTTCATGGGGTCCTCGTCCTTCGGGGCGTTCGGCAGGGGGTCAGCCGGCACACGCGAACACCGCGACGAGGATGCGGCCTAGAGGGCCTCGTCGCGGCAACGAAGAAGGAGGGTGATCCCGAGCACGATGTCACCGTACCCCGAACCCCGGACCCTTTCGCAACCTCGGCCGCAGGACGAGACCGGCCCGCATCACCGCAGGGCGACCAGCCGCTCGTCGCCGATCGCGTACAGCTGCGTGCCCAGCTGCACCAGGCGTGACGTGCCCGCGGGCAGCGGCAGCCGCCACTCGAGCGTGCCGTCGGCGAGGTCGAGGGCGACCAGGACCGGCCGCTCGTCGATCCCACCGCTGAGCACCGCCACCCGCCGACCGTCCGAGACCGTCGGCCCCGAGACCGCCCCGAGGTCGCGCACCCAGACGACGCCACCATCCTCCGCCGCCAGGCCCGCGACCGTCCCGCCGTTGCGCACCACCACCCGATCGCTGGCGTCGACCGAGACGCGAGTCGCCTGCGTGGGTGTCTGCCAGACCTGCTGGTCCGCACCCGGACGGTAGGCACGCACGCCGTCCAGGCCGAACCCGTCGGAGGTGAAGGTCAAGCCCGACGAGCCGTCGGACACGTCGACGGACAGCACGGAGCCCTCCGCGGTGAGCCACGGCTCTCCCATGCCGTCGGACAGCGACGAGCTCGCGACGATCACCGGGCCGCGCAGCCGGAACTGCGTGCGCACGACGGTGCCGTTGGCGGCGAGCCGGGTCTGGTCGATCCCGAGCGTGTCCGTCGCGTGCGTCTGCCGCTCCCCGGTCGCGGCGTCGAGCAGCAGCGTGCTGTCGTTGTCCGTGGCCATCACCAACGCACGCGCGACGACCAGCCGGATGCGGCCGTTGATCGTCGTCCCCGCCGTCGCGAAGCGCTGCGTCTGCCAGACCTGACGGCCCGAGACCGGTTCGATGCGGCTGACGCTCAGCCGTCCGTGCGCATACGCGGCCACCACGAGGTCACTTCCGGCGGCCGCGCTCGACTGGATCCAGCCGGGGACCGGGTGGGTCGACCGGACGACGCCGTGCACCGGGTCGATCGCCCAGAGCGTCGCGACGCCGACCTCTCCGTCCGGCACCTGGGCCAGGTCGCGCGGGTCGGGCGTCGGCGCCGGACCGGCGAGGCAGGAGACGACCTCTCCCGTCGGGTGGCAATCGATGGCGTCGGGCTGGGGGTCCGTGCCCAGCGGGACGGTCCAGCGAAGAGCGCCGGAGATCGCGTCCAGCCCGACGATCCGACGGTCGCGGTGCCGGACCGACCCGGCACTCGCCACGAGCACGTCGCCGACGAGCACGGGTGCCGTCGTCCCGTTCACGTCGGCCGTCCAGGTGGCCTCCGGAATCGTGCGGAGCGTGGCCACAGCGCCGACGAACGCCGCAGGCCCCAGCACCGCGGCCCGTTCGCGCTCGGTCAGCCACCGCGGCCCGGCGAGGGCGACGCCCGCGACCAGCGCGAGGACCGCCACGGTCACGACGCTCGCCACCGCGGGCCGCCTCGACGCCCAGGACCGCGCGCCCGTAGCGACGTCGTGCAGGTGCTCGGGCGCGGACCGGACGGGCGGGGGCGCGTCCGTCGCGTCCTCGTCCAGACCTACCAGCTGCATCGCCGGCCGCTCGGCCAGGCGTCGCTCCGCCATGTGCCGACTCTAGGCCGACTTCAGGCGGCGGGACCGGTCTCGGGGAGGCGTACCAGCCGCATCGAGCAGTCCCCGAACACGATCGTCGAGCCCACCCGGATCCGGACCTGCTGGTCGACGCCGCACAGGACCTGGCCGCCGTCGGGCAGGGTGACGACCGTGCCGTTGGTGGAGCCGCGGTCCGCGACCCACACGCCCGCCCGCTCGACGCCGATCTGGAGATGCGTCTTGGACACCGAGCGCGTCGGGTCGGCCACCCGGACCAGCTGCACCGCGGCGTCCGACGCCGGGTTTCGACCCACCAGCGCGGTGCGCTCGATGCTTACGCGACGGCCGTCCGAGAGCTCGAACTCGGCGGCGGGGCGGTCCGGGACCGGCTGTGGGGCGACCGGGTCGGTTCGCGGGGCCGCCGGACGCGTCAGCTCGAGCTCGGGCAGGAGGCCATAGGCCAGTCCCGACCGCACGACCGGGATGGTTCGCGTGTCGAGGTCCGGGCTGCTGCGCCGCGGGTCGACCGGGGCGAGCACGAGCGAGCCCGTGGTCGGCTGGGCGACCGACGGCGCCCGCGTCGCCGCAGCCCAGTCCGGGACGGGTACGGGGCCGCGCGGCGGAACCGGCGCCCGGGTCGCCTCCGTCGGGTTGCTGCGTCGTGGCGGCTGCTCGGCGGCCGCGAGCACCGACCGGCGGACGTCGAGCACCTCGTCACCGGCGGCGCGGTCGTGCCACCCGCGGTTGCGGCGGGTGCGGTCGAAGAACGGCGACACGAGGACGACGACGGCGCCGAGCAGCCCGATCAGCAGACCCGCGGCGACGACGACCGAGCGCACGAAGATGCGCGCGACCCCGACGGGCTCGCGGGTCTGCACGTCGACGGTGCGCACCCCGGTCGCCAGCCGTCCGAGGGTCCAGCCGGTCAGGCCGTGCAGCAGCCATTGCGCCAGGACCAGCGCGCCCGTGACCGCCAGCCCGACGGTCAGCAGGGTCAGGGCGCCCGCGGACGCCCGCGTCGACGGCTCGGCACGTGCCCAGCCGACGACGCCCACGGCGATGACCCAGCCGCCGACCACCACCCACACCAGGGCGTCGAGCAGGACGGCGCCGAACCGACGCGCCATCGATGCGGGCGGCGCGGCGTGGGCGCGTGCGTACCGGGATGTCACGCCTGGGCTCCCTGAGGTTGGACCGGTCATGAAGTCGGAGCTGCCGCGCACTACGAGGAGACGACCGAGCGGCGGGCCGCACGACGACGTCGCTTCTCCTGGCGCAGAGACGCTGTCGAGAGACGAGCGCGGAACCGACGTCGCCACCCCACGCTGTGCGTCATCGCCTCGACCGCAACCTGGACATCTGCCCAGTATGCGGCGGCCTGCTCGGGGCTCGGCGTCGCCGGGCTGAACACCGCCCGGTCGGCGGAACGCGCCAGCGCTCCCACCCGCGACGCGACCACAGCACCGTCGGCCACGTCCTCGAACGACGCCGCGATCGCCCGGGCCGACTCGTTGCGCGTCGCGAGGCCGCCCGTCGGGTGCCGCAGGTCGCGGGCGACGTCCAGCACCTCGTCCCAGCCGCCCGCGACCCGGGCCACCAGGTCGGCGCTGCGCCGACGACGACGACGGCGACGCACCTTCAGCACGACGATCACCACGAACGGCGCCGCCAGCACCGCCAGCGGGATCGCGGCGACGCCTGCCACCTGCGTCACGCGGAGCCAGAGGGGGACGGAGCTCGTGTCGGGCGCGGGGTCGTCCGTCTGCGGCTGCTCGGTGTCCTCGTCGGGCGCGTTCACGGCAGCGGGCGGCGGCGGGGGCGGCTGGACGACCTGCGGGTTCGGCTCGGTCTGCTTGTCCTTGTTGTTCTCCTGCGGCGTCTGCTCAGGCGGCGGCGTGGGGTCGAAGGGGATCCAGCCGTAGCCCTGGAAGGGGATCTCGACCCACGCCTGGATGTCCTTGCCGGTCACCGTGACCGAGCCGTCGGCCGCCTTCTCCCCCGCGGCCGCCGAGCCGGGCACGAACCCGAGCACGACGCGTGCCGGCAGGCCCATCGAACGCGCCATCAGCGCGAGCGCCGCCGCGTACTGCTCGCCGTCGCCGACCATCACGTCGCCGCCCAGCAGCGACGTGATCCGGTCCGCGCCGTGACCGGACAGCGACGCGTAGTCACCGGCGTCGACGATCCCGTGGCTGAAGAAGCCCTGCTTGCTCAGCCAGTCCGACAGCGCGGTCGCGATCTGGACGGGGCTGCCCGCGTCGCGGGCGACGTCGGCGGCGGTGACCGAGACGAGGTCCGGCACGCTCGAGAGCGCCGGCTGGGCCACGTCCGACGCCGGCGCGCGGCCGACGGTCGTCGCGGCGTCGATCACCGGTGGCACGACGGCGTCGACGTCGTACGAGAGCCCGTGGTGGATCCCTCCGGTCACGACCGCCGCGCCCGTGGCGTCGTTGTACCGCAGCCCGCCCGCCGCAGTGGAGTCGCCGACGTCGAACGAGGTCGCCTGGCCCACCGTCGGCAACCAGACGCCGCCCAGGTCGTCGATCGTGAACTTCACCGTGGCCGGCTTGCCGCGGGCGCTGGTCTCGATCACGTCCCCGACGCGCCGGAACTCGCCCGACGCCTCGGCCGACCCGTCGCCCGCGACGTTCCAGACGACGCCGTCGTACCGGTCCATCGTCGCCAGGCGCACGCGCGCGCCCGCCGGGAGGCCGGAGACCGTGAACAGAGGCGTGTCGGCGTCCTGCTTGACGAACTCCCGGAACGCGGACAACGGGCTCGGGTAGTCGCGGGGATCGAACGGCGGCACGATCTGGTCGCGGACGACGAACCGTTCCGACGACGCCACCACGGCGGGCGCACCGAACGTGCCGGCCGCGGCGGCGACCACCAGGAGCATCGCGGTCGACACCACGCGCTGAACCCGCAGCCCTCCGGACCGCCAGGCCGCCCAGGGCAGCAGCACGACGGCGAGCACGGTTCCGGTCAGGGTCGGCGACACCGAAGGGTTCCGCGTGCCGAGCACGATCGCCCCGACGACGGCGACGATCGGGACGACGGCCGCCGACGCCCCGACCGCAGGACGACGGGCGCGCAGGGTCACCGCGACCGCGACCGCGGCGCCGACGAAGGCGAGGGCGTACATCGCGACGAGCAACGTCCCGCTGGTGCCGATCGGTGGCTGGAGCGTCAGCACCTGCTTCCACGTGGACGCCACGCCGCGCGCCAGGGCCGTGCCCGTGTCGAGGGTGGGGACGACCCCACCCTTCGTCGTGCGGGGCGCGGCCAACGGCCCGCCGGCGACGAAGAACACGACGAGCAGCACCGCTACGACCGTGAGCGCCGACCAGCGGCGCCACGCGCCCACCGCCGCGACACCGGCGCCCAGGACCAGACCGCCTGCCAGTGCCGGGACGCCGGACTGATCGCCGTACACGGACAGCAGCGGGAGCAGCGCCACGCCGAGCATGCTGAGCAGGACCACGGCGTCGATCGCACCCGCGCGCAGCGGGCGCGGGCGGCGGGCGGGGGTCGTCATGCCGTCACCCGTCGCAGCAGCCGGGGCAGGTCGTCGAGCGCGCCGATCGTCGCCAGGCTGAGGCTGCCGTGGGTGCGCACGGCCACCTCGGCGCCGCGCTCGCAGCGCACGACCACGGTCCGCGTGCCGGTGGGCACGTGCCGCGAGCCCAGGCGCCGGTCGGCCATCGACGGCTCCGAGCCCGTGACCAGCATCGCGACCGACGCTGCCGGCGCCTCGCGCGCGACCCGGCGGCCGAGCAGCACCATGCCCGCACCGCTCGAGGCCAGCTGCAGGCCCGAGCAGTCGTCGAGCAGCAGCGGCGGAGTCTCCACCCGCAGCGTCCCGGGGCCGGCAAGGACCGCGAGCTCGCGCTCCTCGCGGATCGTCTGCACCCCCACCGAGGCGACGACCGAGACGGCCAGCTCGAACTCGTCGTCGTCGGCGTAGTCCCGCGGGTCCGTGGCCAGCGCGATCGCGGTCTGCGTGCGCCGGGTGTCCTCGAACTGCTTGACCATGAGGCTGCCGCGGCGGGCCGTCGTGCGCCAGTGGATGTAGCGGCGGTCGTCGCCGGCGACGTAGTCGCGCAGGGCGTGGAAGGACAGGTCCGAGTCTGACAGGTCACGCGTGGCCTGGCCCTCGAGATCGCGCAGGAGGCCCGAGCCCGCGCCGGCCAGCGAGACGAGCAGCGGGTGGACGAACAGCTCGACGGGTCGGGTCCATCGCACGCTGCGGCGTGCCAGACCGAACGGGTCCCCGCGGACCGAGCGCACCGGTCCGACGACGATCACGGCCCGCCGCGCGGTCGGGATGGCGAACAGGTCGTCGTGCTCGGCGCCGGCGCTCAGGGCGGGGACCGAGAACTCGGCGGTGACCGCACCGACGGGCAGCTCCACCCGCGACGGCAGGGACCGCCGACGTGCGGCGTTGCGGACCTCGAGCCGGCCGAGCGCACGCTCGCCCACCTTCACGCGACGATCGGCCATGTCGAGCGTGATCGCGTACCGCGAGCGGCCGACGGTCATCAGGAGGGCGACGACGAGGACGGCGGCGAGCGCGGCACCGAACGCCGCCAGCTCGAGCCAACCGAACCGTCGGCCCAGCAGCAGGCAGAGGAGGGCCACGAATGCCACTCCCCACCCGACCGGCGAGACCCGCAGACCCATGACGCTCAGGCCGCCCGCAGGGCCGGCGGCGCGGTCGTCTCGAGGATGCGGGCAAGGATCTCGATCGCGGTGACCCCGGCGAACTCGGCCTCGGTCTCCAGCACGAGGCGGTGCGCGAGGACCGGCTGGGCCAGCACCTTGATGTCGTCGGGGATCACGTACTCGCGGCCGGCGGCCGCGGCCCAGACCTTGGCGGTGCGCACGAGGGCCAGGCCGCCGCGGACGCTCGCGCCGACCACGGTCTGCGGGTCCTCGCGCGTGGCCTCGGTCAGGCGCGCCACGTAGTCCAGCACGACGTCGTCGATGTGCACGGTCTGCGCGAGGTCGGCCATCGTGCCCACGGCCTCGGTCGTGATGCGGGGCTGCAGGTTCGTCGTCCGGTCTTTGGCGCCCGCGAGGATCTCGATGGTCGACGACCGGTCCGGGTAGCCGAGCGACGTCTTGATGAGGAAGCGGTCCAGCTGGGCCTCCGGCAGGCGGTAGGTGCCCGCCTGCTCGATGGGGTTCTGCGTCGCGATCACCATGAACGGGCGGCCGACGGGGTGCGTCACGCCGTCGACCGTGATGTTGCCCTCCTCCATGACCTCGAGCAGGGCGGCCTGCGTCTTGGGCGACGCGCGGTTGATCTCGTCGGCGAGCACCACCGAGGCGAAGATCGGGCCGGGGTGGAACTCGAACCGGTGCGTGCCCTGGTCGTAGATCGTCACCCCGGTGACGTCCGACGGCAGGAGGTCGGGCGTGAACTGGATGCGGTGGTGGCTGCCCTGGACCGTCGCTGCGAGAGCCTTGGCGAGCGACGTCTTGCCGGTGCCCGGCGCGTCCTCGAGGAGGAGGTGACCCTCCGCGATCATCGCCGTCAGGGCGAGCCGGACCGTGTGGTCCTTGCCGAGCAGGGCGAGGCCCACGTTGGACACGAGGGCGTCGAACGTCTCGGCGAACCAGGTGCTCTGCTCGGGGTCCATGTGGGCGGTCTCCTGAAGATCGGGCGTCGGGTCCAGCTCGGAATAGTTCCTGCTCATGGTGTCGGCACCGCCGGCAGCGGAACTGAGGCCGTGGCGGCAGTGCTCCACGCTCCCCACCCCACGGCGTTGTGCGCCCGGGCCTGGATCGCGATGGTGCTGCCGGCCGGGACGGTGAGCACCGCAGCGAGCGTGCTGCCGTCCCCGGTGTCGCCCCCGGTCGCGTCCCCGGTGTACTGCCACTCGTACTGGTCGATGCTGCGGCCGTGGTCGTCGGGTGCCAGCCACGCCACGCCGATCGTGCCGTCGGCGTTCACCACGGCGGTCGGCGGAGCCGGTGCGTCCGGCGCAGCGGGCGCTCCCGGGTCCGCCGCGCCGGTTGCGGCCGGGCTGCAGCCGGCGACGTTGCACGCCTGGTAGGCGACGGTCACGGTGCTGGACGAACCGAACGTGGCCGGCGCCGGGGTCGACCGCCACGGTCCGCCGTCGATGCTGTACTGCCGCACCGTGATCGGAGAGCCACCCGCGTCGCCGTCCGCGTAAGCGATGTTCACCTGGTCGAGGGCACCCGTGCTCACCGTGACACTCGGTGCGGCGGGCCGCGTGACCACCTGCGTCGTCGGCAGGGTGAGCCAGTCGCCGGCCAGGCCGCGCGAGTTCCAGGCACGGACCAGCACGGTCGGGCTCGGGCCGCCGACGAGGTTGACGAGCGTCGTCGCGGTGCCGGCCACGTGGGTCGACGGGAGGGCGTCGACCTGGACCTCGTAGTCGACGATGGTCACGCCCGCGCCACCGGCGTCGTCCGGCGGCCCCCACGAGAGCGTGACGGAGCCAGTCCCCCAGGGGACCCCCCTCGGCCCCGCGTCGATATTGGGGGACGTGGGCGCCGTCGGTTGGCTCCACGTCTCGCCCACGTCCGAGCCCCACGCCGAGGTGCCCGCCTTGTTGGTCGCCCGGACGGCCACCTGGTAGGTGTGGCCGCGCTGGGCGGGCGAGATCACGTACGTGAGCGTGCCGGCGTCCAGCGGGATCGGCGTCCCGCTGTCGACCGAGATCTCGTAGCCCCGCACGTCGTCGCCGTGCGAGTCCGGAACCGTCCAGGACACGTTGATCTGGGGCCCGTTGGCCCCCACGCTGCTGCGGGTCGCCGTCACGACCGGCGCATCGGGCTCCGCCGCGGGGACCATCGGCAGCGACGAGTCGGACCACGGTCCCGGGTCGGGAGCCTTGTTGTGCGCGCGGACCCGCACCGTGTAGGCCGTGCCGTTCTTCAACCCCGAGAACGTGTAGCTGGTCGTGGCGGACGTGACCGACGCGGAGCCCGACGGAGGTGTCGGCGAGATCTCGAGCGTGTAGGACGAGATGGGCGAGCCGGTCTGCTCGGGCGCCGTCCAGGTCGCGCGCAGCGACGCCGCGCCGAACTCGAGCGTCGGCGTGGTGGGCTGACCGGGGACCGCGTCCGGACGCGCAGGTGCCGAGCTCGGGCTGGGGTCGGACCAGTCCACGATGTTCTCGGCAGCCACCGTGAACGTGTACTCCGTGTCGTTGGTCAGGTTGTCGATGGTGCACGTGGTGCTCACGCACGGCCGCACGATGTTCCCGGGGTTGGCCACCACCCGGTAGCCCAGGATCGGCGCGCCGCGGTTGTCCGGCGCGTCCCACGACAGCACCACGGTCTTGTCCCGGATCTCACCGATCCGCGGTGCCGTCGGCGTGGCGGGCTTGCCGCGCACGGACGTGACGATGCGACCCTCGACCTCGCGGTCGGGGTCGCCGGTCACGTCCCGGACGCGGAAGCGAGTCACGATCTGTCCGATGAATCCGGCCGCCGGACGCACCGTGACCGTGCTCGCCGTCGCGCTGGCGGTGCCCGCGCCGGGCGTCTCGACGGTTGCCCCGACCACGGTCAGGGGCGAGCCGGGGAACGGGTTGTAGGCGTTCTCGAGCACGTTCACGGTGCTCTCCTTGCCCTCCACGCCGTCCTGCTGCACGTCGAGCACCTGTGCGGTGCGCCGCGTGCTCGCGATCACCCGCAGGTCGATCGAGGTGTCCATCGTGCCGCTGCGGCCGTAGCCGATCTTCAGGGCGAGCTTGTCCGTGCGGCCCTTGGGGGTCGACTCGGCGGCCGCGACCTTCAGGACGGTGCCGTTCTCGATCGTCGCCGTGAACCCCGCAGGCACGGCCGAGTTGATCCGGTAGGTGTACCGGGCCTGGGTCGGGTCGGAGGTGTCGCCCTCCGGGCCTGTCGTGAACGAGCGCAGGTCGACCCCGAGGGCGGTCTCCCCCGGCGCGACGTCGATCGTGGACGGGGAGAACGTCGGCGGGTGGTCGTCGACCGCGTAGACGGTGATCTGGAGCGTGATGATCGACGTGCGGGCCGACGTGTCGTCCGGCCCCGACGCGTCGGTCACGGGGACCGTGATCGAGGCCGGGCCGGCGTAGTCGGGATCGGACCGGTACTGAAGGGTCCTCTTGTCCTTCAGCAGGTCGGAGTGGTCGGACTTCGTGGCGCTGAGCCCCGATGCGTCAGCCACCGTGGGGCTACGACCCGGCGCCACCTGGACCTGCTCGGCGAGCGGGATCAGCAGCACCGCGCCCGACGCGACCCGGAGCTCGGGGGCCTTGGGCCGGGGGGTCGGCGGGAAGAACCCGAGCGCCGGGACCGTGATGAACGCGTACGAGGCCGCCGCCGGCGACGTCGTGTTGGTGAGCAGGAACGGCACCGTCTGCGCGTGGTCCGCGAGCTTGACGACGACCTTCCCGTCGACCACCGAGGCCACGTCCGCGAGCGAGCCCGGCACGGAGACGGCGAGGTCGCTCAGTGGTCCGCTCGGATTCTGGGCGACGGCGAGCACGTCGACGGTCACCGCTGTGCGGCCGAGCGTGTCCAGCGCGCCGACCACGACATCCCGAGCGATCGGTGGGAGCACGGGCGCGTCGGCGGCGACCGTCACCGTCAGCACGGCCGTGTCCCGACCACCCCGGTCGTTCTCCACGACGTAGCCGATCTGGAGCACGCCCGGTGTGCTCGGGGCGCGCACGATGATGCGCCGCCCGTCCACCTGGGCGGGGACGTCCGCGGGGTCGAGCGCGGGGTCGAGGGTGAGGTCGCCGCCGCTGGAGTCGACGTCGTTGGCCAGGACGCGCACCTCGACGCGCTGCCCGGGCCGGACGGTGACCTGGTCGTCACGGGCGGTCACCGTCGCGGCGCCACTGGGTCGCGGGCTGATGCCGACGCGGATCTTGGCCACCGCGCGCTGGCCCGTCCAGTCCTCCACCGCGTACGTGAACTCGTCCGTGTCCAGCTCACCGGGCAGCGCCTCGTACTCGAGCCAGTCGGGCCCGCCGACCGTCACGCGTCCGTGCTGCGCACCCGATGCGACGCCCAGCAGGGTGACACCGTCCCCGTCCGGGTCGATGCCGACGAGCGGGATGTCGATCCTGACCTTGTCGCCCTCGAACACGCGCGCCACCAGGTCGCGCGGGTGGGGGGGCGCCTTCGTCGCGGCGTCGGACTGATGGACCCGCACCGTCACGGTAGCCGCGGTGACGTTGCCGGTCGCGTCCTTCACCTGGAACGTCGCGTGCACGGTGAGCGGCGCGGCGGGTGCCTGGTAGCGCAGCACGTCGCCGGACACGAACAGCAGACCCTGGCCGGGCCCGAGCGGCTCGGCCAGCTCGGGGACGAGCATCAGCCGGCCGCCGTCCGGGTCGAACGCGGTGTCGAGCACGGGGATCGTCACCACGCCCCCGGTCCGCACGTCGGCCTCGACGTTCTGGACGACGGGCGGCTGGGAGGACGTCGAGGGCGGCACGGGCTGGACGACGATCTCCCCGATCGCCGACGCCTGCCCGCTGGAGACCGAGTAGTGCAGGACGACCGGCTGCGAGAGCGTGCGGTCGGCGCGGATCTGCACCAGGTGGTGGTCGAGCACGGCCACGCGCAGACCCGACCCGTCGGGCACGTCGACCGACTGCAGGACGAGGACCTTGCCGGCAGGGTCGGAGTCGTTGTCGAGCGGGTCGATGGTGACCTCGCCGCCGGCAGGCAGGGACGCCCGGTCCCGGACCGCCACCGGTGGTGCCGCGGTCTCCGGCCACTCCTTGACGTCGATCCGGGCCAGTCCGGTCGCCTGCTGCGGGGAGGCGGTGACCAGGAACTGCACGTAGTAGCTGCCGGCCCGCGCGGCGCTGAACGTGAACGTGCCGGCCTGCAGGTCGCTCGTCACGGTCGCCCCGACCACGTCGTCCACCCCGGCCAGCCTCGGCGGCTCGTCGGACGAGCTGCGCACCGAGTCCAGCGGGTGCAGCGTGACGGGCTGGCCCACGTACGTCACGGCGAAGACCGGATCGATCTGCGGCGCGAGCGAGCCGCTCGGGCGCACGTCGACGTCGAGGTACCCCTCGGCCGTGCTGGTCCCGTCCGACACCTCGACCGAGACGCGTGTGCGCCCGAGGGCGGACCCGTTGGCGTCGAACGTCAGCGTGCCGTCCTGACGGAACCGCACCGAGCCGGACGTTGCGTCTGCCGACGCACCGACCAGCAGCAAGTCGTCACCGTCGGGGTCGACGAAGTCCGCGAGCACCTGATGGTCGGCCTGCCCGCCCTGCTCGACGGTCAGCGACCCCACCCGGACCTGGTGCGGCGGCTCGTCGATGCTGGGGCCGTGCACCGTCAGCCGCACGTGCGCCGTCGATGGCGCCGTCTGGCCGTGGCCGTCGGTGATCGTGTAGGTGAAGTCGACGGTGCCCACCGCGGTCGGCAGGACCTCGATCTGCAGCGCCCGGCCGCCGTAGATGGACACGACGGTCCCGAACGCGGCGGGGACGGGGTCGAACTGGGAGATCGCGAGGATGCCGCAGTCCGACGAGGAGTCGTTGTCGATCACGGGCAGGATGGTCGTGCGGCCCGCCCGGACGCCGAACGAGTCGTCCGCGGCCGTCGGGGGTGCCGACTGGTTCGAGCACTCCGTGACCAGGTCCTGCGTGGTGTCGGAGCTCTGCGCCTGGTCCTTGGAGTCCTGCGGGTTCTCCTGCGGGACGACCTCGTTCCAGTTGGGGACGTGCAGGTCGGTGTCCTGCAGCGGCAGCCACAGCCGCCCGCGCAGCGTGTCGTTGAGCACGACGACCTGCCGGTTCACGCGGAACGTCAGGGCATCGGCCGTCGACATGTCCTCGAGGTTGCGGACCTTTGCGTCGCTGCCGTCGCAGAGCTGCAGGTAGGAGCCCGTGCCCGTGGCCCACGCGCCGTGCGCGCACGTGCCGACACGCACCGGCGCGGCAGGCTTGCCCGAGCCGGCGGTCTTGT
Source organism: Cellulomonas sp. McL0617 (assembly GCF_049994875.1). Lineage (GTDB taxonomy): Bacteria > Actinomycetota > Actinomycetes > Actinomycetales > Cellulomonadaceae > Cellulomonas. Next base: position 2,646,584 of record NZ_CP188256.1, read on the forward strand.
GCTCGACGATCTTCCCGCCGTCGAGGGGCACCTCGATGAGCGCGGTCGTGCTCGCGACGAGCACGACGGAGGCCGCCGGACCGGGCTGCTGCAGGCGCAACCCGTCGCCCGGCACGTCGATCGTGCCGTGCAGCGTGTGCACCGTGCTGCCGGAGAGCGAGACGGGCTGGTCGCCTACGGCAGTGAGCTGGTCGACGTCCCCGGCACCCAGGGTGCCGGACGGCGTGCTGTCCACCGAACCGCCGCTCGACAGGTCCGCCCGGGTCACGGTGCCGTCCGTCGCGGCGACTCCCAGCACGGCCCCGTCCTGGGCGACGACGACCTTGCCGCCCTCCCCGAGCTGCAGGTCCGGCGTGTCCGTCCCGATCCGCAGCTGGTCCAGGTCCCCGATGCCGCGCACCCAGGCGTCGCCCGAGCCGTCGGAGATCGCGACCGTCCCTGCGGCCATGCCCACCATGCCCACGGTCGCCCCGGGCGTCGCGACGTGGGTGGTGACCGTCACGGAGGCCGGGTCGACCACCGAGACCTGCCCGGGCTCGACCAGCAGGACGTCACCGGCGTCCTGGAGCACGTCGAACTTCGTTCCCTCAGCCACGAGGCCGCCGTTGAGCTCCTCGACCTTGGCGTTGTACCGGCCCAGCTGGCTCTGGCCCGTCGCCGTCAGCCACACCGCACCGTCGTTGAGGTCGAGCCGTGCCAGCGGGAACCCCTGGTTGACCAGCGCGAGCACGGCGATCAGCACCGGGACGGTGACCACCGCGGCCGTCGTCGTGGCCTTGTGACGCAGACCCGTGATCCTCACGACGCACACCCCTGCGCGGGGCTCGCCGACGACCGCCGGTCGGCGCGCACGATCGAGACCTGGATGCAGACCTCACCGGACCCGCCGCCGGCGGGGACCCTGACCGTCGGTTCGTCGATGAGCGCGAGCTGAGGCTCGCCGGTCGCCTGCAGGACGCCCCACAGGTACCGGTCGCCGTCCTGCGGTTCCGGGTTCACCCACGTGAACACCACAGAGCCGTCCGCCTGGCTGGTGCCCAGCAGCGAGTGGGGCGCGGGGACGACGTCGTCGATCGCGGTGGGCGCCGGGTCCTGGCTGAACTCCGCGCTCGCGCTCGGCCGCGGGTCGGGCGTGCCGCTGCCGTGCAGGGCCACGGCGCCGACCGCCACGGCGACGGCCAGGACGACGAGGCCGGAGACGACCCCGACGAGCAGGCGGCGTCGGCTCGGTGGCTCGACGTCGTCCGTCCGGAGCGGCTCCTGCGGCGCGATGAACGTGGGCAGCGCGGCCCGCGGCGCGGCGGACGGCTCCGTCGCAGGCGCGGTCGCCGGAACCGTCGTGATCGAGCGGACCCGCGTCGCCTCGTCGGCGCCGGGGATGAACCCCGCAGCCGGCTGCTCCTCCGCCGCGTCCTGCGGGCCGACGCTCACGATCGAGCGCAGCCGCGTCGCGTCGTCCTCGGCACCGCCGTACGGACCGCCGAACGGGCCGGTCTGGTCACGCTGCGACGCGGTGAGTGCCTCCTCGGTCAGGTCCAGCGGCGTGACCGGCAGGCGCAGGTCACTCTCCACCTGCTGCAGTGCCCGGGCCACTGCGGCGGCCGAGTCGTACCGGCGTGCGGGCACCTTGGCCATGGCCTTGTCGAGCACCTGGAACAGGGCCGGCGGCACGTCGTCGCGACCCGTCGGCGGCAACGGGGAGCGCTCGATCCGCGCGACGAGCTGCTGGGCGCTGTTCTGGCCGCCCGCGATCTCGAACGGTGTCCGACCCGCCAGCAGCGAGTAGATCGTCGCGGCGAGCGAGTACACGTCGGAGCGCTCGTCGCCGGTGGGGTGCTCGCCGAGCAGCTCGGGCGGCGACCACGGGATCGACATGCCGACCGTCGCGCCGCCGCCCTGACCCGTCGTCGCTGCGATGCCGAAGTCCGTGAGCGCGGGCCAGCCGAAGTCCGTGGTGAGCACGTTCGCGGGCTTGATGTCGCGGTGCAGGATCCCAGCCCGGTGCGCGGTCTCCACCGCGGACGCGAGCCGGATGCCGATGCGCAGGGCCTCGGGCACGGAGATCCGCTCCTGGCGGTACCGGTCCGCCAGCCCCGGTCGTGAGCAGTACTCCATGACGAGGAACGGGCGACCGTCGGCGGCGATGGCGGCGTGATAGATCGTGACGATCGACGGGTGGTGCGACAGCTGGGCCATGAGGTTGGCCTCGGTCTGGAACCGCGACCGGACGTCGTCGTCGAGACTGCCCGCGAGCAGCACCTTCACGGCGACCTCTCGGCGCGGCAGCTGCTGCTCGTAGAGGAAGACGTCCGCGAAGCCACCCAGACCGAGCACGCGTACCGGCTCGTACCCCGGGAGCTGTGGCGGGGTGGAGGCTTCGCGGCGTGCGGTCACGTACCGCGCTCCAGGGAGAACGTCACGCCGTCGCCGAGGTCGACCAGCTCGTCGAGACCGACCACGCTGGGCTCGCCCGGGTGCAGGCGACGGGCGCCCTCGCCCGGCCGCGCGACGTGCACGCCGTTGGTCGAGTCGAGGTCCGTCACCAGCACGTGGTCACCCTCGACGCGCACCTCCGCGTGCGTCCGCGAGATGTCCTGCTGCGGGCTCGGCACCGTGATGAGCCGGGGCAGCTCGCGGTTGGAGACGCGCGCGACCTGCGGTGCGCGGCCCAGCAGGACGGCCCGGTCCAGCGGAACGACGAGACCCGTCGAGAGCACGAGGCGGGCGGGCATCTGGGCTCCCGCCGGCGGACGGAACGGCGCCGGGACGTCGTCCGACGCCCACGACGGCAGCTGGTCGCGGATGTCGGCCAGGTCGGTGGACAGGATCGTCAGACCGTCGTGGTCGTCGAGGGATGCCCCGGACAGCGGGACGCTCTGCGGCGGCACGGCGCCGTGCTTCTCGTCGAACGCAGAGGCCGACAGGAAGGCCTCGGCGGTGGCGACAACCCCGGACGTCTCGGCGTTCCCGTCGCGCACGGGCACGAGCGCGACGGGGTCGTCGTCGGTCGGGACGTCCTCCGGCGCCGGCTCCGCGGCCGCGTCCACAGCGGGCGCCGGATCCTCCACGATCTGCGCGGACACCGCCGGGATGTCCTCGACCGCAGGTTCGGGCTCGTCGGACACAGCCAACGTGATGCGGACCCGCGAGGCGCGCACGACACCGTCGGCGACGGGCAGGGTCGGTGCGTCGACGGGCACGTCGTCCACCTGCACGGCGACCGAACCGACGCCGTCGAGCACACGCTCGGTCCACGTGCTGACCTCGCCCGACCGCAGGGTCTCGACCCGGCCGTCCAGGTCCACGACCACCTCGACGTCTCCCCGCAGGGCGGCGTGCACCCGGCGCTTGTCCACCGACACCAGCGCGAACGGCGGCAGGCCCGCGAACCCGTCGCGCGCCAGGAGCGCCAGAGCGGCGAACACGCCGTCGCCGGTCTCCTGCCAGAGGTCACGCACGGTCGACTCGGCCGCCGACGGTCCCAGCAGCGCCACGAAGCCCGGGCGCACGATCGCGGTCCACTCGCCTGCGGCGTACTCGGGAACGCTCATGACCGGTCCTCCTCGTGGGGCGGGTCGCTCGGCGACGATCCGGGTGCGTAGAACCGCGGGACGGTCGCCCCGTTGAGCATCTCGTCCCACACGTGAGGGCCCCGGTCCGCGTCGACCCGCGGGACGGTGATGTGCACGTCCTCGTGGGCGCCGGCGGCGGTGGCCACGTCGACCACGACCGCGCTCACGTTGTCGCGCGCGCCGTGCTCGAGGGCGAGCCGGACCAGCAGCGCGGCGGCGTCCTGCGGGTCGCTCGTCCCGCCCAGGACGTCGCGCAGCGCGGGCTCACCGAGCTCGCGCGTCAGCCCGTCGGTGCAGATCAGGAGACGGTCCTGCAGGCCGGCGGGCAGCAACCAGTAGTCGGGCTCCGGCGCGTCGCCGGTCCCCAGCGCGCGCGTCAGGACGTGCCGCTCGGGGTGGGTCTCAGCCTGGGCGGCGTCGATCTCCCCCAGGTCGATGAGCTCCTGGACCACCGAGTGGTCCACGCTCACCTGCTCGAGCTTGTCGCCGTCCCACCGGTAGACCCGCGAGTCGCCCACGTTGAAGACGAGCCAGTACGAGCCGCCGTCGTGCTCGGTCACCGCGACACCGGCGACCGTCGTCCCGCCCTGACGACCGCCCGTGAACTCGTTGCGGATCCGGGCCGCCGTGCGCACGAAGCAGGCGTGCACGTCGTCGGCGCTGGCCGCGGCCTGCCCGGCCAGCTGCGCGAACTCCTCGACGGCGATGCGGCTGGCCAGGTCACCGGCGTCGTGACCGCCCATTCCGTCGGCCACGAGAAACACCGGCGGGTAGGCCAGCAGGGCGTCCTCGTTGACGTCACGCACGAGGCCGCGATCGGTCGCCGAACCCCACGACGTTCGCACCTTCGTCCCCCTGCCTCTCCGCGCGACGAGTCAGCACCCGACCGAGTGCCTCGTTGCATCATCGGCGCACATCGTCCCCTACGTGAGCCCCAGGTACACAACAAGGGGTCACCCTGTGGTCAGATGCCCAGCTGGTAGACACCCCAGTAGGCGAGCACGACGAGCAGGATCCCCGAACCGACGACGCCACCCCACAGGACCACGCTCCGCAGGACGCCGGGTGCGGGGCGCGCACCGGCTGCACGGGCCTGACGGTACCGGCGGACGAGCAGCACCGCAGCGAGCACGACGGCGACCCCGAGCAGCCGGACGAGGATCCAGCCGCCCTGGACGACGAGGTCGTTGCGTTCGTAGTTCAGGGCGAGGCGGGCGACCGCGACGACGTACCAGATGAGCGCCACGAGCGTCAGGATCGCTCCCGCGCCGACCGCCACGAGCCTCGGCAGGATGCCGTGCCCGAACCGTGGACCGTCGGGGCGCGAGCCCCCGCGCACGCGGTTCGCGGTGGCCTCGACCCCGCGCCCGACGCCGACCGCGAGCGGTCCGAGCACGATGAGCACCAGGGCCAGCGCGATGAGCACCAGCACCACGTCGCTGTTCCAGCGCGGCTGCGGGACGGGTGCGGCGAGGTAGGTCTGCACGGGCTGGTCGCCGGCGATCCGCGGTTCGGACGCCGCGGTGCCGGGCAGCCCGAGGACCCACCCCGACAGGTCGGTCAGGAACGTGGAGTCGACCACGCCGTCCACCCGGATCCCGTGGTTGGCGCCCTTGTAGTAGCGGACCGTCACGTCGTCGTTCTCCGCCAGCGCCGTGTCGTCGATGACCTGCTGGGCGCCCTGGATGGTCGGCATGGAGATGTCTCCCGTGCCGTAGACCACGAAGACCGGTTGTCGCATCTGGCGTTGGTAGGGCGTGACGTCGAAGTCGGCGTACTCGAAGCCGCCCCCGGGGACCGACATCCCGACCGCGCGCGGGATCGCCCGGAACACCCCGTGCGGCACGCCGGTGTTGCGCAGGTAGGAGTCGACGGCGAACGCAGCCTGCTCGCGGGGCGGCACCACCGGGGAGGAGACCAGGACGACGAACGCCACGTCGGGGTGCCTCGCGGCCAGCACCGGCGCGATCCAGCCGCCCTCGCTCTCGGCATACAGACCCACCCGGTCCGGGTCGACCCCGGGGTAGCTCTGCAGGAGCTTCACCGAGGCGGCGTAGTCCTGCGCCATCCCCACGTAGTCGCGGTGGCGGGTGGTGTAGGTGTCGAGCCGCTTGTCGGGCACCATGGCGACGATGCCCGAGGCCGCCAGCGCGTGCGCCTGCGCCAGGAACGCGATCTCGTACCGGCCCGTGCCCGCGCCGTGGATGAACACGACGCCCGGCTTCGGCGAGTCCAGCCCGACGGGCTCGCTGATCCGCGCATCGATCGTCTCGCCGTCCAGCTGGACGGTCACGACCGTCGTCTTGACCTCGTACTGACCCGCCGTCGCCGCGGACCCGATCGCCGTGTCCTCCGTCTGCACCTGCAGCGGATCGGTCAGCGGCGTCGGGTCCCACTGCGGGCCCAGCACCGATCCCACGACCGCGAGCACCACCAGGCCGACCACGGTGCCTGCGACGACCCCCAGCACCGCCCGGGTCCGGCTCCCGGTCCCGCGCGCGCGCGACGCCTCGACGTCCGACTTCAGCATCGTCTAGAAGCCCATCTTCCCGAGCTGCTTGGGGTCACGCTGCCAGTCCTTGGCCACCTTGACGTGCAGGTCCAGGTACACGCGCGCGCCGAGCAGCGCCTCGATCCCCCGGCGTGCCTCGCTGCCCACGTCGCGCAGCCGGGCACCGCCCTTGCCGATGATGATCGCCTTCTGGCTGTCGCGTTCCACGAACAGGTGGACGCGCACGTCGAGCATGGGCACCCCGTTCGCCGCCGGCTCGTCGCGCGGCACGATCTCGTCCACGACCACGGCCAGGGAGTGCGGCAGCTCGTCGCGGACGCCCTCGAGAGCCGCCTCCCGGACCAGCTCGGCGACCATCACGGCCTCCGGCTCGTCGGTGAGCTCGCCCTCCGCGTACAGAGGCGCGCCCTCGGGCAGGTGCCCGATCAGGACCTTCTCCAGCACGTCGACCTGGTACCCGCCGACCGCGGACACGGGCACGATGTCCGCCCAGTCGCCCAGCGCCTGCACCTGCATGAGGTGCTCGGCCAGCTTGCCCTTGCCGACGAGGTCCGCCTTGGTGACGATCGCGACGACGGGGGTGCCGCGGCCGTCCCGCGCCAGCTCGCTCATCTGCTCGGCGATGAACCGGTCCCCGGGTCCGACCCGCTGGTCCGCGGGCAGGCAGAACCCGACCACGTCGACCTCGGTCAGCGTGTCCTTGACCAGCGCGTTGAGCCGCTCCCCGAGCAGCGTCCGCGGCCGGTGTAGGCCGGGGGTGTCCACCAGGATCAGCTGAGCGTCGGGGCGGTGCACGATGCCGCGGATGGTGTGCCGGGTGGTCTGCGGGCGGCCCGACGTGATCGCGACCTTCTGCCCCACCAGCGCGTTGGTCAGCGTCGACTTGCCCGCGTTGGGGCGCCCGACGAAGCAGGCGAAGCCGGATCGGAAGGTCATCGGGTCGCTCCGTGGTTGTCGGACGGGGCGTCACGCCTGGAGCCCGCGTTCTCCTGCTCGTCTTCCTCGGCGTCCACCTGGCTCACCAGGACGGTGGCCAGCCGGCGGCGCCGACCCTCGACACGGTCCGCGACGAGGTGCAGCCCGTGGATGTCCCCTGCGGACCCGAGCAGAGGAACCTTACCCAAGGCCTTGGCCAGCAGGCCGCCGGCACTGTCCACGTCCTCGTCCTCCACCTCGAGGCCGAACAGCTCGCCCAGCTCGTCGCGGCCCAGCCGAGCGGGGACCCGGAACACGCCGGCCCCCAGGTCCTCGACCGCGGGGGCGGTCGGGTCGTGCTCGTCGGTCAGCTCGCCGACGATCTCCTCCAGCGCGTCCTCGATGGTGACCAGCCCGGCGATGCCGCCGTACTCGTCGACCACCATCGCCATGTGCGACGTCCCGGCCTGCAGCTCGCGCAGCAGCTCGTCGACCGGCTTCGACTCCGGCACGAACACGGGCGGCCGCGCCAGGGAGCTGGCCGGCGCGTCGAGCATGGCCTGCTGCTTGTTGTTGTTCGAGCGGCCCGTGGGCGCGATCGGCAGGCGGCGGACCACGTCCTTGAGGTACAGCACGCCGGTCAGGTCGTCCACCGACTCCCCGGTGAGCGGCACGCGGGAGAACCCCGAGCGCAGCAGCAGGGCCAGGGCCTTGCGGACCGGCGTGTCCTCGGGCGCGGTCACCATGTCGGTGCGCGGCACCATCACCTCGCGCGTGAGCGTGTCGCCGAGCTCGAGCACAGAGCGGAACATCTCCCGCTCCTCGTCCTCGATCACGTCCGACTCGCTGACGCGCTGGACCATGTCGCGCAGCTCGTCCTCCTCCTCCTCGGCGGAGCCCTCCGTGGGCCGCCCGACGGCACCGAGCCGCCCGGCCACGGCCGTGACCGCCACGAGCGGACCCGACAGGAGGGTCAGCGTCCGCACCGGGTGCCGGCGGCCGAGCGTGCGGGGGCTGGCCCGTACGAGCAGGAATGCCACGAGCCCGCACAAGGCCACCGAGATCAGCAGGACGGCCCACCACGCCAGGTCGCTCGAGCTCACCGCGAGCGTGATGCAGACGGTCGCGGTCATCTCCAGGAGCAGCCGGACGAAGGCGGCCGCGGCCGCGACCCGGGTCGGGTGCTCGGTCAGCGCGCGCACGCGCCGGGCCGCGGGGTGCCGATCCGCCGTCAGCTCGGTCACCGCCGCGCGGGACACGCGCACGACCGCGATCTCCCCTGCGGACAGGGCGGCGGCCGCGGCGATGCCGAGCACCGCGAGCAGGACGAGCAGTGCGACCGGGACGTCCGTCATCGGGTGGCCAAGAACCTCAGGAGGAGCTGGCGCTGGAGGTCGAACATCTCCTTGTGCTCGTCCGGCTCGACGTGGTCGTAGCCGAGCAGGTGCAGGATCCCGTGCGTCGTGAGCAGCAGGAGCTCGTCCTCGGTCGAGTGCCCGGCGGTGCGGGCCTGCTGGGCCGCGACCTCGGGGCACAGCACGACGTCGCCCAGCAGGCCGGCGGGAGTGGGGTCCCCTTCACGGCCCGGCCGGAGCTCGTCCATCGGCCACGACAGCACGTCGGTCGGACCCGGCTCGTCCATCCACTGGACGTGCAGGTCCGTCATGGCGTCGGTGCCCACCAGCGTGATCGACAGGTCCGTCTGCGGGTGCAGGTGCATGGCGTCGATGACGAACCTGCCGAGCGAGGCGAACTCCGCCTCGTCGACGGCGTAGCCGGACTCGTTCCTGACCTCGACGCTCATCTCAGCTCCTGTCCCAGCGTGCGTAGGCGTCGATGATCTCGCTGACCAGCCGGTGCCGGACGACGTCCGACGAACCGAGGCGGCAGAACGAGACGTCGTCGATGCCGGAGAGCACCTGCTCGACCACCCGCAGGCCCGAGGTGGTCGACGACGGCAGGTCCACCTGCGTCACGTCGCCGGTGACCACGACCTTGGACCCGAAGCCCAGCCGGGTGAGGAACATCTTCATCTGCTCGACGGTCGTGTTCTGCGCCTCGTCGAGGATGATGAACGCGTCGTTCAGGGTGCGACCGCGCATGTAGGCCAACGGCGCGACCTCGATGGTGCCGGCCTCCATGAGCCGCGGGATCGCCTCGGGGTCGACCATGTCGTGCAGCGCGTCGTACAGCGGGCGCAGGTACGGGTCGATCTTGTCCGAGAGGCTGCCGGGCAGGAAGCCGAGCCGTTCGCCGGCCTCGACCGCGGGCCGCGTCAGCACGATCCGGTGCACCTTACGGTCCTGGAGCGCCTGGACGGCCTTCGCCATCGCCAGGTAGGTCTTGCCCGTTCCGGCGGGACCGATGCCGAACGTGACCGTGTGCCGGTCGATCGCGTCGACGTACTCCTTCTGCCCGGACGTCTTGGGCCGGATGGTGCGCCCCCGGCTGGACAGGATGTTGAACGACAGGATGTCGGCCGGCCGCGCGGTCGAGGCCGCCGTCAGCATGGCGACCGACCGGACGACGATGTCCGGCGTGAGGGGCGTCCCGCCGGCAGCCATCTCGACCAGCTCGTCGACGAGCCGGGAGACGAGCGCGACGTCGCCGACCGGACCGGCCAACGTCACCTCGCTGCCGCGGACGTGGATGTCGACCGTGGTGAAACCGGCCTCGACCGCCCGCAGGACCTCGTCCTGCGGGCCGAGCAGCTCCACCATGGAGATGTCCGACGGCACGGTGATGCGGTGCTCGACGCGAGCCGGCGCACCGTGGGCACGGTCTGTGCGTGCAGATGTTGGTTCGGCCATGTGCTCGGCGTGCGCCGCGGGCTCCTTGGTTGATGACGACGTGCTCGATGAGGTGTGGTGACGAGGTGCAGGACAGCAGTCTACGAGCCTGCGACCACAAGATTCGGGCTCACGCCCACCGACCCAGCCGCTGCGCGAGGACCGCCAGCGCGACCGGCCCCGCGGTCGACGTCCGCAGCACGTGCGGACCGAGCCGGACCGCGCTCGCGCCCGCATCCGTCAGCCGGGCCAGCTCCGGCTCACCGATACCGCCCTCCGGGCCGACGACGACCAGGCACTCCCCCACGGTCGGCAGCGTGACGTCGGCGATCGGCGCCGCCGCGTCCTCGTGCAGGACCAGCGCGACACCCCCGGCGGCGACGACCGACCGGATCCGCTCGGCGAGGCCGCGCCCGTCGAGCGCCTGGCCGACGTCCGGTACGCGGGCCCGGCGCGACTGCTTGGCCGCGGAGCGCACGGTGCCCAGCCATCGGGACCGGCTCTTGGCGGCCCGGTCGCCGCGCCACACCACGATCGACCGCTCGGCCTGCCAGGGGACCACCGCGTCGACGCCGACCTCGGTGGCCGCCTCGATCGCCATCTCGTCGCGGTCACCCTTGGCCAGGGCCTGCACGAGCACGAGCGAGACCACGGGTGCCCCTTCGACGACCACGTCCGTGACGGCGACGAGAACCCCGTCGGCCGAGACCGAGTCGACGACGCCGACCAGGCGCACCCCGTCCCCGTCGACGACGTCGACGCGCTCGCCCGGTGAACGCCGCTGGACGACACCGGCGTGGCGCCCCTCGGTGCCGCCCAGCAGGTACGTGCCACCGGCGGCGACGGCCACCAGGCTCCCCGGCTCGGCGAGGAAGACGGGCGCGCTCATGACGTCGGCCTGCGCACGGCGTGGCCGCTCAGCGGCCGGACAGCTTGTCGCGCAGCTTGGCGAACACGCCGGTGCTCGACCCGGCGAACCGCGCCTCGGGGCGTTCCTCACCGCGCAGCGCCGCGAGCTTGCGCAGCAGCTCGGCCTGCTCCTCGTCCATGGCGACGGGCACCTGGACGTCCACGTGCACGTGCAGGTCGCCTCGACCGCCCACGTGCAGGTGCCCGACGCCCAGGTTCTTCAGCGTGACGATCTGCGCGGGCTGCGTGCCCGGTCGCAGGTCGACCTCGCGCGGCCCGTCCAGGGTGTCGAGCATCAGGACGGTACCGAGCGCCGCCGCGGTCATCGGCACCTCGAGCGTGGCGTGCAGATCGTCGCCGCGGCGGACGAACGTGTCGTTCTTGCGCTCGCGCACCTCGAGGTAGACGTCGCCCGCGGGGCCGCCGGCCGGTCCGACCTCGCCCTGGCCGGTCAGCTTGATGCGCGTGCCGGTGTCCACGCCCGCGGGGACGTCGACGCCGAGAGTGCGACGGGACCGGACGCGGCCTTCGCCGGAGCACTCGGTGCACGGCTCGGGGATGACGCTTCCGAAGCCGTGGCACGCCGCGCACGGCTGCGTCGTCATGACCTGACCCAGGAAGGACCGGGCGACCCTCTGCACCGAGCCGCGACCACCGCAGACCTCGCAGGTGCGGGGCGAGGTGCCCGGGCGGCAGCACGTGCCGTTGCACGTCGGGCAGAGCACGGCCGTGTCGACGGGCACGTCGCGGTGCACGCCGAAGGTCACCTCGGTCAGGTCCAGGTCGAGGCGGACGAGCGCGTCCTGGCCGCGGCGCGCTCGTGGGATCGGCCCGCGCTGCTGCGCCTGGCCGGTGGCCGCTCCGAAGAAGGTCTCGAAGATGTCCTGGAAGCCGAACCCACCGCCCATGCCGCCGCCGGGCGACGACGGGTCGCCGCCCATGTCGTAGGCGCGGCGCTTCTCCGGGTTGCCCAGCACGTCGTAGGCGCGCGAGACGTCCTTGAACGTGTCCTCGGAACCGGAGTCCGCACCCGCGACGTCCGGGTGGTGCTCGCGGGCGAGCTTGCGGTACGCCTTCTTGATCTGTTCGGGCGTCGCGTCGCGCGGGACACCCAGGACCTCGTAGTAGTCGGTCACGGGAGGATGTGCTCACTTCCGGTGGGAGTTCTGTTCCGTTCGGTGCCCTTGGCGCCGCTCATTGCGCCAGGATCCGGGTCAGGTAGCGGGCGACGGCGCGCACGGCGGACATGGTGGCCGGGTAGTCCATGCGCAGCGGGCCGATCGAGCCGATCCGTGCCACCGAGCCGCCGCCCTCGTCGCCGTAGCCGGTGCTCAGGAAGCTCGTCTCGACGAGGCCGTCGTGCTGGGTCTCGCGACCGATCCGCACGGTGACCGCCTGCGTGTCCTCGGCCATCTCCGAGAGGAGCCGCAGCAGGACCACCTGCTCGTCGAGGGCCTCGAGGACCGGCCCGATCGAGCGTACGTCGGTGCCGCCGGCCCGGGCGAGGTTGGCCGTGCCGGCGAGGACCACGCGCTCCTCGCTCTCCTGCGCCAGGGTCTCCTCGAGCACGGCGACGACGCTGCGCACGAGCGGCTGGTCGGCGGGCGCGAACGCCGCGGTCAGGTCCGCGAGGGCCACGGGCAGCTCGGACAGTCGGCGCCCTGCGGCGCTCACGTTCAACCGGGCACGCAGCATCGCCACGACGGACTCGTCGAGCTCGTGGTCCAGCTCGAGCGTGCGCTGCTCCACGCGACCGGTGTCCGTGATGAGCACGACGAGCAGATGACGCTGACCCACGGGCACGAGCTCGACGTGCCGCAGCGCGGAGCGTCGCAGCGACGGGTACTGCACGACGGCGACCTGCTGTGTCAGCTGCGCGATGAGCCGCACGGCCCGGTCGACCACGTCGTCGAGGTCTTGCGCGTTCTCCAGGAACATGCCGATCGCCCGCCGCTCCGGGCTGGACAGCGGCTTGACGCTCGAGAGCTGGTCGACGAACAGCCGGTAGCCCTTGTCGGTGGGCACGCGGCCGGCCGAGGTGTGCGGCTGGGCGATGTAGCCGCCCTCCTCGAGGGAGGCCATGTCGTTGCGGATCGTGGCCGGTGAGACCCCGAGCGAGTGCCGCTCGACGAGCGCACGCGACCCGACGGGCTCGCGGGTGGCGACGTAGTCCTCGACGATCGCGCGCAGCACGTCCAGCCGTCTGTCGTCGCTCATCCCGCCTCCTCACCCGTGGTCGACGTGCAGTGCCCCTCGACCTGCAGGTAGCACTCCGCCGGCGGGAGTGCCAATGCTACGCCGCGCGACCGACACCACCCGGTGCTCCGCGCACAGCGGAACCCGGCGCGCCCCGCGGACCGGTGCGAGCCTGCCACCTACGCTGCCCGGGTGAACCAGGACCGCTACGGCTCCGACGTGCTGGGGGGATCGGGCTCGACCCACCACAAGGCCCCCAGGACGAGCCGCCCGCAGGCCGCCGAGCCGGGCCTCGTCGTCGAGGAGGTGACCACCGGCTGGGTCGGAGCGGTCGTCCGCGTCGAGAAGTCCGGCGGGGTGCACGTGGTCGTCCTCGAGGACCGCCGCGGTCGCACGCGCACCTTCCCGCTCGGCCGGGGGTTCTGGCTGGACGGCGAACCGGTCGCGCTGACCGCCCCCGTCCGTGCGCCCGCGCCGCCGAGGCCCACCCGCACCGCCTCCGGGTCGGTCGCCGTGCACGACGCCCGCGCGCGCGTCGCTCGCGGCAGCCGCATCTGGGTCGAGGGCAAGCACGACGCCGAGCTGGTCGAGAAGGTCTGGGGCGACGACCTGCGGCTCGAGGGCGTAGTGGTCGAGCTGCTGGACGGCGTCGACAACCTGCCCGACGCGATCCGTGACTTCGCCCCCGGGCCGGGCCGTCGGGTGGGCGTGCTGGTGGACCACCTGGTGGACGGCGCGAAGGAGAGTCGGATCGCCGCCGAGGCCGTGAAGGCGGCCCCCGCCGGCACGGTGCTCGTGCTCGGACACCCCTATGTGGACGTGTGGCAGGCCGTACGGCCTGAGCGCATCGGCCTGACGGCATGGCCGACCATCGAGCGCGGCACCGAGTGGAAGCACGGCATCCTGCGCGAGCTCGGCTGGCCGGCGCAGGAGCAGGCCGACGTCGCGCGTGCGTGGCAGCGCATCCTGCGCTCCGTGCGCAGCTACGCCGACCTGGAGCCCAGCCTGCTCGGTCGCGTCGAGGAGCTCATCGACTTCGTCACGACGTGACGATGCCCGGCCCGCGTCCAGCGGGCCGGGCATCGTCGGCGTGCGATCAGGCGACGGGGGCGATCGGGTCGCCGAGCAGACGCTTGAACAGGAATGCCGTGGCGAGGAGCACCAGCGGCACGGCGACGAGCAGGCCGACGAGGCAGACCAGGGCGCCGACGACGATCGTCGCGATCACCAGCAGGTAGAAGAGGATCACGGTCGACAGGTTGGCGGCGACCAGCTGGTAGCTCGCCTTGACCGCGTCCACCGGCGCGAGCCTCTTGCCGATCACGAACCAGAGCGTGAACAACAGCAGGAACGTCACGACGATGTTGAGCAGCCCACCGAAGATCGGGATGAGGTTGATCACGAACGTGATAGCCGTCAGCAGCAGGGCCGTGAGCACCACCGGGCCGGCGTCGACGAATCGGAAGAACGTCCCGAACCCGATCGGTCGGCCCTCGGTGAGCTCGAGCGCGGCGCTGATGAAGATCGCCTGGATCAGGTAACCGATCATCGTCAGGACGAGCGAGAACACGATGAAGCCGAACGAGATCGCGATGCGCCCGCCCGTCGTCACCCGGAAGATCTCGCTCGTGCCCCCGAAGATCGCGCCGATGATCGCGAACGCGACGATGGCGATCACGAACCACACGATGCCGGCGCCGATGAACAGGCCGCCGTGCCGGGTGAACTGCTTCCAGCCGTAGGAGTACGACTCGCCGATCGGCGACGGCTGGACCATCGGCGCCCCGTACCCGGCGGGGGGTGGCGGGTACGCACCCGGCGGCCCGTACGCGGGCGGGGGCGGCGGGTATCCGGGCGGCTGCTGGCCGTAGCCCGGCGCGGGCTGCCCGTACGGCGGGGCCGCTGGCGGGTAGGCACCCGGCGCGGGCTGGCCGTACTGCGCGGGCGGCGGCGGGTAGGCGCCGGGGGCCGGCTGGCCGTAGTCGGGCGCCGGTGGCACGACGGGCGGGGCCGGTGGCGCGACGGGCGGGGCGGGCGGCGGTGCCACCGGCGGCTCGGGCGGAGGTGGAGGCGCCGCGGGCGGCTCGGCCGGCGGGACGGGCGGCTGCGGGTCAGGCACGACGGGCTCGCCGTCGCTCGGCGGTGGTCCGCCCGGGTTCTCGCTCATGCGTGGCCTCCCTGGTCACGTGGGGCGGTCGTCGCCCACGCGCCAGCGAACCGAAGGCGCTCACCCGTGTCAAGGAACCGGGACGCACCCGGCATGTCGGACGGACGCCCAGCGGGCCCACAGACCCCGCACAGTCAGGCCGCGAGCGCCCGGACCACCGCATCCGCGAGCAGCCGCCCTCGACGCGTCAGCACGAGCCGCCGCTCCGCGCCGTCGCCACCCAGGGCCGCGACGCCGTCCACGAGGCCGTCCGCGATCAGCCCCGCGACGGCCGGCCGCGCCGCGACGGGGAGCACGTCCAGCGGCAGCCCGCCGGCCAGCCGCACGCCGAGCATGAGCCGCTCGAGCAGGGCGCCGTCGTCGCTCACGGTCTCGCGTCCGGCGGCCGGGCTCAGGCCCCGGTCGAGCCGGTCGGCGTACGCGCGCGGGTGCTTGACGTTCCACCAGCGGACCCCACCGACGTGGCTGTGCGCACCGGGCCCTATCCCCCACCAGTCGTCGCCCCGCCAGTAGGCGAGGTTGTGCCGGCAGGCGGTCTGCGGCGTGCGCGACCAGTTGCTCACCTCGTACCAGCGCAGGCCGGCCGCCTCGAACAGGTCGTCGGCCAGCTCGTACTTGGTCGCCTGGTCGTCCCCGTCCGGCAGCTCCAGCTCGCCGCGCCGCACCTGGACGGCCATGCGGGTGCCTGCCTCGACCACGAGCGCGTACGCGGAGACGTGGTCGACGCCCGTGGCCAGCGCGGCCTCGACGCTCGTGCGCCAGTCGTCGACCGACTCGCCGGGCGTGCCGTAGATGAGGTCCAGGGAGACCGCGAGCCCGGCGTCGCGGGCCCACCGCACGACGTCGGGGATGCGTCGCGGGTCGTGCGTGCGCTCGAGGGTGGCCAGCACGTGCGGCACCGCCGACTGCATGCCGAACGAGACGCGAGTGAAGCCGGCGGATGCCAGGGCCGCCAGGGACTGCGGCGTCACCGAGTCGGGGTTGGCCTCGGTGGTCACCTCGACGTCGTCGGCGAAGCCCCAGGCGTCCCCGACGCCGGCCAGCATGCGCGACAGGTCCGGGACGGACAGGACCGTCGGGGTCCCACCCCCGACGAACACGGTCTGCACCGGCCGCGAGGGCAGGATCGAAGCGGCGAGCGCGATCTCCCTCAGCGCGGTGTCCGCGTACGCGTGCTGGCTCGCGCCGCCGCCCAGCTCGGTGGCCGTGTACGTGTTGAAGTCGCAGTACCCGCAGCGCACGGTGCAGAACGGGACGTGCAGGTAGACCCCGAACGCGCGATCGGTCAGACCCTCGAACGCCCACGGCGGAAGGGAGCCGTCGTCGGGAGCCACATCTCCCTCAGGGAGAGCAGGAGACATGCTCAGGTCACTTCTTCTTCGCGTCCTTGCCGCCCGCGGAGCCCGCCGGCTCGCTGGAGAGCGCGGCGATGAAGGCCTCCTGCGGCACGTCGACCCGGCCGATCGTCTTCATGCGCTTCTTGCCCTCCTTCTGCTTCTCCAGGAGCTTGCGCTTGCGCGTGATGTCGCCGCCGTAGCACTTGGCCAGCACGTCCTTGCGGATGGCGCGGATGGTCTCGCGGGCGATGATCCGCGCCCCGATGGCGGCCTGGATGGGCACCTCGAACTGCTGGCGCGGGATGAGGTCCTTGAGCTTGGCCGTCATCATGACGCCGTAGGCGTAGGCCTTGTCGCGGTGCACGATCGCGCTGAAGGCGTCGACGGTCTCGCCCTGCAGCAGGATGTCGACCTTGACCAGGTCGGCCTCCTGGTCGCCGATGCGCTCGTAGTCGAGGCTGGCGTAGCCGCGCGTCTTGGACTTCAGCTGGTCGAAGAAGTCGAACACGATCTCGGCCATGGGGAGCACGTAGCGCAGCTCGACGCGGTCCTCGGAGAGGTAGTCCATGCCCTGGAGCTCGCCGCGCTTGGTCTGGCAGAGCTCCATGATCGCCCCGATGAACTCGGACGGCGCCAGGATCGTGCCCTTGACCATGGGTTCGTTGACGGCGCCGATCTTGCCCGACGGGAACTCGCTCGGGTTGGTCACCGTGACCACGCTCTTGTCCTCGAGCGTGACCTCGTAGACGACGTTGGGCGCGGTGGAGATGAGGTCCAGGTCGAACTCGCGCTCGAGCCGCTCGCGCACGATCTCCAGGTGCAGCAGGCCGAGGAAGCCCACGCGGAACCCGAAGCCGAGGGCAACCGACGTCTCGGGCTCGTAGTTGAGCGCGGCGTCGTTGAGCTTGAGCTTGTCCAGGGCGTCGCGCAGCACCGGGTAGTCGGTGCCGTCGATCGGGTACAGGCCCGAGAAGACCATCGGCTTGGGGTCCGAGTAGCCCCCGAGCGCCTCCGCGGCGGGCTTGCTCGCGTTGGTGACCGTGTCGCCGACCTTCGACTGGCGCACGTCCTTCACGCCGGTGATCAGGTAGCCCACCTCACCGACCCCGAGGCCCTTCGTCGGCACGGGCTCCGGGGAGATCACACCGATCTCGAGCAGCTCGTGCGTCGCGCGGGTCGACATCATGACGATCTTCTCGCGCGGGTTGAGGTTGCCGTCGATCACGCGGACGTAGGTGACGACGCCGCGGTAGGTGTCGTAGACCGAGTCGAAGATCATCGCGCGGGCGGGGGCGTGGGCGTCGCCGGTGGGCGGCGGGACCAGCTCGACGATGCGGTCCAGCAGCTCGATGACGCCCTCGCCGGTCTTGCCGGACACCCGCAGGCAGTCCTCCGGCTGGCCGCCGATCAGGCGGGCCAGCTCCTCGGCGTACCGCTCGGGCTGGGCCGCCGGCAGGTCGATCTTGTTGAGCACCGGGATGATCGTCAGGTCGTTGTCCAGCGCCAGGTACAGGTTGGCCAGCGTCTGGGCCTCGATGCCCTGCGCGGCGTCGACCAGCAGCACGGCACCCTCGCAGGCGGCCAGCGACCGGGACACCTCGTAGGTGAAGTCGACGTGCCCGGGTGTGTCGATCATGTTGAGCGCGAACGCGTCGTCGCCTACGCCCCACGGCATGCGCACGGCCTGCGACTTGATCGTGATGCCGCGCTCGCGCTCGATGTCCATGCGGTCCAGGTACTGCGCGCGCATCGCCCGCGCGTCGACGACGCCCGTGAGCTGCAGCATGCGGTCCGCGAGCGTCGACTTGCCGTGGTCGATGTGCGCGATGATGCAGAAGTTGCGCAGCAGCTCCGGCGGCGTGGCTGCCGGGTGGATGCGCGACGAGGCGGCGGCACCGGGGATCGGGGACAAGCGGACTGGCTCCTGGCGTAGAAGTCGCGCGGCGGCTGGCGCTGTCGCGACGAACGGTGACCGTCGTCGCCCTGTCGGGTCTCGTGCGGTCGGTACCACCATGGTCCCATGACGACGCACCCTGGTGATTCGGATGTCGCCGCGGCTCCTCGGCTTGCCGTCCTGGCCAACCTCCAGGCCCAGTTCTTGGCGACGATCCCCGAGGTCGACCCGACCACCCGCGTCCCCTGGTGCGGCCGCTGGCGGGTCGAGGACCTCGTCGTGCACGTCGCCCGGATCCACCACTGGGCGGCGGGCCAGGCGCGCCGTGAGCAGGAGACGCCGCTCGGGCGCGGGCCGTTCGTGCTGGAGGACCTCTACCGGGAGTGCGCGGCCGAGCTGCTGGACACGCTGACCGACCTCGGCCCGGACGCGCCGTCGTGGACCCTGAACGGGCCCGGTCCCGCGTCGTTCTGGCGTCGACGCCAGGTGCACGAGACGCTCGTCCACCTCTGGGACCTGCGCACCGCGGCCGGTCTCGACCTCGTCGTGGACGCGTCCGTCTGGGCGGACACGGTCGACGAGGTCGCGACCGTCATGCAGCCCCGCCAGGTCCGCCTGGGTCGCATCCCTCGGCTGCCGTCGCCGATCGCGCTGGTGGCCGAGGACGTCGGCCGCTGCTGGGTGCTCGACTCGGCCGACGGCGGCGCCCCGCCGGTCACCGCGACCGGGACCGCCCAGTCGCTCGCCCTGCTGCTCTGGCGTCGCCCGGCAGACGAGCCCGGCGTCAGCGGCGACCGCCGGGTCCTCGACGAGGCCCTGGCCCTGGGTCTGACGCCCTAGACCGATCAGGCCTCGCGCGTGATCTGCACCGTCACGGACGTGTCCTGTGTCCCCGCGCCCGCGAAGATCCCGCGCAGCGGCGGCACATCGTCGTAGGACCGTCCGCGTGCGATCACCACGTGGTGGTCGCCCACGACCGCGCGGTTGGTGGGGTCGTAGGCGAACCACTCGCCCACCCACCACTCGACCCAGGCGTGCGAGTCGCCGCTCACGGTCGTGCCGATCGCCACCTCGTCGTCCGGGTGCAGGTAGCCCGACACGTAGCGCGCGGGGATGCCGATGGAGCGCAGCGCACCCGAGACCAGGTGCGCCAGGTCCTGGCAGACGCCGGCGCGCTTGGCCCACGCCTCGGCGGCCGGGGTGTGCACCGTCGTCGCGCCAGGGATGTACTCGACCTCGTCGCGCAGCGCGTTGCTCACGGCGAGCGCGGCCTCGGCCGGTGGCAGCTCGGATGCCACGCGCTGGGCCAGCTCGACGACCTCCTCCGGCGGCGTGGTGGTCGGCGTGTCGGAGAGGAACTCCGCCAGCCGGTCGCGCAGCTCGGCGCCGCGCAGGGTCTCCCAGCCCGCCGGGCTCTTCAGCGGGAGCCGGTCGGCCACCTCGACCACGTGCTCGGCGGTCACCACCATCGACTCGTGCGGCGTGAGCACCTCGAACGCCGACACCGCCGTTCCCCAGTAGTCGCGGTACTCCGACCAGCCCGTGTGCGGCTGCACGTCGATCCTCGACTCGAGCACCGTCTGGCCCTGCTGGGTCAGCGGCGTCATGCGGGCCTCGTTGTACGACGCGAGGACGGGGCTCGCGTACTCGAACGACGTCGTGTGCACCACGCGCAACCGGCTCACAGGGCCTCCCCCACCCAGTTCGTGGCGGATCCGCTGGGGAAGTACCGCCCCCGGATCGCGTCCGATGCGGCCGAGCAGGCTCGTTGCACGCGTTCCATCTCCTTCGGCAAGGCGTCGAGCACCTCGATCAGCGGCCGGTACTCGAGGTTGGTCCGGACGTAGCCGATGTGGCGACGTGCGTCGTCGACCGCTGCCCGGTCGGCCGTCGGCTCGAGCGCCGCCAGGCACGACTCGGCCTGGTTGAGCGCGAAGACGATGGACCGCGGGAAGAGCTGGTCCGTCAGCAGGAAGCCGGCCGCGCGCTCGTCGGAGGCGGCGCCGCGGTACATCCGCAGGAACGCCTCGTGCGCGCCGCAGGACCGCAGGAGGGTGGTCCAGCTCGGGCCGGCGGAACCCGCCAGGGCCCGGGTGGTCAGGAGCCGGGCGGTCATGTCCGCGCGCTCGATCGACCGGCCCAGCACCATGAAGTTCCAGGTGTCGTCCCGCGACGTCGCCGAGTCGGTGATCCCCGCGACCACGGCCGCCCGTTCGCGCACCCAGGTGAAGTAGTCGTGCGGACGCGCCGGTCGCATGTGCGACGGCAGCTGGTTCCACGTCGCGTTCAGCGACTCCCACAGCTCGGTCGAGATGGTCTCGCGGGCGCGCCGGGCGTTCTCCCGGGCCGAGACGAGCGAGCCGGCGATCGACGACGGCGCGAACCGGTCGTACGCGAGCATGTCGAGCACGTACTCGCGACCGACCTCGACGTGGCTCGGCTCGGCCGGCCGGTCCATCACGGACAGCAGCGATCGGCAGGCCAGGTCCTCCTCCGCCCAGGGGTCCTCGAGGAGGATCTGGACGTGGACGTCGAGCAGGCGTGCGGTGTCGTCGGCACGCTCGACGTACCGCCCGATCCAGAACAGCGACTCCGCGATCCGACTCAGCACGCGCCACCACCTCCGACACGGAACGCGAGACCTTGCTGCTGCTGCATGACCTGGGCACGCACGTCGTTCGGGTTCGAGTCGATCGGGACCGCCTCGTCCTGGGCGACCGACTGCGGCAGGTCGGAGCCGTGCCGGACCGCGCGCCGCGGGACCGCGCCGCCCAGCACCCACGTGTCCTTCGAGCCGCCACCCTGCGACGAGTTGACCACCAGCTCGCCCTCGGGCAGGGCCACGCGGGTCAGCCCGCCGGGCAGGACGAACACCGACTCGCCGTCGTTCACCGCGAACGGTCGCAGGTCGGTGTGGCGGGGTCGCAGGTTGTCGCCGATGAGCGTCGGGATCGTCGAGAGCTGGACCACCGGCTGCGCGATCCAGCCTCGAGGGTCGTCGCGGAGCCGGACCCGCAGCGCCGCCAGCTCGCTGCGCGACGCCCGCGGTCCGACCACGAGGCCCTTGCCGCCCGACCCGTCCACCGGCTTGACCACCAGCTCGTCGAGGCGGTCCAGCACCTCCTCGAGCGCGTCGGGCTCCTCGAGCCGCCACGTGTCGACGTTGCGCAGGATCGGCTCCTCCGACAGGTAGTACCGGATGAGGTCGGGCACGTAGGTGTAGACCAGCTTGTCGTCGGCGACCCCGTTGCCCACCGCGTTGGCGATGGTGACCGTGCCGCTGCGCGCGCAGGTCATCAGCCCCGGGCTGCCCAGGAACGAGTCGTTGCGGAAGACGACCGGGTCCAGGTAGTCGTCGTCCACCCGGCGATAGATCACGTCGACGCGGCGGCGGCCCTGGGTGGTGCGCATCCAGACGCGTCCGCTCGCGCAGAACAGGTCCCGACCCTCGACGAGCTCGACGCCCATCATCCGCGCGAGCAGCGAGTGCTCGTAGTACGCGCTGTTAAAGACCCCGGGCGTGAGCACGACGACCGTCGGCTCGTCGACCCCGTTCGGGGCCGCGGCGGTCAGCGCGGCCAGCAGCCGACGGGGGTAGTCGGCGACCGGCCGGATCCGCAGCGCCGCGAACAGCTCGGGGAACGTCTGCGCCATCGCCCGGCGGTTGGAGAGCACGTAGCTGACGCCCGAGGGCACCCGGACGTTGTCCTCGAGCACCCGCCAGCCGTCGAGGCTGTCGCGGATCAGGTCGATCCCCGAGACGTGCACGCGCACGCCGTTCGGTGGGGTGATGCCGCGGGCCGCTCGCAGGAAGTTTGTCGACGAGACGACGACGGAGCGTGGGATGACCCCGTCGGCGATCGCCTTCTGGGGGCCGTAGACGTCGGCAAGGAATGCCTCGAGCGCCCGCACGCGCTGGGCGACCCCGGGTGCGACGTGCTCCCACTCGTCCCCGGCGACCACGCGCGGGACGACGTCCAGGGGGAAGGGGCGCTCCTCGCCGGCGAAGTCGAAGGTGACACCCTGCGCGAGGTAGGACCGGGCCAACGTCTCGGCCCGCGCACGCAGCTCGCCGGCGCTCAGCTCCGACAGGGCCGTGTGCAGACCCTTGTAGGCCGCGCGCGATCCCCCGTCGGCGTCGATCATCTCGTCCCAGGCGACGCCCGCTGGGTAGTCCTCGAACAGGTCCGCCATGTTCCGGACAGTATCCGCCCGGTGATAACGGCGCGTTACGAAGCCCCGCACGGAGTAACAGGACGCGCACGTGGACGGACTAGGGTGCGACCGTCTGCGCCCGGACCGGTAGGTTCGCCCGGTGACCGGATCGACGCGCTGGGCGGGGCTGCGCCGCCTGTGGGGCCGGCTCGTCGGCCGCTCCCCAGCCCCGACCGCCGAGCGGATCGTCCTGCCGGACCACCACGGGGTCGTCCGTCCGACGTACGCGCCGCGGCGCGATGGCGACGCGGACCCGGGCGAGATCGTGTGGGGCTGGGTGCCCTACGAGGAGGACGCGTCCCAGGGCAAGGACCGGCCCGTCCTCGTGATCGCCCGCAACGGCGTGGCGGTGCTCGGCCTGATGCTCACGAGCAAGGACCACACGCGCAACGCCGCGGCCGAGGCACGCCACGGGCGCGTCTGGCTGGACATCGGCTCCGGGTCGTGGGACGCGCAGCGCCGACCGAGCGAGGTCCGTCTCGACCGCGTCGTCCAGCTCCATCCGACCGCGTTCCGGCGCGAGGGTGCCGCGGTGGACCGCGCCCTGTTCGACGAGGTGACCGCGGCGCTGCGCCGGTGCCACGGCTGGTGAGGATGTCGGGTGAGGATGTCGGGTGAGATGCCGGTCCAGCTTCCGTCGAGTGGTTTCGGGATGGACCGGCTCTCCTGGTAACATGGATCTTCGCGTGTCCGCCCGGGTCGGCGGGCACAAGCCCAGTTCCTCTCCGCGGGTGTCCCCACGCCCCAGTCCCGGAGCTGTGTGCGCCCTCTAGACCTGTCAGATCGCTTCGGCGAACGCACAAGAGAGTCCCTACGTGGCCAACATCAAGTCCCAGATCAAGCGCATCACCACCAACGAGAAGGCGCGCCTGCGCAACAAGGCGGTGAAGTCCGAGCTCAAGACGCACATCCGTCGCGTCCGTGAGGCCGTCGCCGGTGGCGACAAGGACGCAGCCAGCACGGCGCTCGTGTCCGCCTCTCGCAAGCTCGACAAGGCCGTCTCCAAGGGAGTCATCCACTCCAACCAGGCGGCCAACAAGAAGTCGGCGCTGGCCAAGTCGGTCGCCTCGCTCTGAGCTTCCCCGCGAACGGGGTCGGCGCTCGTCGCCGGCCCCGTTTTCGTCGTCCTTGCGACCCGCGTGTCGTCGTCCGCGCGGCATCTGGGGACATGACCTCGAGAGCGGGCGCCGGTTCTGGTCCCCGACGGTCCGCGACGCGACGAAGGCGCCATCCGCGACGGATGGCGCCTTCGTCGACGTGCAGTCCGATCAGGCCAGCGACCAGGTCTCCCAGGAGCTGAGCGGAACGGTCGGCCGGAAGCCGGCTTCGCGCAGTGCCCGGTCGTACGCGTCGGCGGCACCGGAGGTGTCGCCGTGCAGCGCGTAGCGGTCACCGAGGTCGCGCCAGGCAGCCGCAGACTGCCGTGACGCCGACATCATGCCGAGCATGTCTGCCGCGAGGCGGTAGGCACGTGCGGACCCCTCGAGATCGCCCCGGGCGTGCAGGGCGTCCCCGAGCGAGAGGTGCGCGATGGCGGTCTCGACGCGCGGGGGTTCGCCGAGGCGGACGAGAGCTGCGCTCGCGTACTCCTCGGCGGCGTCGATGTTGGCCAGCAGGAGGTGCGCCCGCGAGCGCTCCACGTCGACGCGGGCGAGGTCCAGCTCCGATCCGAGGACGGACAGGTCCGGGGCTGCACGCTCGATCTGCTCGAGCGCCGCCGTCGGTTCCGCCGGCTCGGAGCGCAGCAGGAGCCACGCGTAGTTGAGCCTGAGCCGCGGCAGGTCACGATCGGGCTCACCCTCCGAGAGGAGCGCGAGCGCCCGCTCGGTGTAGCGCTGGGCCAGCTCGTAGTCGCGACGCTGCTCCGCCACGAGAGCCGCGTTCCAGTAGACGCTGCCCCGTCCACGCGGCGTGCCGAGGGACTCGGCGAGCCGCACGAGCTCCGCCGCCCGGTGCGTGGCGTAGAGGAGATCGCCACGCTCGACATACGCCCAGAGCACCGTGGACGCCAGGCGCAGGTGCCCGTCCGTCCCGGTGAGCTCGGCGGCCTCCAGCTCGGTCAGCGTGTGCTCGCCGACCTCGACAGCACGGTGCAGGTCGCCGGCCTCGAGGTAGGACGCGACGAGCGCGTTGGCGAGCTTGGCCGACTCCACGTGGTGCGACCGGCTCCGCGCGTCCTCGAGCAGGGGCTCGAGGATGGCCACGGCGGACTCCAGGTCACCGAGTCCTTCGTGTGCGCGGGCCAGCGTGGTGAGGGCGTCGACACGAAGCGTCGGCGACACGATGTCGAGGTCGAGGACCTCGAGCCGTCGCTTGGCGCCCGCGGCGTCGCCCTGGGTCAGATCGAGCCGTGCGTAGTCGATCTCCAGCCGGGTCCGCGCCTCGTTCGGTCCGTCCTCACCGTGCTTGAGGAACTCGAGGGTGGTGCCCAATCGGATGGCGAGCACAGCAAGGGCGGAATCGGTGGGTTCCCGATGCCCCGCCTCGATCAAGGAGATGTAGCTCGGGGAGAACGCGGACCCGGCAAGCGCGGTCTGAGACAGTCCCGCAGCGAGCCTGGCGTCGCGCACCCGGTCAGCAATCGTGGTCATGGTCAGTCATTGTATGTGTGACGTGCACAACATGCACCACCCCTTCGGGGGGTGATGATGTGACGGGGACCGCGTGCATGGCTGTGGGTGCTTACTGCGCGAGCCGGCAGCAGCCGCTCGCCCCACCGTTGACGTGGACGGGGGCCGCCGACGCGGCGGTCGCGCCGGTCGTCAGACCGAACGTGACGACGAGCGCGGCGATGGCGAGGGCGGACTTGAGGGAACGGGACATGATGGATCTCCTGTCAATTTTCACAACGGGCTAGGTCAACACCATGATGACCGATCCAGGGGCCGCTGGTCCGCCACATGTCGGTTTGTGAAGAGGATCGGGTGAAACTCACCGGTCTGTCACCCGTTCGATCGGGACCTTGGGCCCAGTCCTGAGAATTCCACCCACAGTTCCTCGTTCATAGGCTCGAACTTGTGATGTCATAGTGCGCATGACACCGGACGACGCCGACGGCAGGCTCGCGGACCTCGCGGCTGCGGTGGAGGACGCCATCCCCCTGGCGCTCCGCCAGGAGTGGTCGCAGCGCATTGCTCGCGAGCCGGTGCTCGTCGCCCGCCAGGGGATCTTCTCGGAGCACGGCAGGCCGTTCGCCTACCAGCTCTCGTTCCGGTCGCCCGACCAGCACACGGCGACCGCGACGACGTGGAACGCGCACCAGCACGAGCGCGCCACGGCACACGTTCTCGGCGCGACGTTCGGGCGTGTCGACCTGGAGCACGTAGCCCACGGGCGGCTGCTCTTCGTGCGCTGCCCGCGGGCCTACCTCGTCGGTGAGCTACCGGTCCCGAGCCGCCCAGATCGCCTGGTCATCGAGATCAACGACGGTGTGACTATCGATCCCGCGGTGATCACCGGAGTCCGCCGGCTGCGCGAGCAGGGCTTCCGGATCGCGGTCCCGTCGTTCGTCAGCAACCCCAACCAGCGCCGCCTCCTCCCACACGCCGACTTCGTCAAGATCGACGTCCGCGACCTCGACGTCGAGGGGCCGCCGGTCGTGCACCTGGCACGCTCCTACGGCGCGCTCCTGATCGCCGAGTTCGTCGAGAGCGCGGACACGCTGCGGCACGCCCGCGACCTCGGATTCACGCTGTTCCAGGGGAACCTGCTCGAGCGGGCCGGTGTGCTCGACCGCGCCGGCGCCCCGCGCGTGAACCACTAGGCCGCATCGGCGTCCGGACACAGCACCCCGGTCACACGGTGTGCGTCCGATCGGGTGACTGGCGTCATAGATGTCGCACACGGCGCTCTCATCCAGCGTGACCGTGGCCGCAGTCTCTCCCCGAACCCCCGCGAGGCTCCCGATCGCGCGCCAGCCGATCTGGAACACCGACGGCACGTTGTACGGCAACGAGTTCCTCTACCGGTCGCGGGACGGCTTGCCCGCCCAGGTCGACCGCTGGCGCTCGGACCGGCAGGACATCGCCACCGCCTCCGTCCTGGACGTGCTGTTCGGTGACGGACCGCCTCGCGACCGTCACCCCGCCTTCGTGAACGTCACCCGCTCGTTCGTGGTCAACGACCGTCCGCTGCCTGCACATGCGGGTCGGCTCGTGCTGGAGATCGTCGAGTCCGTCGCTGCGGACGACGCCGTCCTCGCCGGCCTGGCCCGGCTGAGCGCCCGGGGCTACAAGATCGCGATCGACGACTTCGCGGCCGAACCCGACCAGATCGCGATGCTCCCGTTCGCCGACTACGTCAAGATCGACGTCCGCGACGTCGATCGCGTCGGACCGCACATCGTGGATCTCGCCCGGCGCGACGGAGCGGTGCTCGTCGCCGAGCGGGTGTGCAACGACGCCCTGGTGCAGGAGTGTCGGGCCCTCGGATTCGAGCTGCTCCAGGGAGACGTCCTGGGGCCGGCACTGACCCTGACTGCGTAACGAACTTCACCCATAAGGCCTAGCGGCGGCTCAGCCGACGGATCCCGCCACCCGCAGCACGGCGCGTTCGACGGCGAACCGCGGGTCCCGTCCCTCCCCCTTGACCTCGGCGTCGGCCTGCGCGACCGCCGAGATCGCACCGGCCAACCCCTCCGGCGTCCACCGTCGCAGGTCCGCCATCGCCCGGTCGGTCTGCCAGGGCGCCAGCCCGAGGTCCCGCAGGGCGCCGGCGCCACGCCCGCGGACCGCCGCGACCTTGGCCAGCACGCGGAGCTTGGCGGCGAGCGCGGCGACGATCGGGACGGGATCCACGCCGGTGGCCAGCGCGTGCCGGAGCAGCGCGACAGCCTGTCCCGCGTTGCCGGCGACGGCCGCGTCGGCCACCCGGAAGCCCGTCGCCTCGATCCGACCGCCGTAGTACCGCTCGACGACGTCCGCACCGATCAGGCCCGACGTGTCCGCGACGAGCTGAGCGCACGCCGCCGCGAGCTCGCGCAGGTCGCTGCCGACGGCGTCGACGAGGGCGCGCACGGCGGCGGCGTCCGCGCGTCGAGCCGCCCGGCGCAGCTCGGCCGTGACGAACGCGCTCTTGTCCGAGTCGGACTTGATCACGTCGCAGGACACGACGGGGACGCCCGTGGAGCGCAGCAGGTCGAGCAGCTTCTTGCCGCGGACTCCGCCCCCGTGCCGCAGGACGAGCACCACCCCGGGCGGCGGGGCCGCGACGTACGCCGTGACGTCCGCCAGCAGCTCGTCCGGCCCCTTCTCCAGGGCATCGACCACGAGCACCTTGTCCTCCGCGAAGAGCGACGGGCTGGCGACGACGCCGAGCGTCCCGACGACGTAGTCGGCGCCCTCGAGCCTGGTCACCTCGACCCCCGGGTCCGCTGCCCTGGCCAACGCGATCACCCGGTCGACGGCGCGGTCCGCCAGCAGCCCCTCGGCGCCGCTGACGAGCAGGACCGGGGCGAGCTCGACCGCGTCCCAGGAGACTCCGGCCGGTGCGGCAGGACGGCGGGTGGCGGGAGGCACGCGTACAGCCTGCCAGACGTCACCCACGCCGCCTCGCCACGAGCAGCCGAGCTGTGCACGCGCCGGCGACGGCCAGCAGGACGACGCCGAGGGTCCCCTGCTGCCACGCCAGCTGGGCGCCGGGCGCGGCAGCGGCGAGGCGGGCGACGGCGCCGACCCACCAGCAGGCCGCACCCGCCGGGAGGGCCAGCGCGTGCGCGGCCCAGGGGCAGACCGGTGCCAGGCAGCCGGCGGCCAGACCGAGCACCGTCGCCGGCGCGACGGCCGGGGCGACCAGGAGGTTGGCCGGGATCGCGTACACCGCCACGGTCGGCGTCGCGAGCAAGATCGCCGGTGCGCAGACGAGCTGGGCCGCGACCGGCAGCGCCAAGGCCTGCGCGGGGCCTCGACCGAGCCGACCCGACCAGCGCTGCGCGAGCGGGCCGCCGAGGAGCACGAGACCGCCCGTGGCCAGCACGGACAGCAGGAAGCCGAGCTCGCCGGCCAGCCACGGGTCGGTCACCAGCAGGACGACGACGGCGGCGCACAGGGCCGGCGGCGCACGGTGCGGGCGCCCGAGCAGCAACCCGGCCGCGGCCACCAGTCCCATGGCCGCCGCGCGGACCACGCTGGGCGACGGGTGCACCAGCACGACCATGGCCGCCATCGCCGCGACGACGAGGACCACGCGCGGTCCGCGCGGCAGCCGGGCCGCGGTCGCGAGCGTGAGCACGAGCACGGCGACGAGCGAGAAGTGCGCCCCCGAGACCGCCGTGACGTGCGTGAGCCCCGCGACCTTCATGTCGGCGACCAGGTCGACCGGCACCCCGCTCGTGTCGCCGACCGTCAGCCCGGGCAGGAGAGCGCGTGCGTCGCCGGGGAACCGGTCGGCGAGGTGGACGACCTCCCGCCGGACGCTGGTCGCGACCGAGTCCCAGCGCGCGGGGTCGGAGACGATCTCGGGGTCCGCGCTGGTGAGCAGCACCGCGACGACCCGTCCGCCGGGCTGACCCGGCTGCAGCCGACCCACCACCCGGACGCGGGCGCCGTAGGGCACGGTCGCCACGGCGGGCGGTCCGAGCACGAGGACCTGTCCGACGGCGCCCGACACGCGCCCGTGGGCCGCCGCACCGTCGACGGCGAGGGTGCACCGTGCTCGGGGCGGGGCGCCCGGCCACGCCGGCGGCAGGACGGCCGGTTCACCGACCACCCGGCCCGTCAGCACGCCCGTCGACTGCGCTGCCACCAGCCGGGGCAGCAGGCCGAGCGATCGGGCGTGCGTCTGGGCCGCACCCGCACCGAGGATCGCCGCGACGGCGAGGAACGCGAGCGCGACCGCCGCGCCGGGCCGGGCCCGTGCGGCCGAGGCACGTCCCCGGTGGCGCGATCGTGCGCTGGCGGCGATCGTTGCGCCGATGACGGCGACGAGGACGCAGCCACCTGCCGCGACGGCGGCAGTCCCGGGTGCCAGGCGGACGACGGCGAGCGCGGCCGGCCATGCGCCGAGCGCGGGCAGGGCGAGTCGCAGGTCGACCGTGACCGGCGGATCATGATCCCCGTCCGCGGACGGTGCCGGAGCCGGCGCGGGTTCCGGCGGACCGGGTCGCGCGGGCCCGGTCGCCCGGCGCACGCCAGGTGGCCCCGTCGTCACACGCGCACCAGGTCGCGGAGGCGGTCCAGGAGGGTCGGTCCGATGCCGCTCACATCGCCCAGCTCGTCGACCGAGGTGTACGGACCGTCGTCGCGGTGGGCGACGATGCGGGCCGCGAGCACGGGTCCGATGCCCGGGAGTGCGTCGAGGGCCGCAGCATCGGCGGTGTTCAGATCGACACGTTCGTCCGTCGGCTCAGCACTCGGACCGACGACCGGCACGGTCTGACCGGGCTGGGGCACGACGATCTGCTCGCCGTCGACCAGCAGCCGGGCCAGGTTCAGCCCGCCGACCTGGGCGTCGGCGGTCGGACCGCCTGCCGCCGTCACGGCGTCCACGACGCGGGACCCGGCCGGCAGGCGCACCACCCCCGGCGTACCCACAGCACCGACCACGTCGACGACCACGACGGTGTCCGCGCCCACGGACGGTGCCGTCGTCGGCGGGGGTGAGCCGTCGGGCACCGGGACCGGGAGCGCGACGGGCGCCCCCGGCGCGGCGGACGCGGCCCGGAGCGCGACACCGCCGGCGAGGAGGAGCACGGCGAGCCCTGCGACGCCCGCGAGCCGCCAGGACACCGACCACCGCAGTCGTCGGCGGGGGTGCCCGCCGTGCGCTCCGCCGTGCACGGCGGCGTAGGTCTGCGCGGCGTCGCGCAGCGCGGCGGACGACCGCGTGGGAGGTTCGGGCGCCCCGGGCCTGACCGGCCATGCCGGCGTCGGGCCGAGAGCCCCGAGCGCGACGCCGTCGACGGGCACCGATACCGGCGGCTCGACCGGCGCCGACCACGGGAGCGGGTCACCCGGCACCTGCGGCGCGACACCTTCCTGGGGCCGGCCCTCGACGACCGTGCGCGTCTCGGCCACCGCGAGTGATCGCCCGCTCGATCGGGCGACGTCCGGCACCCAGCCGGCCGCGCTCGTCGCCGACGTCGTGGTGCTCGTCACGGGCGTGGCGACGCTCGTTGCCGGGGTCGCCGTGCTCGTTGCCGTCGGTGCGCTCGTCGCGAGCGTCCCGGTGAGCGCGTCGAGGCGTCGACGAACCGTCCGGGTCAGCTCACGGTCTCGGCGCAGCACCTGGCGACCGTAGGTCGCGCGGACCGCGCTCGGACGCGTGCAGGCACGACGTGCCCGGGCCCGCCCACCGACCGGGTGCTGTGGTCGGCTCGGACGTGCTCAGGCGTCGGCGACGACGATGCCGAGCACGCCAGGCCCGGTGTGCGCGGCGAGCACAGCGCTCGACTCGCTCACGACGGCTTCGACGAGGCTGTCCCCGAGTGCGGCGACGAGCTCGTCGACGAGCGCCTGGGCGACGTCGGGCTGCTGGAGGTGGTGCACGGCGATGCGGGTGGCCGTCCGCGCCGAGGCGTCTGCCACGGCGAGCGCCACGAGCCGGTCGCGACCCGCGCGCCGCGTGCGGACCTTCTCGAGGAGCTCCACGCGACCGTCCGTGAGGGTGAGGATCGGGCGCAGCCCCAGGACGGCGCCGAGGGCCGCCGCAGGAGCGCTCAGGCGGCCCCCACGGCGCAGGTGGTCGAGCGAGTCGACCAGGAACCAGACGCGTGCGGACCCGGCCGTCCGGTGCGCGAGCGCGGCCACGTCGGCGGCCGTGTGCGCGACCGGGTCGGTCCGGTGCCGGTCCTGCCACCGGCTGCGCGCGACCGCCAGCCGGCCGGTCGGCCCGGGGGCGGGCTGCTGCGCGGCGAGCCGGGCAGCCTCGATGACCGCGAACCCGAGGACCATGCCGACGGCGCGCGAGTCGACGACCTGCACCGGCACCGGCGACGACGCCGCGGCGAGCCGAGCCGCGCGCACGGTGCCCGAGAGCTCCCCGGACAGGTGCACCGAGACGATCTCGTGCGCCCCGGCCGCGGCCGCGCGTTCGTAGGCGGCCGCGAACGCCGCCGGCGGGGGCTGCGAGGTGGTCACCCGGCGCGACCCCTGCCTGAGCGCGGCGAGCAGCTCGGCCGGGGACAGGTCGATGCCCTCCACGTGCTCGACACCGTCGACGATGACGTCGAGCGGCACGACCCCGATCCCCCAGCGCTCCGCGACCCCGGCAGGCAGGGACGCCGTCGAGTCGGTGACGACCGCGACCCGGGAGAGCGCCTGGCGGCTCAGACCGGCACCACGTTGACGAGCTTGGGCGCCCGGACGATGACGGTGCGGACGTCACGTCCGTCGAGTGCCCGCTGCACACCGACGTCGGCGAGGGCCAGGGCGCGCAGGTCGTCGTCGGACACGTCGACGGCCACCTCGAGGCGGCCACGCACCTTGCCCTGCACCTGCAGGATGCAGGTGACCCTCTCCTCGACCAGGTAGGAGGGGTCGGCGACGGGGAACGGCGCGTGCGCGAGCGAGGCGTCGTGACCCAGCCGCTGCCACAGCTCCTCGGCGACGTGCGGCGCGACCGGCGCCGCCATCAGCACGAGCGGCTCGACGGCGGCCCGCGGCGTCGTCGGCAACGTCGTGAGGTGGTTGTTCAGCACGATGAGCTTGGCGATCGCGGTGTTGACCCGCATGGCCGCGAGGTCGGAGGTGACGTCGGCGATCGTGCGGTGCAGTAGCCGGAGGGTCTCCTCCGCGGGCGCCTCATCGGTCACGACGACGGCACCCGTGCCCTCGTCGACGACGTTGCGCCAGAGGCGCTGCAGGAACCGCTGCGCCCCGACGACCGCACGCGTCTCCCACGGCCGCGACAGGTCCAGCGGACCCATCGACATCTCGTAGACGCGCAGGGTGTCGGCGCCGTACTCCGCGTACATGTCGTCGGGCGTCACGGCGTTCTTCAGCGACTTGCCCATCTTCCCGTACTCACGGTCGACGGGTTCGCCGTTCCACCGGAAGCCGTCCGGCGTCTCGACGACCTCCTCGGCGGGCACGTAGACGCCCCGCGCGTCGGTGTATGCGTACGCCTGGATGTAGCCCTGGTTGAACAGCGTGTGGAACGGCTCGCCGCTGGAGACGTGTCCCAGGTCGTGCAGGACCTTGTGCCAGAACCGGGCGTAGAGCAGGTGCAGGACGGCGTGCTCGACGCCCCCGACGTACAGGTCGACGCCGCCGATCGAGCCCGGCTTCTGCTCGCCGTGCCCCGGGCCCATCCAGTACGCCTCGAGCGCCGGGTCCACCAGCACCACGTCGCTCGTCGGGTCCAGGTAGCGCAGGTAGTACCAGCACGAGCCGGCCCAGTTGGGCATCGTGTTGGTGTCGCGACGATAGGTCTTCGGCCCGTCGCCGAGGTCGAGCGTGACGTTGACCCAGTCGTCGTTGCGACCCAGCGGCGGCTCGGGCGTCGAGTGCGCGTCGTCGGCGTCGAACGTGCGCGGCGCGTAGTCGGGCACGTCCGGCAGGTTGACGGGCAGAGCCGACTCGGGGACGGCCAGCGGCAGGTCGTGCTCGTCGTACACGATCGGGAACGGTTCGCCCCAGTAGCGCTGGCGGCTGAACAGCCAGTCGCGCAGGCGGTAGGTGACGGTGCCCTCGCCGACGCCGCGGGCGGCCAGCCAGTCCGTGATCGCGGCCTTGGCGTCCGGCACGGACAGCCCGTCCAGCGAGATCTCGTCGTTCGACGAGTTGATCGTCCGACCGTCGCCGGTGCGCGCGCCCGCGGGTGCGTCCGGCGGTGCGTCGACGGTGTAGACGACCGGCAGGTCGAACGCCTCGGCGAACGCGAAGTCGCGGACGTCGCCACCGGGGACGGCCATGATCGCGCCCGTGCCGTAGCCCAGGAGGACGTAGTCGGCCGTGAAGACGGGCAGCAGCTCGCCGTTCACGGGGTTGGTGGCCAGGTGTCCGGTGAACACACCGGTCTTCTTGCCGGCGTCGGCCTGACGTTCGATGGCGGACTTCGACGCCGCCTCGGCGCGGTAGGCCGCGACCGCGTCGACCGGGCTGCGGTGCCCGCCGGTCCAGGTGTCCTTGGTGCCGTCGGGCCAGGCCACGGGCACCTCGTCCAGCAGCGGGTGCTCCGGCGCGACGACGACGAAGGTCGCGCCGAACAGGGTGTCCGGCCGCGTCGTGAAGACCTCGACCTGCTCGCCGCCCTGCACCGCGAACCGGACGCGCGCACCGTTCGAGCGCCCGATCCAGTTGCGCTGCATGGCCTTGACCTTCTCGGGCCAGTCGATGTGCTCGAGGTCGTCCACCAGCCGGTCCGCGTAGGACGTGATCCGCATGTTCCACTGCCGCAGGCTGCGCTGGAACACCGGGAAGTTGCCGCGCTCGGAGCGTCCCTCGGAGGTGACCTCCTCGTTGGCCAGGACGGTGCCCAGGCCCGGGCACCAGTTCACGGGCGTCTCGGAGACGTACGCCAGGCGGTGCGTGTCCAGCACGCGCCGGCGCGCGACGGCGTCGAGGCCGGCCCACTGCGCGCCACGGGCCCCCGAGTCGTACTCGGCGACGAGCTCCGCGATCGGGCGCGCCCGGCCCGTGCCGCCGTCCTCGCGCGGCGCGTCCTCGTCGTACCAGGAGTCGAAGATCTGCAGGAAGATCCACTGCGTCCAGCGCACGTACCCGGGGTCGATCGTCGCGAACGAACGCCGCGAGTCGTGCCCCAGGCCCAGGCGACGCAGCTGGCGCTGCATGATCGCGATGTTCGCCTCGGTGCTGGTGCGGGGGTGCTCCCCCGTCTGCACCGCGTACTGCTCCGCGGGCAGGCCGAACGCGTCGAACCCGAGCGCGTGCAGCACGTTGTCGCCCTGCATCCGGCGGAACCGGCCCACCACGTCGGTGGCGATGTACCCCAGCGGGTGCCCGACGTGCAGGCCCGCGCCGGACGGGTACGGGAACATGTCCATGACGAAGAACGCCGGCTGCGCCGGGTCCGCGTTGCGACCCTCGCCGTCCGTCAGACTTCCCACCGGGTTCGCGGCGTAGAACGTGCCACGCGCCTCCCACGCGTCCTGCCAGCGGAGCTCGATCTCGCGCGCGAGAGCGGCCGTGTAGCGGAACGGGACGTCGTCGGACGTCGTAATGGCGATGGTGTCGGGGGCGTCCTGCGAGGTCACCGTCCGAGTTTACCGGGACGCGTTCGCCGGTCGGGTGCGGCGACCACGTCGGCCGTATGCTCCGGAGATGTCGGACAGCACGCCGTCGTCTGCCCCCGTCACCCCGACCGCGGACCTCGCCGCCCTCCGGGCCGCTGCCGCGCAGGCCGCCGCCGATGCTGCGGAGGCCAAGGCCCAGGCGGCCGCGGCGGCTCTGGCAGCGGCCGAGGCTGCGGCCGGCGCCGCTCCGGCGCCCGCCCCGCAACAGCCCGCGGACCTCTCCCCGCACGCCGCCGAGGTCCGCGCCGGCTACACGTTCCCCGGCCCGATGCTCACGATCGGCGCGCTGGTCGAGGACGACGTCGCGGTCGCCGGCGCCCCGGTCGGCATCCCCCTCGCGATGATGAACCGGCACGGCCTCGTCGCCGGCGCGACGGGCACCGGAAAGACGAAGACGCTGCAGGTGCTGGCGGAGGGGCTCTCGGCGGCCGGCGTGCCCGTGTTCGTCGCCGACGTCAAGGGGGACCTGTCCGGGCTGGCGGTTCCGGGCGTGCCGAGCGAGAAGATGCTCGCCCGCACGTCGAGCCTCGGGCAGGAGTGGGTGGCAACCGCGTCGCCGGTCGAGTTCCTCAGCCTCGGCGGCCTCGGCGAGGGCGCGCCCGTGCGCACCACGGTCACCGACTTCGGGCCGCTGCTGCTGGCCAAGGTGCTGGGGCTCAACGCCACGCAGGAGTCGAGCCTGGGCCTGATCATGCACTGGGCCGACACGCAGGGGTTGGCGCTGCTCGACCTCAAGGACCTGCAGGCGACGATCGCGTACCTGGTCAGCCCGGAGGGCAAGCCGCAGCTCGCGGGCATCGGCGGCCTGTCGGCGGCGACGGCGGGCGTGATCCTGCGCGAGATCGTGGGCCTGCAGGGGCAGGGGGCCGACGCCTTCTTCGGGGAGCCCGCGTTCGACGTGTCGGAGCTGCTGCGCACCGCCGCGGACGGTCGTGGCGTGATCAGCGCGCTCGAGCTGCCCGCGGTCCAGGACCGGCCCGCCCTGTTCTCCACGTTCCTCATGTGGCTGCTGGCCGAGCTGTTCCAGGCGCTGCCCGAGGTGGGCGACCCGGACAAGCCGAAGCTCGTGTTCTTCTTCGACGAGGCCCACCTGCTGTTCACGGGCGCCTCGAAGGACTTCCTCACCCAGGTCACGCAGACCGTCCGGCTCATCCGGTCGAAGGGCGTCGGGGTCTTCTTCGTCACCCAGAGCCCGAAGGATGTGCCCTCCGACGTCCTCGGCCAGCTGGGCAACCGCGTCCAGCACGCGCTGCGCGCGTTCACGCCCGACGACGCCAAGGCGCTGCGCGCGGCCGCCCGGACCTTCCCGACCTCGCCGTACGACCTCGAGCAGCTGCTCCAGTCGCTCGGTACCGGCGAGGCGGTGGTCACCGTGCAGTCCGAGCGCGGGACCCCGACACCCGTGGCCTGGACCCGGCTGCGAGCGCCCCAGTCGTCGATGGAGCCGATGGGCGCGGCGCAGCTGTCGTCGGCCGTCGCCGCCTCGCCTCTGTCCGGACGCTACGGCGCCGCCGTGGACCGCGAGTCCGCCTACGAGCTGCTCTCCGCCCGGGCCGCGGCCGCGCAGGCGCAGGAGGCCGAGGAGGAGGAGGAGCAGGAGGCGCAGGAGCGCGCCGACGAGGCCGAGAAGGAGGCGCGACGGCCGGCGCCGCAGCGATCGACCAGCCGCACCAGCCCGCTGGACAGCCTGCTCAGGTCAGCGGGAACTCAGCTCGGGCGTGAGATCACGCGCAGCCTCTTCGGCACCCGTCGGCGCTGAGGCGGCCGAGCCGGCGAACGACGGCGGCGCGCCGCGGCCCGCCGCGAGGACGACGACCAGGCCCATCGCGGTCAGTCCCGCACCGACCCACGCCGGCGCCAGATAGCCCATCCCGCCGGCGATCACGAGGCCACCGGTGAAGGCACCCGCGGCGTTGCCGAGGTTGAGCGCGGAGTGGCACAGGGCCGCCCCGAGCGACGGGGCCGCGGGCGACACGTCCATCAGCCGCGTCTGGAGCGAGAGCCCGAGCACCTGCGACGTCACGCCGAGCATCACCAGCGCGAGCACGGCGGGTACCGGGGAGGAACCGACCAGCGCGATGGTGACGAGCACGACGATCGTCGCGACCATGCTCCCGATCACGGTTCCGAGGACCGACCTGTCCGCCAGGCGACCGCCGACGACCGTGCCGATCGTCATGCCGATGCCGTAGAGCGCGAGCACCAGCGGGACGAGCCCGATGCTCAGGCCGGTGACCTCGGTGAGCAGCGGCTTGACGTAGGAGTAGACCGCGAACATGCCGCCGAACCCGATCGCACCGGCGCCGAACGCGATCCACATCCGGCGGTTGCGCAGCGCGGCGATCTCCGTGCGCGGCGTGGTGCCCGTGGCGACCGGCAGGGCCGGGGTCCAGGCCCACAGGGCGCCGAGCGTCACCAGCCCGAGGACGGCGACGCCGACGAACGACCAGCGCCAGCCGACCGTGTCGCCCACCACGGAGGTCAGCGGGACCCCGACGGCGCAGGCGATGGTCAGGCCGGCCATCATCGCGGCGACCGCCCGGCCCCGGCGTTCGATGCCGACGACGGCGACCCCCATCACGGCGCCGACCCCGAAGAACACGCCGTGCGGCAGGCCCGCGAGGAACCGGAACGCGACGAGCATCCCCATGCTCGCCGCCGCCGCGGACAGGACGTTGCCGACGACGAAGGCGGACATGAGCAGCAGCAGGAGGCGGCGTCGGTCCATCCGGGCGGCGAGCACCGCGATGGTGGGGGCGCCGACCACCACGCCGAGCGCGTAGGCCGTGATCGCGTGGCCGGCCGTCGGGATCGGCGCGCCGAGGTCCGTCGCGATCTCCGGGAGCATCCCCATGGTGGCGAACTCCGTCGTGCCGATGCAGAACCCACCGAGCGCGAGCGCGAAGAGCGCGGCGCGGGCACGTGCGGGTGACAGCACGGGTGTCCTCCGGGACGAATCGATTCGATAAGGCGGCGGAGGCGCTTCGTCGACAACTCCGGTGGATGCCGCAGAGCCTACGTCACGGCGCGGGGACGAGCCAGATCGCCCGGCCTGCGACCTCACCCAGGTCGACCGTCCGAGCACCACCGGGGCCCACGCGTATCGAGATGACGCCGGCGACGGCACGCCGCTCGACCACGATCACCGGGGCGTCCAGCACCAGGCCGACCGTCTCGACATAGCGCAGCAGCTCGGGATCGGCGTCGGAGATCCGGGCGACCGCCCACTCCCCCGGCGTCGTGTCCCACAGGAGGGTCGCGGGCGGCGCCTGGACCGCGCCGTCGGCGGCCGGGATCGGGTCGCCGTGCGGATCGCGCAGCGGATGCCCGAGCTGCGCCGAGACGCGCTCCACGAACACGTCCGAGACCGCGTGCTCGAGGATCTCGGCCTCGTCGTGCACCTCGTCCCAGCCGTACCCGAGCACCTCGACCAGGAACGTCTCGATGAGCCGGTGCCGGCGGACCACCGCGAGCGCGTGCCGTTCGCCCTCGGCCGTGAGCTCGACCGCGCCGTACGGCTCGTGCGTCACCAGCCCGTTGTCGGCCAGACGGCGGACGGTCTCGGAGACGGTGGACGGCCCGACACCCAACCGGGTGGCCAGCATCTTCGTCGTCACCGGTGCGGTCGACCACTCGAGCGCCGACCAGATCACCTTGAGGTAGTCCTGCGTGACGGCGCTCAGCTCGGGCGTGGTCGGCGTGCTCACCACCCCAGACTAGACAGCGCTACGGGTGCGGGACGGCGGGCACCGACGGGACCGGCGCGGCGAGCGGCCACCGCAGCCGCGGGAAGACGCTCGCGGTCGTGTCGGGCCGCACCTGGACGATCTGGTAGTCGACGAACAGCCGGGTGCTCGGGTTCCAGCGCAGCACGGTCATCTCCGCCACGCCGTTGAGCGGTCCGATGGTCGGCTTGCCCAGGGTCGCACCGGCGGTGCTCGAGCTGATGTAGCGGATGCCGTCGCCGATCTGCTCCGGTCCGTAGCGCTTGTGCAGGTGGCCCGAGATCTGCGCCGGCGAGCAGCCGCGGTCGAGCGTGTTCTCGCCGACGAACGGCGTGTGGATGAGGAGCAGGTCCACCCCGTCCTTCGCGGCGCACGCGGTCTTGGCCAGCCGCGCCGCCTCCTGCGCGGCCGTCTCCTTGGTCGCCTGCGCGGTGCCGCCCGCGCCGACGCGGGTCTCGTTCGGGTCCTTGTCGCCCAGGATCCGCATCCCGTCGACGGTCACCACCGACCCGTCCAGCACCTTCGCCCCGGCCCGCGCATACCGCTTCGACGTGTCGCTGGAGTCGTGGTTGCCCGGCGACGTGACGAGCTCGACGCCGTTCGGGATCGCGCGGGCGAACGTCGTGACGCAGTACTGCTCGACGGTCGTGCCGTTGAGCGTGTCGTCGCCCGCGTCGAGCACGAGCTGGGCGCCCGACCGCTTGACCAGCGTCGTGATCAGGGGCGCCATCCCGACGTTGCAGTGCAGGTCGGAGATGACGACGATCGTCAGCAGGTGGTCGTCCGACGGCACGGGCTCCTCGGACGGTGTCTCGGACGGACCGGACGGACCGGCCGTCCCGGAGGGTGTCGGCGCCTCCGACGACTCCAGCGGCTCCGACGATGCCAGCGGTTCCGACGATGCCAGCGGTTCCGACGATGCCGACGTCGACGGAGACGCCGACGCTGCGGCCTCGGCCCGCTCGGCCCGGGCGTCCTGCTCGTCGATCAATGCCTGACGCGTGTCCCACGCCACCTTCAGCGAGGCGTTCGCCTTCGCGTAGAACTCGTCGTTCTTGCGCAGCTCCGCGACCACCTGGCCGCCGTAGGTGTCGATCACACCGCCGAGGCGACCGGTGACCTCGGCGCCCTGCAGCGGCGTGCCGTCGAACACTGCCGAGGTCGGGCGCGAGGCGACCGGCTGCTCGTCGGCACCCACGCTCGACGTCAGCACGGTCGCCCCGACGAGGACCACGAGGCCGGCGGCGACCGCGGCGCGCCGGTGCTCCTCCGCCCGGGCCCGCAGCTCCTCCCACCGGGCCGACCCGACGAGCATCCGCAGCAGCCACCACGCGCCCACGAGCACGACGAACGCGCCAC
This sequence comes from Cellulomonas sp. McL0617, assembly GCF_049994875.1. Classification (GTDB taxonomy): domain Bacteria; phylum Actinomycetota; class Actinomycetes; order Actinomycetales; family Cellulomonadaceae; genus Cellulomonas. The sequence goes on from NZ_CP188256.1 coordinate 2,686,364, forward strand.
CGGTCCGCACGAGCGCATCGACGACGAGCGCGCGCGCCACGTCCTGCACGGTGGCCCGAGGACCGGAGAAGAACGCCAGGTACGACTGCAGGTCACCGCTGAGCGCCTCGAGCGTCTTGGCCTGGCTCAGCTGCGTGACGGATGCCGGGATCTCCTGCACCGTGACGCGCACGCCCAGGGTCAGGGGCAGGGGCGAGTTGATCAGCAGGGTACCCAGCGGGCCGAGGTCGATGGTGACCGTGTCGTCCGTCGTGACGTCGTAGCGCGCCTCGTGCGGACCCAGGCTGCTCTCGACGGAGGCCGTGGTGACGCCGAACACGAGCGCGACCAGCACCGCCCCGAGCGCGAGCAGGACACGCCGACCCCACCGGGGCTCAGAACGGCGCTCTGGACTCATCGCCTCCGAGCCTAGGCTCGTGGACCCGGCCTGGCTCCCAGGTCACCCGAGTGCGTCGCGCCAGGCCACCCACTGCTCGACGAGCGACAGGTCGTAGTCGGGACCGCCCGTGCCGACCGTGAAGAGCGTGACGCCGGCGGCGACGAGCGCGTCGGCGACCCGGGCGGGCGGCGCGCTGACGCCGACGGACCTCTCGACCAGGTTGGCCGTGTCGCGCCCGACAGCCGTGCCGTGCTCGTCGAGGATCGCGCTCTTGCGCGTCAGCGAGCCGACGTCACCGAACGAGTGCCACGCGTCCGCGTGCTCGGCCACGACGCGCAGCGTCTTGCGCTCGCCGCCGCCGCCGATGAGCACCGGGATGTCGCGCGTCGGCGCCGGGTTGGACGCGGCCCAGCGTGCCTTGATCCGCGGCAGCGCCTGGGCGAGGTCGGCGATCCGGGTTCCCGGCGTCCCGAACTCGTACCCGAACTCGTCGTAGTCCTTCTCGAACCAGCCCGCGCCGATCCCGAGGATCAGGCGCCCGCCGCTGATGTGGTCGACGGTCCGCGCCATGTCGGCGAGCAGCTCCGGGTTCCGGTAGGAGTTGCAGGTGACCAGGGCGCCGATCTGCACGCGGCTGGTCTGCTCGGCCCAGGCGCCCAGCATGGTCCAGCACTCGAAGTGCTTGCCGTCGGGTTCGCCGGAGAGCGGGAAGAAGTGGTCCCAGTTGAAGACGACGTCGACGCCGACGTCCTCCGCGCGACGCACGGCGTCGCGGACCTGGGCGTAGTCGGCGTGCTGCGGCTGGAGCTGGACTCCGATGCGGATGGGGTGCGTCATGGTTCGAGCCTACGTAACGGACAGCGGATGACCTCTTCTGGGGCGATGCTCGTGAGACCGACCCGAGGAGCGTCCCCATGGACATGAAGATCGAGCTCGTCCCCATCCCCGTCTCGAACCTGGACCGCGCCAAGGCGTTCTACGTGGACCAGGTCGGGTTTCACGACGACTACGACATCCCGGTGAACGAGAACCTCCGGTTCATCCAGCTCACCCCGCCCGGGTCGGCGTGCTCGATCGTGCTGGACCTGAACCTGACGCCGATGGCCGCCGGTGCGGTGCAGGGTCTGCAGGTGGTCGTCGACGACGCGGACGCGGTGCATGACCTCCTCGTCGCGAACGGCGTCGAGGCCGAACCGGTCGAGGACCTGCCGTGGGGTCGTTTCACCTACTTCGCCGACCCCGACGGCAACCGGTGGGCCGTGCAGCAGCTCCCCCCGCGCGAGTGAGATCGCGCCCCGGACGAGCGAGTCCGGGGTCGAGCACAGCAGCTCCCGGCCGCGAGGGCCGGAGCGTGGCGGCGCACGCCGGCCCGTCGTTCCTGGCACGCTCGGTCTCATGACGCCGAGACGCGTGGCCTGATGGGGAACGACGACGCGATCGTCCGCGCGTACCTGGTGCACCACACGGAGGCACTGATCGCGACGGAGCCCGGGCTGCGGTCGGGCGACGTCGACGCCGTGCACGACGCGCGGACGGCCACCCGACGCCTGCGCACCGCCCTGTCGGTCCACGGCGTGGGGGCCGAGCCGTTGCGCGCCGCCCTGCGCGACCTCGGGCACGCGCTCGGTGCCGCGCGGGATCCCGTCGTGGAGCTGCACGCGCTGCGCCGCACGATCGCGACCGAGCCGCCGGAGCTCGTGCGCGGTCCTGTCGTCCTGCGCATCGAGGAGGACCTCACCGCCGCCGAGCAGACCGGGCTGGACGCGCTCGGCAGCTGGCTGGGGTCGTCCTGGGCCGACCTGACGGCGTCGCTCGCCGCGCCGGACCCCGACGTCGCGGACGTGCGCACGGGTGCGCTGCGGGCGTGGCGGCGGCTGGACCGGGCGGTCGACGCGCTCGACGCGGCACCCGACGAGGAGCGCGACGAGGCGTTGCACGAGGTCCGCAAGGCCGCGCGACGCGCCCGCTACGCCAGCGAGGTGGCCGCCGAGTCCGTCGGTCGACCCGCGCTCAAGAGCGCCAAGCGCGCCCGCGCGGTGCAGGAGACGCTCGGCGACCAGCACGACGCCGTCGTGCGGCGCGAGACCCTGCGCCGGCTGAGCCTGCAGGCGTTCGCGGATGGCGAGGACACCTTCACCTACGGCCTCCTGCACGCCGCCGCCCAGCGGGCCGGCGACCAGGCCGAGCACGCCGCCCGGCCGCTCGTCGAGCGCGCGATCTCCCCGCGTCACCGGCGGTGGACCCGGTGAGCACCCGCCCGACGGCTGCGGTCAGACAGCCGCGCTGACCCGCACCACGTTGCGCCACGGGTCCTCGAACCGCAGGGTCTCGCCGTCGTGCGCGGTGGCGTAGCCGGCGGAGATCACCCGGTCCGCGAGCGCACCGAGGTCGTCGGCGGTCGGCACGGCGATCCGAACCTCGCCCAGCCCGAGGGCCGAGGCGCGCGGGCCCGCACCGGCGCTGTTCCACGTGTTCATGGCGAGGTGGTGGTGGTACCCGCCCGCCGAGACGAACAGCGCCCCGTGCCACTGCGCCGTCACGTCGAAGCCGAGCGCGTCGACGTAGAACGCCCGCGCCGACGGCACATCGCCGACGGACAGGTGGACGTGGCCGACCACCGCGTCGCCCGCGCCGGGCTCCTGGTCGGTGAGGTGCTCGCCCAGGAAGGCGTTCGGGTCGAGGCGCAGCGAGTCCATCTGGATCCGCCCCTCGGCGTCCCGGTTCCACAGCGTGCGGCTGCGGTCCCAGTAGAGCTCGACGCCGTTGCCCTCGGGGTCGGTGAGGTAGAACGCCAGGGAGACGAGGTGGTCGGCCGAGCCGACGTAGGACGTGGGCTCGCGCTGCGCGACGGAGGCGAGGGTGGCCGCGAGGCCGGCCTCGTCGTCGAAGAGGATCGCGGTGTGGAACAGGCCCGCCGCCCCGCGGACGGCCGGCGGCAGGTCCGGCGTGTGCTGGAGGATCACGAGCGGCGTCGTGCCACGGCCCAGGGTCACGGTCGCGGGTCCGGAGGTGAACCGGTCGCCGGGCTGGTCGAGCACGTCGAGCGCCAGCGCGTCGCGGTAGAAGCGCAGCTGCCGGTCCAGGTCGCCGACCAGCAGCGTCACCGCGTCCATCCCCGTGCCGGCCGCGATCGAGTCGTGGCCGTGCTGGGCGGTGAGCGGGACGGAGGCGCCCTGGCCGGGCGTGGGTGCGGTCGACATGGTCACCTCAATGGTTGACGCTACAACCTTTATTCCGGCTCTTGGCGATGGTTGTGCCCGAGGCTCTGCAGGAACCGGGGCCCGTCGGCGGCCAGCTCCGTCTCGTACCGCGGCGCCCACGAGCCGTACGGACGGCCCGCGAGCGCGTCGTTGGAGAACCGGGGGTCCGAGGTCAGCTCGGTGACGCAGAACGACGGGATGGTCAGGTCCGTGACCGGTCCCCCGCGCTCCACCTCGGCGACCACGAGCGGGGCGTTCGCACCGGCGAACGTGTCGATCACCCAGCCGTCCTCGCCGAGCCAGACCGAGTGCCGGGTCTTGGCCACGCGGGCACCACCGCGGCGGACCATCTCCAGACCGACCGAGACGTCCAGCTCGCGCTCGGCCTCGTACCGCGTGCCCTCGTTCATCGGGCCCTTGACGGTGATGGCGCACAGGTCGATGCGATCGGCGTACGCCTCCAGCAGGGCCAGCTCGTCGAGGGCCGGCGTGAGCACGAGCCCCGTCACCGAGCTGGCCTGGACGCGGACCCGGATCGCGTAGCCCTCGTCGGCCAGGAAGTAGCTCTGCACGATCAGGGCCGGCGAGGCGTCGAGCAGCTCGCGCGGCAGGTCGCGCACCCAGAACCGCCGCTCGAACTCGAAGTCGCCGTAGCCGGTGTCGCTCACGTTCCGAGGGTAGTCATCCGTCGGTGGAGACGGCGTCGAGCACCGGCAGACGCGCCGCGCGGACGCCGGGCCAGACCGCCGCGAGCACCCCGACCACGATCGCGAGCACGACCATCAGGGCGAGGCTCGCCCACGGGATGTCGAGCGTGCGCAGGCCGACGTCGGAGAACACCGTGGGCAGGGTCGACGCCAGCGCTACGCCCACGGCCAGCCCGACGACCGTGCCGAACACCGCGGTGAGGACGGACTCGACCGTGATCGTCGAGCCCAGCTGCAGGCGCCCGAGCCCCACGGCGCGCAGGAGCCCGATCTCGCGGGTGCGCTCGATGACCGACAGGGCGAGGGTGTTGATGATGCCGAGCACCGCGATGACCACGGACAGCCCGAGCAGCGCGTAGAGGATGACGAGCACGCGGTCGACCTGGTCGGCCAGCTGCGAGACGAACTCCGCGCTGTCCATCACCGAGACCACGACGTAGGGCTTGACCGTCGCCGTGAGCTGACCGCGCAGGGCCGCGACGTCCGCGCTGTCGGCGGCCGTGACGAACACGGTGGTCACCGCCTGCTGGTCGGGCGGCACGAGCTGGTCCAGCACCGGCTGCCCCACGACGAACGGCACGCCGAACGCCGGCGAGTCGATGACCGCGCCGATCTCGATGCGCTGCGTCCCGTTCGTGCCGACCACGTCGACGCTCTGGCCGAGCGACCAGTGCTCGTCCTTCATCGTGGTGCGCTGCACCGCCAGCTCGCCGCCGGCGAGCGCGTCGTGGAACGAGCCCTCGACCACCTCGGTCTCGATGCTCCGGCCGACCGCGTCGGGGTCGATGCCGGTGATCGCGAACGGCGACGCGTCGACGAGCACCGAGGCGGTCGCGAAAGCGTCGGCCGCGCGCACGTCGGGCAACGCACGCACGTCCTCGATCGCCTGCGCCGGGATGGTGCCCTGGGCCGCGCCGCGCAGGATGTAGTCGGTCGTGGCCTCGCGGGACACGATCGCGCTGGTCGACGCCTGCGTCGTCGCGGCGATGACCGCGGCGGCGCCGACGAGAGCCATCCCGATCATCAGCGCGCCCGCGGTGTTCGCGGTCCGGCGCGGGTTGCGGGTGACGTTGCCGCGGGCCAGCCGCCCGACGGGTCGCCAGCCCGAGAACGGCGCCGCGAGCACCCGCAGGATGCCGCGCGCGAGGATCGGCGACGCGGCGAGCACCCCGATCACCACCGCCGCCGCGCCGTACCCGAGCATCGCGCCGGCGTGGTCCGCGGTCGGGTCGAGCAGCGTGACGACGAGGATCGCCACGCCGAGGACGACCAGGGACCCGCCGACGACGGCCCGGCGCCGCAGCGAGCGCTCCGGCACGGTGACCTCGTCACGCAGCGCCTCGACCGGCGGCACGAGCGCGGCACGCCGTGCCGGCAGCGCCGCCGCGAGCACGCTCACCAGCGTCCCGACGAGCACGGACACGACGATGGTGAACCCGTCGAGCGGCACCTGGCCGGTCAGCTGCATGCCGAGGCCGCCGAGGACCGAGCGCAGGACCACGACGAGCCCGAGCCCGCCGAGCACGCCCAGGACGCTGCCGATCACCCCGACGATCGCGGCCTGCAGCACGATCGAGGTGAACACCTGCACCGGCGACGCCCCGACCGCCCGCAGCAGCGCGAACTCGCGCATCCGCTGCCGCACCCACATGGAGAACGTGTTGGAGATGATGAAGGCGCCGACGAACAGCGAGATCCCGGCGAACACGAGCAGGAACGTCGTGATGAAGCCGAGCAGCGTGAGCACGTTGGCGATGCCCTCGGCACGCATCGCGTCCCCGGTGATGACCTCGGCGTGCGCGTCGTCGGCCGCGACGGCCGGGGCGAGCCGGTGGACCAGGTCCTCCTGCGAGATCCCGGCGTCGGCCAGCACCGAGATCGACGCGACCGTGCCCTGCGGCGCGAACGCGGCCTGCGCGCTCGCGGGGTCGATGAACACCACCGTCGCGCCGGCGAGTGCGGGTCCGATCCCGATCTCCCCGACGACCCTCACCGGCTCGACCTGACCGCCGAGCACGATCGACGTCGCGTCCCCGACCACCAGTCCCGAGGCGTGCAGCGTCGCCGTCTCGACCGCGATCTCGCCGGCCCCCGTCGGTGGTCGACCGGACACCACGGTCGTCGCGCGGCTGCGGACGTCGTAGGCGAAGCCGAGGCTCGGCGCCTGCGTGCTCTGCACCGCCGTGCCGTCGGCGCCGACCAGCACGACCGGCCCGGACAGGTCCGGGATCGCCGCGGCCACCCCGTCGACGGCCTCGAGCTGCGGCACCAGGGACAGGGGCACCGGGTTGCGGGGCTTGCCCGCGACGACGTTCTGCTCGCTCGTCCCACCCACCACGTCGGCGCCGCGCACGTAGGCGTCGCCGAGGGTCGTGGTGGAGACGATCTCCGAGAAGGTCGAACCGAGCATGGTGCGCAGGGCGAAGGTGCCCGCCACGAACGCGACGCCGAGAGCGACGGCCAGCACCGACAGGCAGAACCGCACGAGGTGCGCGCGCACGCCGCGCAGCGCCACCCGGGTCACGGCGAGCTCACCGCGCGGATGCTCGCCAGCTGAGCGAGGACCGCCTCCGGGGTCGGCTCGCGCAGCTCGCCGACCACCCGACCGTCGGCGAGGAACAGGACGCGGTGCGCGTAGCCGGCCGACGTGGGGTCGTGCGTCACCATCACGACGGACTGCCCCAGCTCGTCGACGCTGCGACGCAGGAACCCGAGCACCTCCGCGCTCGCGGTGCTGTCCAGGTTGCCCGTCGGCTCGTCGGCGAACACCACCGCGGGCCTGCTGACCAGGGCGCGCGCGCACGCGACGCGCTGCTGCTGGCCGCCCGACAGCTCGCTCGGCTTGTGCGACAGCCGGTCGGTCAGGCCCAGGGTCTCGACGACGAGGTCGAGGTGCGCGCGGTCGACGGGCCTGCGGGCGATGTCGAGCGGCAGCGTGATGTTCTCCAGGGCGGTCAGGGTCGGCACCAGGTTGTAGGCCTGGAAGATGAACCCGACGCGCGTCCTGCGCAGGGCGGTCAGCTTGCGCTCCGACATCGAGCTGACCGTCTCGCCGTCCACCACCACCGTGCCGGACGTCGGCTTGTCCAGACCCGCGAGGCAGTGCATCAGCGTCGACTTGCCCGAACCGGACGGCCCCATGATCGCGGTGAGCTCGCCGCGCACCAGGTCCACGTCGACGCCGTCGAGCGCGCGCACGGCCGTCGGACCCGAGCCGTACACCTTGCGCAGGTCGCGGGCCGACGCGATCACCGTGCTCGTCATGCGTCGATCTTCCCCCGTCGGAGCCGGGCTTGTGACGCTCACCACCGCGTACGGGTTTCGATACACCTGTATGAGAGACTGAGGACACCACGGGCTGCGCAAGCTGCGCGCCCCGCGTCGTGGAGGTCCCCCGAGCACCCGCTCAGGTTGCTCTGGCGGCGGACCCCGACCACTTTGCCCGAGAGGCTTTACCTGTGACTTCTTTCGCCGAGCTCGGCGTGCCCTCTGCCCTGTCCTCCGCGCTGACGGAGCAGGGCATCACGGCCCCCTTCCCCATCCAGACCGCTACTCTCCCCGACTCCCTGGCGGGTCGCGACGTCCTCGGCCGCGGCCGTACGGGCTCCGGCAAGACGTTGGCGTTCGCCCTCCCGCTCGTGACCCGCACCGCGGCGGCGGGCAAGGGCAAGGTCGCCCGGCGCCCCCGCGCGCTGGTGCTGGCCCCGACCCGCGAGCTCGCCACCCAGATCGACGCGACGATCGCGCCGCTGGCCAAGGTGCTCGGCCTGAACACGACCGTGATCTTCGGCGGCGTGTCGCAGGGCCGTCAGGTCTCCGCGCTCAACGGCGGCGTCGACATCGTCGTCGCCTGCCCGGGGCGCCTCGAGGACCTGATGAACCAGAAGCTCATCTCGCTGGAGGACGTGCAGATCACGGTTCTCGACGAGGCCGACCACATGGCCGACCTGGGCTTCCTGCCCGTCGTGAAGCGGATCCTCGACAAGACGCCGCCGCGCGGCCAGCGCCTGCTGTTCTCGGCCACGCTGGACAAGGGCGTCGACCAGCTGGTCAAGCGCTACCTGTCCAACCCGGTCGAGCACTCCGTGGACAGCGCCGAGTCGCCCGTCGCCGCGATGACCCACCACCTGTTCGAGGTCCGCGACGCCGAGTCCAAGAAGGCCGTCGTCCACCACCTCGCCTCCGGTACGGGCCGTCGCGTCCTGTTCATGCGCACCAAGCACCAGGCCAAGAAGCTGGCCAAGCAGCTGACCATGGACGGCATCCCCGCCGTGGACCTGCACGGCAACCTGGCGCAGGCCGCCCGCGAGCGCAACCTCGAGGCCTTCTCGTCGGGCGCCGTGCGCGTGCTGGTCGCCACCGACATCGCCGCCCGCGGCATCCACGTGGACGACATCGAGCTCGTCGTGCACGTCGACCCGCCCGCCGAGCACAAGGCGTACCTGCACCGCTCCGGCCGCACCGCGCGTGCCGGGTCGGGCGGCGACGTCGTCACGATCGTCCTGCCCGAGCAGCGCGGGGACGTCCGCCAGCTGACGCGCGCGGCCAAGATCACCGCCACCCCGAAGCCGGTGAACGCCGGCGACGCGACGCTCACCCGGCTCGTCGGCGAGCAGGCTGCTCCGGTCCGCTACGTCGCGCCGCCCGTGACCACCCAGCAGTCCTCCGGCGGCGGGGGCGGCTCGCGTCGCGGCGGAACCGGTCGCGGCAACGGGTCGAGCAGGCAGGCCTCCGCGGCCGCCGGTGGCGCCGCTGCTCCGGTGGGCGGCCAGCGTCGGCAGTCGTCGGGCGGCACCTCTGCCGGTGCCCCGTCGGGCCAGCGTCGTCGTCGTGGCGGCTCGGGCCGTGGCGGTTCGGGCGGCGGCTCGGGTGCGTCGTCCTCCGGCGGCCCGCGCGTCGTCTACTCGCGCGGCTGATCCCCGATTCGTCAGAGGCCGGTCCTTCTCGGGCCGGCCTCTGGCGTATCCGCAGGTCGGGCCGCATGATGGTGCTCTCCGACGCACCTGGGAGCCCCGTATGGCGATCATCTCCCGCGGCTTTCGCGGCAAGCGCGAGACCGACCCTCGCATCCCGCCCGGTCAGTACCTCGAACGTGGCTTCCCGGTGCTGTCCGCCGGACCGACGCCACGGGCCGACCTGTCCACGTGGACGTTCTCGATCACAGCGGACGGCTCCCCCCTCACGACCTGGACCTGGTCGGAGCTGACGCACCTGCCGCACGAGGACGTCGTCAAGGACATCCACTGCGTCACCAAGTGGTCCAAGCTCGACTCGGCCTGGCGCGGCATCTCGCTGGACACGCTCCTCGACTCTGTACAGATCGATCCCGAGCATGCGTACGTGATGGCCCACTGCGACGGCGGCTACACCACCAACGTCCCGCTCGCGGACCTGCGGGGCGGAAAGGCCTGGATCGCCTACCAGTACGACGGCGCTCCGCTGCCGCCCGAGCACGGTGGCCCGGCCCGGCTGCTGGTCCCCCACCTGTACTTCTGGAAGTCCGCGAAGTGGGTCCGCAGCCTGGAGCTCATGACCGAGAACACGTGGGGCTTCTGGGAGCGGCTCGGGTACCACGAGTACGGCGACCCCTGGAAGGAACAGCGGTACTGGGGTGACTGAGTCCTACACCCTCCCCTGGCTCGTCGGGACGCTGGTGGCACGCAGGACCGAGACCGCGTCGGCCATGACGCTCGAGCTCGACGTGCCCGGGTGGCACGGTGCGATGGCCGGCCAGCACGTCGACGTCCGGCTGACGGCCGAGGACGGCTACTCCACGCAGCGCTCCTACTCGCTGGCCTCCCCGGGCACGATGGGCCTGCCGGGCGGCCCCGTCACGTCCGAGCGGATCGCCCTGACCGTCCAGGTGGTCGACGACGGCGAGGTCTCCCCGTACCTGACCGAGGACCTGCAGATCGGCGACCAGCTCGAGCTGCGCGGCCCGATCGGCAACTGGTTCGTCTGGCACGCGACCGACCCGCACCCGGTCCAGCTGATCGGGGGCGGCTCGGGCCTGGTCCCGCTCATGTCGATGGTGCGGACGCGCCGGTCCGCCGCCTCGTCGTCCCCGTTCCGCCTGCTCGTCTCGGTCCGCACCCCCGCCGACGCCCTGTACGCCGACGAGCTCGCCGTCCTCGGGCCCGACGTCGCGATCACCCACGTGTGGACGCGGACCGGACCGCCCGGCTTCGACGGACCCCTCGGACGCGTCGACGCCGCGGTGCTGCAGGATGCCTGCTTTCCCCCCGACCTGAACGCGCACGTGTTCGTGTGCGGCCCGACGCCGTTCGTGGAGCTCGTCGCCGACACCCTCGTCGACCTCGGCCACGACCCGGACCGGATCCGCACCGAGCGGTTCGGCCCGACGGGCCCGTAGGCGCCGGCGCCCGTGACAGGACGACGACCCGGACCCGTCGGGGTCCGAGCCGTCGGCTGCACGAGGTGAGGGTCAGCCGGTGTTCTGCAGGCCGGCGGCGACGCCGTTGACCGAGAGCAGGAGCAGCCGTCGCAGGTCGTCGACCTGGTCGGGCGCGGCGCCCGTGCGCAGGGCGCGCAGCGCGCGCAGCTGCAGGAGCGAGAGGGCGTCGACGTACGGGCTGCGCAGCTGGACCGCGCGGCCCAGGATGCGGCGTCGCGACAGGATCGCGTCGCTGTCGGTGATGCGCAGGACCCACGTGCGGGTCAGCGCCATCTCGTCGAGCACCTGACCGGCCAGGTCGTCCCGGTCGCCGAGGGCGAGGTAGCGCTGGGCGATCCGCTCATCGGTCTTGGCCAGCGACATCTCGACGTTGTCGATCATCGTCGTGAACAGCGGCCACTGCGCGTACGCGGCGCGCAGCTCGTCGAGGTCGGCGACGTCCTCCAGTGCGGTACCCAGGCCGTACCAGCCGGCCAGGTTGATGCGCGCCTGCGACCAGGAGAACACCCACGGGATCGCACGCAGGTCGTCGAGCGACTCGACCGACAGGCCGCGACGGGCAGGGCGCGAGCCGATGGGCAGCAGACCGAGCTCCTCCAGCGGGGTCACCTCAGCGAACCACTGGGGGAAGCCCGGCGACTTGACCAGCTCGTGGAACCGCACGCGCGACGTCTCGTCCATGCGAGCGGCCAGTGCGGTGAACCGTTCGGTCGCCGCGGCGTTGTGCCGCTCCACCGAGGGCGCACCGGCCAGCAGCGTCGCCGCGGCGACCTGCTCGATGTGCCGGGCGGCGATCGTCGGGTCGCCGTAGCGGGCGAAGATGACCTCGCCCTGCTCGGTGAGCTTGAACCGACCGTCGACCGACCCGGGGGGCTGGGCCAGCAGGGCCCGGTTGGCGGGGCCGCCGCCGCGCCCGAGCGCGCCACCGCGGCCGTGGAACAGGGTCAGGACGATGTCGTTGTTCCGGGCCCACTCCGTGATCCGACGCTGCGCCGTGTCGAGCGTGAGCGTCGCGGAGACCGGCCCGACGTCCTTGGAGGAGTCCGAGTAGCCGAGCATGACCTCGACGCGCCGACCGTTCTCCGCGAGCCGACGCTGCACCTGGGGGAACGCGAGGGCGCCGTCGAGGATGTCGACGCTCGCCTCGAGGTCGGCGAACGTCTCGAACAACGGGATCGCGTCGATGATCGGCGTGAAATCCGACCCCTCGAACGCGAGCTCCGCCAGCTCGTAGACCGCGGCGAGGTGCTCCGCGGACTGGGTGAACGAGACGATGTAGCGACGGGCGGCCTCCAGGCCGAACCGCCGCTGCACCTCGCCGAGGGCGCGGAACGTGGCGATCACCTCGACCGTGCGCGGCTCCAGTTCGCCGTCCAGGCCGTTCTTCGCGATGTCCGCGAGCGCGCCCTCGTGCACCTGCGAGTGCTGCCGCACCTCGAGCTCGGCCAGGTGGAACCCGAACGTCTGCACCTGCCAGATCAGCCTCTGCAGCTCGCCGTACGCTGACCGCGGGGCGCCGGCCTCGGCCAGAGAGCGCTGCACGACGGCCAGGTCGGACTCGAGCTCGGCGGCGCTCGGGTACGCCAGCGAGTGTGCGTGCGTCCGTGTCGCGGCGATGCGCTCGGCGAGGAAGTAGGCGACCCGGCGGTGCGGCTCGTTCGGGGCATCGACGGCGATCCGGTCGGCCAACGGCGCCGAGATCGCGACCTGGCTGTCCCAGAGCGCGATCAGCTCGGCGGACGCGGGGGTGTCGTCGCCGGAGAGCGTCAGGCCGCCCGCGGTGCGTCGGGCGGAGGCCTCGAGCTCGCTGAGCACCTTGTCCGACGACATCTGCGCCGCCTGCAGCGTGATGTCGGCGGTGACGTTCGGGTTGCCGTCGCGGTCGCCACCGATCCAGGAGCCGAGCCGCGCGAACGCCCGCACGGCGGGCGCGGTGGTTCCGGCGGCGTCGGCCAGCAGCCAGTCGTCCAGGCGGCGGTACACGTCGGGCAGGGTGTCGGCGAGCGTGGACTCGAAGACGCTGAGGACCGTGCGTACCTCGTCGAGGACGGTCGGCTTGGCCTCGCGCAGCGGGGCCGTGCGCCACAGGGTGTCGATCTCGCCGAGGAGCCGGCGGTCGTTCTCCGCGAGCGACATGCCGCCGATGCTGCGCGAGTCACGCTCGGCGACGAGCTCCGCGATCCTCCGGATCGACGCGGAAACCGCGCGCCGACGCGCCTCGGTGGGGTGCGCCGTCAGGACGGGCCGGAACTCCATCTCGGCCAGCCGCTGTCGCGCGACGTCCTGCCCGACCTCCTGCGCCAGCTGCGCGACCGCGGCCGGCAGCGAGTCGTCGGGGGCCAGGTGGTGCGGCAGCAGGCTGGCCTCACGCTCGCGCAGGACGCGGACGCGGTGGTACTCCTCGGCGGTGTTGGCCAGGTGGAAGTAGCACGTGAACGCGCGAGCGACCTGCTCGGCGCGGGCCAGCGTGAAGCCGGAGACCAGCTCCTCGGCCTGCGCGAGCGCCTCCGCGTCAGGACCGTTGTGCGCGCGGATCGCCAGCTCGCGCAGCTTCTCCACGTCGGCGAGCAGGTCGTCGCCACCCGCCTCGCGCAGCACGCGCCCGAGGAACTCGCCCAGCACGCGGACGTCATTGCGCAGCGGTTCGGGTACCTCGTGGTTGGCCAGTCCCTGCGGGGCGTCGCTCGGTGCAGTCACGGGCCAAAACTAGGGCACGTTGGGCGGTCCGTGCCCGGTGCGTCCAAGGCTGTTACATGTGAGACACGTCTCGCCCTCACGCGGACAGCTCGTCGAGCAGGGCCGGTCGGCTGGGCGCCCAGCCCCACACCGTCCGGGCGAGAGAACCGCCCGCCGGCTGGTCGAGCAGGAGCGCGTCCGCGAACGCCGCGCCGAGCCGGGCACGCGTGTCCTCGTCGCTCTCGGCGAGCACCCGACCCTGCGGGCCGACCACCGCCTGCGCGATCTCGCGGACCGTCGGGGTCTGGCCCGACGCCGCCACCACCCGTTGCCCTCGCGGGCCGCTGCTCAGGGCGGCGACGAACGCGTCGGCCAGGTCCTCGACGTGCACGACGGACCAGCGCTGCTCGCCCGACCCGACGAGCCGCAATGTTCCGTCGGCGGTACGAGAACCCGGCCCGAACACGCCGGGAACCATCCCGCGGCCCTGGCCGTAGACGACCGCGGGCGCCACGATCGTCGCGCGGACGTGGGAGGCGAGCAGACGCTCCTCGCGCGGGATCCGCCACGCGACGATCTCCGGCGGGTCCAGCGGGCGGTCCTCGTGGACCGACCCCGATCCCCAGATCCAGATGCCGCTCGTGTGCACGTACGGCTTGTCGGTGCCCGAGAACGCCCCGATGACGGCGTCGATCACCGCGTCGTCGAACGCCGGGTTGTCGGCGTCCCCGGTCGCCGCCGTGTGGATCGCGGCGTCGACCTCCCGCAGCCGGGCGACGAGCCACAGCGTGTCCGTCAGGTCGTGCACGAGGGCCGTCGCACCGTCGTCGCGCGCCCGGTCCGCCGCCTCCGGCGATCGCGTGACGGCGAGGACGTCGTGACCGGCGGCGACGAGTGCCGCGAGGACGTTCGAGCCGACGTAACCGGTCGCACCGGTGAGAAGGACGCGCATGAAGACTCCCGAGGTGGTGTGCCCGATCTGGGTCGTCCCCGATAGTATGGAATAGATACCAGTCTCTTCAACGGAAGTCAGGCACCCCGTGGATACCGAGCCCTGCAGCGACCCGGCCTACGACGTCCTCGACGTGACCTGCCCGAGCCGGATGGTCCTCGCACGCGTCGGCGAGAAGTGGACCGTGCGCATCCTGCTCTCGCTGGACCGGTCGGTCCTGCGGTTCACCGAGCTGCGCGGCCTGCTGACGGACATCACCCCGAAGGTGCTCACCGCGACATTGCGCGCCCTCGAACGGGACGGGTTGGTCGCGCGGCAGGTGTTCGCCGAGGTCCCGCCGCGCGTCGAGTACCGGTTGACCCCGCTCGGCACCTCGCTGCTCGACGCCGTCCAGACGCTGCGCTCGTGGTCGGAGACGAACGCGCCCCTCATCCTGGAGGCACGGGCGCGGACGGACGCCGCGGCGCTCGTCTGAAATAGACCCGCCCCGGGCCGCGTTGCGCCACAGATGACCACGACGATCCTGCTCACCGGCGCGACCGACGGACTCGGACGGGCGGTGGCGGACCGGCTCGCGGACGACCCGGACACGGTCCTGATCGCCCACGGCCGCAGCCCCGAGCGGCTCGCGGCCCTGGAGGCCTCGCTGCGCGACCGACCCGCGCGGGTGCTCACGGTCCGGGCGGACCTGTCCGTCCTGGCGGAGGTACGGGCGCTCGCCGACGAGGTGGCGACGCTCACCGACAGCCTGAACGTACTGGTCAACAACGCGGGGGTCGGCTACGGCGACCGGTCGCTGACGCTGGACGGGAACGAGCTGCGGTTCGGGGTGAACCACCTGGCGTCGTTCGCGCTCACCCAGCGGCTCCTGCCCCTGCTGACGGCCGGCGCACCGTCCCGCGTCGTCCAGGTGGCGTCCCTGGGCCAGAGCCCGATCGACTTCGACGACCTCACGCTCGCGCACGGCTACTCCGGCACCCGTGCGTACGGCGTCAGCAAGCTCGCGATGATCACCGCCGGACTGACGTTCGCCTCACGCGTCCCCGCTGCCCAGGTCACCGTGAACAGCCTGCACCCGGGCACCTACATGCCCACCAAGATGGTGATGGACACGATCGGGTACTCCGTCGACCCCCTCGAGACCGGCGTCGAGTCCGTCCTGCACCTGGTCCGCGACCCGTCCCTCGACGGCGTCACGGGCCGGTTCTTCGACCGTCTGCGCGACGCCCGCGCGTCCGACGAGGCGTACGACCCGACCATCCAGCAGCGCCTGTGGGACGTGAGCACGGCGCTGACGAGCTGACCCGTCAGTCGTCGCGCGCGATCGTCGTGCGCACCGCGGTGACGGTCGGTCGCTGCGGCACGGAGGAGAACCCGAACCGCACCGGCGGCACGGTGGGCAGCAGGTCACCGCACGGCTGCGAGTCCCACGTCGCACGGACGCCGACCACGCGGTGCTGGCCCGCCGCGCCGTACCACTCGCGTCTTCCGGCTCCGGCCGCGCCGCGCGTCCGGACGCCGCGCAGGACAGCCCGGGCCACCGGGTCCGCGGCGGTCGCGAAGGCGCGGGATCTCGTGAGCACCCGGGGCACCGACGTCAGCAGCGCACCGAGCGCCGTCGGACCGCCGATCGTCACGACGACGTCGAGGGGTCCGGCCCGCACGCACCACGTCCGGGCGACCGGGTCGCACCGCACCTCGACCCTCGCGAGGACGACGTCGTCGAACGCGTAGGTCGCGGCGATCTCGTCGGCGATGCCCCGGGTCGGCGCGACCAGGGTGCGGCGGCCGACGGCGTCCTCCGTCATGACGTCGGCGAACGGCGGCCACCGCGAGCGCAGCCACCGTCCGACGACGATCCTGCGACCGTCGGCGGTCGCGAGGCCCAGGATGTGCCCGTCGTAGCGGTCGATCACCCGCTCAGTCTCCCGGCTCGTGGCGTCGACGGCCCTGCTGTCCGCCGCGTCTCCTCCGGTTGCGGACCTATCCGGACGGCAGTCCAATACCCAGAAGGGGGGATCGACAGAAGGAGGCTCGACATGGACGCCACGACCGTATGGATCATCGTCGCCATCGTCGTCGTCATCGTCGTCGTCATCGCGATCGTGATGGCGAGCGGCCGGGGACGGAGGGCGGCCGACGCGCAGCGCGCGAAGGCTCAGGAGATCCGCGAGCAGGCAGCCGCCGACCAGGTCGAGCTGCAGCGCCGCGAGGCCGAGGCGGCTCGCCTCGACGCACAGGCACGGCTCGCGCAGGCCGAGGCGGACGCCCGGGCTGCCGACGCCGCGGCGCTCCAGAACGAGGCCCGCGCACACGCCCAGGAAGCGAGCGGTGCGCGCACGGAGCTGGACGAACGGCTGAGCAGGGCCGACCGGATCGACCCCGACGTCGTGGTGGACGACCCTCAGCCCGACGCTCGAGCCTGACGAGCTCGCGGCGGGGCAGGCGTACTCTCGTCCAGCCCGCTAGTCGACGGCTCGTGACCCCTGGGGATGCCTGTGTCGCCCGAAGCAGCCCCCGAGCCGGCCACCCTCTCGCCGACCAGGCTGCGCGTCGGGATCTTCCTGGTCTTCCTCTGGTGGATCCCTGTCTGGTTGGCCGCGCCGGTGATCGCCGAGGCCTTCGCGCTCGATGCCCACGACGTGCTCATCTGGCTGATCGTGGTCCAGACGATCGTCGGCCTCGCCGGCGTCCTGGTGGTCGGCAGGCAGATCGCCCGGATCATGAAGGGCATCCCGGCCCGGCGGATGCTGCCGACCGTATGGCACGTCCTTCGCCACGGCAGCATCGGGACGCCGGGACCGTCTCGGACATGAGCCGTACGGGCCCCGAGAACCGAACGAGAGCCCGGCCGACCCGGCCGGGCTCTCGTTCGTTCAGACCGACGTCATCGACGCCGCCCTGCCCTGCCTTGTTGCTCAGACGTGCGAGCGGTACTCCAGGCTCGCGACGATGCCCGCGATGATCTGCTCGTCACGCGAACCGCCCTGGATCGCGCTGACCCAGCCGGCGCGGCCGGTCGGGTCGATGCCACGGCCCAGCAGCTTCAGGTAGTACCCGTTGACGACAGTCGTCAGGTGCTCGGACGAGTAGAGGAAGCCGTGCGCGACCGCCTGGCGGCTGGCGCCCTTGTCCAGCTGAGCGCGCCACGTGGCGATCTCACTGGGCGCGGGGTTGCGGCCCAGCACCGTCTGGTACAGCAGCGTGATCCACGCCGCGTCCGTGCCGCCGGCCTTCGCGTAGAACTCCGACGACGCGATGAAGCCACCCTGCATGTCCTCGATGTGCACGCCGCTCTGCATGGCGAGCAGCCAGTCGGCCGCACCCTTGCTGTCCGGGAGACGCGTCAGGTACTTGCTGTAGGTGTCGCGGATCATGCCCGAGCGGTACTCGGCGGAGTACGTGATCCCGTCGGCGACCTTTCCGTACGGCGTGCCGCCGGCAAGCGCTGCGGACCAGGCCGCGAGGCCCTGCGGGTCAGGGTTACGACCGAACAGGTCGTGGTAGACCCTCGTCACGTACGCCTTGATCGGGTCGATGACCGGCGCCGGGACGAAGTTCGCGTTGATGGCGCCGCTCAGTGCGGCGACGCTGGTGAGCTGGCCGGCGACCGAGTTGCTGCCGAGGTGGATGCCCTCGGTCTGGATCGTGTTGGTCGGGTACAGGGCCGCCATGTCACGGAGCGTGATCGGGTCGGCCTGCGAGCCGGGAGCCGGGTTCGGGATCTTGCTGGTCCACACCTTGGTGTCCTGCGTGACCGTGAAGACACCGGTCTGGCCCGGCGTCCACCCGTTCAGGTACGGCTCGGCGACGATGGTCGCGTAGCCCGAGGTACCCGTGCGGTTGATCTCCCACACGAGGCTCGTGTGGTAGCCGCTGGCGCGGGAGATGGTCATGGTGGTGGTCGGCACGCCCTGCAGGTTGCCCGAGACCGGGTGGTACCAGTCGATCGGCTTCGCGGACGCGCCGGCGAACAGCAGACCGTCGGCGGCCTGGACCGGAGCCGTGTCCTCGGTGAACCACGAGCCCGACGGCACGTTCGCGACCGGCGCGACGAAGTTGTCGTTCACGCAGCCGGCCACGGTGGCCACGGTGGTGAGCTGGTCCGCGGCGGAGTTGGTCTGGAGGTGGATGCCCTCGGAGATCAGGGCGTTCGCCGGGAACAGGGCAGCCATCGCGCTGAGCGCGATCGGCTGGGCCTGCGAGCCCGGACCGGAGAGGATCTTGCTGGTCCACACCAGGGTGTCCTGCGTGACGGTGAAGACGCCGGTCTGGCCCGGCGTCCACCCGTTCTGGTACGGCTCCGCAGCGATCGTGGCGTAGCCGTCGGTCCCGTTCCGGTTGATCTCGAAGACCAGGCTCGTGTGATAACCGCTGGCGCGCGTGATCGTCATGCTCGTGTCCGGCAGGCCCTGCAGGTTGCCGGAGACCGTGTGGTACCAGTCGACCGCCTTGGCGTGGGCGCCGGCGAACTCCAGACCATCCGCGGCCTGCGTCGGCGCGATGTCCTCGGTCCACCACGAGCCAGCGGCGTCGCAGGGGACCTCGGGGCTCGCGCTGTCAGTGGCCCACGCCGGCGCGGCCGTGAGGGCCGCCGCGGCGACCATCACTCCGCCGAGGGCGAAGCCGGTGATCCGGCTCGTTCGAGTCTTCACGTCGTATTTCTCGCATTCCGCGCGGACGTCTCGGCCCCCGCCATCGTCGTCGATGCAAGCGCCCGAAACGGGCCGCACCTTCTCTCCGGGCATCTTGAGATGCGACCGGTCCGCGGGAAGGCTAGCCGGGCGACAGCGGCCTTGGAAAGCGATGTCCTTGGCGCCTCACCTGCGAAAACACCCAATAGTCGGACAAATGTCCAGGAAGAGACCGGGTGAAAAACGTCCCGCGGATGGAGGCCCGGACGGGACGGTCCAGAGGCGTCGCCGACGATCGGCCGCACACGCCGAGCCGGCCCGGGTCACCGACGCGACGATCGACGTCGGACGACCGGCACCTACGCGAAGGAACCGGTCTCGCACCTCGGGTCAGCGGGGCAGGATCTCGAGTGCAGCGACGTTCCAGCGGTCGGTCGTGGGCGACGTGTCGTTCAACGTCACCGACGATCCGGCCGGCCCACCCGGCACCGATCGCGACTGCACCCAGAAGGTGTCCCCCACGCTCGCCAGGTACTCGTCGACCTTGGTCTGGCCCGGGCCGACGACGCGGGCGACCGACCGGTCCCAGTCGTTGCCCACGCCCCAGACCCACGATCCGGGCACGGTGGAGGTGAGCGAGGCCGTCGGCGACCCCGTGCTCGCGCCGGCACCGGCGACCGCGCCGTCGGCGACGCTCGCGTTGGTGAAGCCGACCACCGTGATCGAGCCGACCTGCGACCCGCCCGACCGGGTAGCCGTGATCGTGGCGTTCGACAACGGTCCGCCCGCGGCCGCCACCCAGACCTCGGAGGTGCCGGCCTGCGTGTTGGCGCGTTGTCGCAGCCGCCAGGTGAGGCCGCCGCCCGTGACCGCTGAGAAGCTCACGGCTCCCGGCGACGGGCCGTCCGAGCTGACGAAGGCCACGATGAGCTCGTTCGACCCCGTGGTCGTCAGCCCGCCGACGGCGATCGAGGTCGCCGCCGAGCTCTGGTGCAGGCTGACGGTCTTGTCGATGCCGATCGCCGTCGTCTGGCTCGGGGTCGTGACGGTGCTGGTGCTCGAGGGCGCGCTGACGTTACCGGCCGCGTCCTGGGCCGTCACGGTGTAGCTGTAGGCCGTCGTCGGCTGCACGGTGGTGTCGACGTAGCCCGTCCCCGGCGAGGTGCCCACCGGCGCGCCGTTGCGCAGGACGTTGTAGCGCGTGACGCCGACGTCGTCCGAGGACGCGGTCCACCCGAGGGTGACCTGGGTGCTCGACATCGCAGTGCTGAGGAGGTTGGTCGGGGCGCTGGGCGCCGTGGTGTCGGCGAGCACGGTGATCGTGGCTTCGTTCGACGGCGCGCCGGCGTTGCCGACGCCGTCGTTCGCCCGGACCTTGTAGAAGTAGGTGCCGGCCACGACCCCGGTGCCGGTGTACGACGGCGTGGTGGTCGCACCGACCTTGGTGCCGGGGCTGGGCGTGAAGCCGGACGTGGTCGACCGATACACGTCGTAGCCGGTCACGCCTACGTTGTCGGTGCTCGCCGTCCAGCTGAGGGTGGCCTTCCCGACGGCGCCGGTGCCAGAGAGGTTCGTCGGCGCGGACGGTGCGAACGTGTCCTCGTACGGCGCAGGAAAGCGGATCATGGCCGACACCGACGGGACGCCCGCGCCGTTGACGATCGACAGCATGTAGTAGCCGGGAGGCGCGGTGTTCCCGTCGACCGGCATCTGCACGTTCAGGCCACCGGCCGCCTGGGTGAACGGGAGCGAGAGGGCCCGCGAGTTCTGGTCGAACGAGTGGGTGACCGAGCCCGTGCGGATGAGCGACACCGACGTGATGCCGGCGGCGTCGGGCGTCGCGACGAAGGTGGCCTGGCCGTACTGGACGGTGCCCGGTGCGGAGGTGATGGTCGGTCGGGGGCCCTTGAAGAGGTAGGACGGGGAGTAGATCTGCGCCGACTTGTGGTCAGGAACTCCGGCATCGCCCCCGCCCCCGGACACGAAGACCCGCCCGTCGGGCAGCAGCACTGCCACCGAGTGGTAGAGCCGGGCCTCGGACATCGCCGCCAGCGTCGTCCAGGTCCCGGTCGCGGGGTTCCACCGTTCGGCCTGGAGCACCCCGTTGGCGTCGTCGTGGCCGGACTTCTCGGTGTCGCCGCCGGTGGCCAGCACCGTGCCGTCGGGCAACGCGGTGAGGTTCACGAAGCTGCGCGCGAACGCCATGCTGCTCGTTGGTTGCCACGTCGGGTTGGGCTGGCTCATGTCGAGGGTGAACGCGGTGCGGCTGGAAGGACCTGAGTTGCCGCTGTCCGCCGCCGAGCCGGCCTTCATGAACTTGTTGGGGGCGTAGTTGACGATGCTCGATCCGTCGATGACGCGGCTGTCGATCGTCGTCCAGGTCTGCGTCGCCACGTTCAGGACCTTGGTGACCGACGGGGTCTCGGATGCGCCGCCCCACAGGATCCGCCCATCCGGCAGCTGGTACTGGAACGGGTAGACGGGCTGTGACTGGGTGGCGGCAGGCAGGGTGGACCAGCTGTTTCCCGGCACGTCGTAGACCTCAGGGGTCACGACCAGGTCCCCGTCCGCCTTGTCGTAGCCCGAGGTCACGAGCACGCGTCCGTCGCCCATGGTCGTGCCGGTCGCGTACCAGCGCGCGAGCTGCATCGGCGCCAGGTTCTGCCACGTCTCCGTGGACGAGTCGAAGGCCGTGACGTTGCGGATGCCGAGGCCGCCGCTCGTCGCCGTCCCGCCGATCACGAGGATGCGTCCGTCCGCAGTGACGGCCTGGCCCGCGCAGAACAGGTCCGCGGCCGCGTTGGGCACCTGGTTGATGGAACCGCTGACCGGGTCGAAGACGTACTGCTGGCCGGCCTGGGTGAAGTCGCCCTGGAAGGTCAGGATCTTGCCGGTCGGGGTGAGCGCGGCGTGGATGGAGACCTCGGGCCACGGGATGCTCGGCGCCCACTGACCGATGACCGCCGGGGTGTTCGTGGCGTTGGCGACCGTGACGGTGACCACGGCCGACGTCCCCGTGTTGCCGGCCGCGTCCCGGGCCACGGCGGTCACGGTGTGCACCCCGTCCGCGGCCGCGGTGGTGTCCCAGCTGACCCCGTAGGGAGCAGTTGTGTCCTCGGTTCCGAGAGGCGTGCCGTCCACCGTGAACTGCACGCCCGCGACGCCGACATCGTCGTTGGCGGTTGCCGCCAGCGCGATCGTGCCCGCCACCGAGGACGCGTTGGTGGGGCTGGTCACCGACGCCGTCGGGGACGTCGTGTCCGCGACCGGCGAGAGCGTCGTGAGGGTCCGGTCCGTCGAGAGCGCGAGGTTGCCGGCGGCGTCGGTCGAGCGGACCCGGTAGTGGTAGGTCGTCGCAGCAGACAGGCCGCCGATGGCCTGCGAGTGGGCAGTGACCCGGTTGGTGTCGAGCGTGGTGCTCGTGCCGTAGCCGGCACTCGGCCCGTAGTCGACCTGGGAGCTCGAGGCCTCATCCGTCGCCCAGGTCACGGTCGCCGAGGTCTGGGTGATCGACGTCGCCGTCACGCCGGAGATGGTCGGCGGCACGGTGTCGAGCGCCGGCGTGGTGACCGTCGCGCCGGTGGATCCGGCCGACGAGTTCCCGGCCGCGTCGTACGCCTGCACGGTGTAGGTGTAGCTGGTCGCCGGGCTCACGGCGGTATCGGTGAACGACGTGCTCGTCGTGGTCGTGATCGAGGTACCGCCCCGCAAGACGCGGTAGCCCTGCACCGCGGTGTTGTCCGTGCTCGCCGACCACGCCAGGTTCACCTGGTTCGGTCCGACGGCCTGGGCGACCAGGTTGGCGGGAACGGTCGGTGGCGTCGAGTCCGGAGAGGCGCTGGTGATCTCGATCAGGGCGAGGTTCCACCGATCGTTCGTCGGAGCCGTGTCGCTGATGGGGACGACCGTGCCGGCATTCGCGGTCGTCGCCGTCTGGCGCTGCACCCAGAACGTGTCGCCGACCGAGGTCAGGTACTCGTCGACCTTGGTCTGGCCGGTGGCCACGGTGCGAGCGGTCGCGCGGTCCCAGTCGTTGCCGACACCCCACACCCACGAGCCCGCTCGAGTCGTGGTGACGGAGCCGCCCGGGGCGCCCGTCGCCGCGTTTGCCGTGCCGACAGCACCGTCCGTCGTCAGGTCCGCGCCGACGAAGGACGCGACGGTGATCGAGCCGACCCAGCTGCCCGCATGAGTCGCCTGGACGGTCGCGCCCGTCAGCGCGGTCGGAGCGACGGCGGTCCAGATCTCGGAGGTACCGGCCCGAGCGTTCGACCGCTGCCGCAGGCGCCAGATGACACCCCCTCCGGCGACGCTGCTGAAAGTCTGCGTGCCGGCCACGCTGGGACCGTCCGCCGTGAGGAAGGCGACCAGGAGCTCGCCCCCCTGGGTGGTCGTGAAGGCCGGCGACGTGACGCTCGTGGCCGACCCGCCGTGAGTCGTCACCAATGAGTCGAGCGACAGAGGGACCGCCGCGGACGCCGGCTCCACGGGTCCGACGGCCGCGACGCCCACGACCAGCAGGACAGCCGCGAGAACGGCGGTGGCACGCCGATGGCTCCATCCGACTCGCCCGCGACGCATTCAAGCCCCCACCCGGTGACCCCAGCAGACCCCGAGGCGACAGGGACCCGCGACGTGCACCAGCGATCATCCTCCCAGCGGCGCCGCTTTGGTCCAGGTCGGAACTTGCCGGCCTCGCGCGGACCCACGTTGCGGTCGGCCGAACGGCCGAACGGCCGAACGGCCGAACGGCCGAGTCAGGCCACGTAGGCGAGCAGGAACGGCTCCGAACCGCCGGACCACGTACCCGTGAGGGTGAGCTCGTGGGCGGCCGCAGCTCCCTGCACGGCGAGACGACGGCACAGGACGATGCGAAGTCCTCCCGCCTCGACGACGGTCGTCGAGGCGTCCCACGCCGCGCTCACGTCGGTGTCGTCCGGGCGGAGGTCGCGCCCGCTGGTGCCGCCGCTGGTGACCCGGACGCTCGGTTCGCGCGGGGCGTCGACGCCCTCGACGTACTCGTCCGCTTGCGCGGCGCGCCCCGACAGCACCGAGGCGAGCACCTGGGCGTAGACGGGATCCCCGGTCGCGTCGTAGATCCAGCGTCGACCGAGCACCGAGTGCTCCATGGTGCAGACCAGGAACGGGTCCGCACCGACCAGCGGCGCACCGCGATAGGTCAGCGGGATCTGCAGCAGGTGACCGCCGGCCGTGACCACGACGTGCGTCTCGATACCGACCTCGCCGTCCGGATCGTCGAAGCGGAACGCACCGACGATCTCGAGCCCCGGCTCTCCCCAGGGCTGGGTGGGCACCCACTCGTCGAGGAGCTCCGCCTTCGTCGGACGAATGGTGGCGCGGTGGATCAGGGCCATCGGTCGACCCTAGCGAATCGATCCCGGGCCCCCACCGTGTCGTCGACCGCGGGCGAGCCGACGGTCACCGATCAGCGCACGCCGAGATCACGCAGGCCCGCGGCGACCGCATCGCGCAGCTCGCGCGAGCCGCCGAGGTCGCCGAACACGTCCGAGAGCCGGAGGAAGCGGTCTGCGAGCCCGTCCACCGGCCCCG
The DNA here is from genome assembly GCF_049994875.1 of Cellulomonas sp. McL0617. Taxonomy (GTDB): domain Bacteria; phylum Actinomycetota; class Actinomycetes; order Actinomycetales; family Cellulomonadaceae; genus Cellulomonas. The sequence continues at coordinate 2,710,898 of NZ_CP188256.1, forward strand.
CGGCCGCGGCGGCGAGCACGTCCGCCCGCGGGTCGTCGAGCGTCACCACCCGACCGTCGAGGACGAGCGACCCTGCCGTGACGGAGCGCACGTACGCGATCCACGCGGCGATCGTCGCGCTCGCGGCGTGCGGCACCGCCCCCACCGCGAGCCGGTCGCGGACCGTGCCGAGGAGGCGCTGCGGCAGCTTGACCGACCCGTCGGACGCGACCTGCACGGTGGTGTGTCCCGTCGCCGGGTTCGCCATCCGGGCGAGCACCGAGTCGCGGTACTGCGCGAGGTCGACCCCGGGAACCGCCTCCAGCGTCGGCAGCACGTCCTGGTCGACGAGCGCACGCGACGCCGCGAGAAGGTCGGGATCTGCCACGGCGTCGGCGATCGTCGTCAGCCCCCGCAGCGCACCGCGGTAGGCGAGGGTCGAGTGCACGGCGTTGAGGATCCGCAGCTTGGCGCGCTCGAACGGCTCGACGTCGCCGGTGAAGGTCGCCCCCGCGCGCTCCCACACAGGTCGTGGCCCGGCGAACGCGTCCTCGAGCACCCACTGCCCGAACGGCTCGGCGACGACGAGGCCCTCGTCGCGGAGTCCGAGCAGGGCAAGGGCCTCGGCCCGGTGCTCGGGCGTGGTCGCCGGCACGATCCGATCGACCATCGTCGCCGGGAACGTGACCGAGGTGGCGACCCACGACGCGAGATCGCTGCGGCCGCCCGCGTCGAGGGTGCGTGCGACGAGCGCGGCGAGGACGTGGCCGTTGCTCGCGAGGTTGTCGCAGCTGACGACGCTGAGCGGGCCCGCGTCGCCCCGGTGTCGCGCGGCGAGCCCGAGGAACAGCAGGCCGAGAGGCGTGCGCGCGGGCGCGTCGTCACCCGACCCGAGCGTCGCGAGATCGGCCGCGAGGTCGGGATCCGTCAGGTCCGGACCGCCCCCGGGAGCGAGGCGGTAGCCCTTCTCGGTGACGGTGAGCGTGACGACGTGCGTCGAGGGTGCTGCGATCGCCGCGACGACCCGTGGAGTCTCGTCGCGTGGGAAGGCGACGCCGGTGTGCACGCCGACCAGGCGCAGCGACGACGCGGCGGCGTCCTTGGTGAGCACCCCGTACAGGCCCTGCTGCGGCACGAGCTGGTCCACGACACCGCGCGAGCGCTGGGTCGCGCCGAGGACCCCCCACCCGCTGTCCCCCGTCGCGGCCATCGCGTCCTGCGTGTAGACGGCCTGGTGGGCGCGGTGGAACGCGCCGATGCCGAGGTGGACGATCCCGGTGGTCAGCTCGCGGGGGTCGAACGGTGCGGGCTCGACCTGCCCGGCGAGCCTGCGCGCCGTCGCGGCAGACAGGCGCAGGGGTGCTCCGGCCGTCACGTCCGGGCCCTCACGTCGGCTTCTCACGCTCGAGATCTCAGCACGGCCCGGTCCATCGTGGCAAATCTAGGCAAGCGGTTGCCACCTCCGCCTCCCAGGTGTTTGAATGCCGCAGACGACTCGCGTGCGGCGGACCGGTCGACGACGACTCCGACCGCGCACCTGGAAGGACAGCAGTGACACCCCCCGCCCTGAGGCTTCACCCCGACCGCGCCCTGCCGGCGGACCCGGCCACGCGCACCCTCGCCCGCGAGATCCTCGCAGCGACCCGCGACCTGCCGATCGTGTCCATGCACGGCCACGTGGACGCAGGTCTGCTCGCGCGCGACGAGCCGTTCGAGGACCCAGCGAGCCTGCTCGTCGTCCCGGACCACTACCTCGTCCGCATGCTCGTCTCGCAGGGCGTCCCGCACGCGGCGCTCGGCGTGGGACCCGACGCCGAGCGCGACCCGCGCGCGATCTGGCGGACGTTCGCGGCGCACTGGCACCTGTTCCGCGGCACCCCGACCAGGTACTGGCTCGAGCATGTCCTCGCCGACGTCTTCGACGTCGATGTCCGACCGTCCGCGCAGACCGCCGACGAGATCTACGAGCACCTCGCCATGCGCCTCGCCGACGCGGACCACCGACCGCTCGCTCTCTTCGAACGCTTCGGCATCGAGACGTTGGCGACGACTGACGAGGCGACCGCCGATCTGACCGCCCACGCCGAGCTCGCGGCGCGCGGGTACGGCGCGCAAGTCGTTCCGACGTTCCGCCCGGACGCCCTGCTGCGCGTCGACCGCCCCGGCTGGACCACCTCGGTCGCCGTGCTCGAGGAGCGCGCCGGCCTGGCGATCCACGGCTACCGCGACCTCGTCGAGGCGCTCGAGCGCCGGCGCACGTTCTTCGTGGCGAACGGCGCCCGGGCGAGCGACCACGGGACGCTCGACGTGCGCCTGCAGCCGATCGGCGACGCCGAGGCCGAGCGGATCGTGACGCGCGCGCTGCGCGGCACGGTCGACGCCGCCGAGGCGGCCCTGTTCGAGGGTCACATGCTGTTCCAGATGGCCCGCATGGCCAGCGAGGACGGCCTCGTCATGCAGCTGCACCCGGGCGTGCTGCGCGACCACGACCGCCTGGCCGCGGTCAGGCTCGGCACGGACGTCGGTTACGACATCCCGGTCGCCACCGAGTTCGCCCGCGCGCTGCGTCCGGTCCTGGAGGCGTTCGGCCACCACCCGGGCTTCCGGATGATCGCGTTCACGGTCGACGAGGACACCTACAGCCGCGAGCTCGCGCCGCTGGCCGGCGTCTACCCGGCGTTGCGCCTCGGTGCACCGTGGTGGTTCCTCGACTCGCCCGACGGACTGCGCCGTTTCCGCGAGGCCGTCACGGACACCGCGGGCTTCGCCAACACGGCCGGCTTCGTCGACGACACGCGGGCCTTCTGCTCGATCCCCGCGCGGCACGACCTGGCGCGGCGGATCGACGCGGGCTTCCTCGCGCGGCTCGTCGCCGAGCATCGCCTCGACCTCGACGAGGCGATCGACTCGGGCATCGACCTGGCCTACCGGTTGCCCCGTCAGGCGTACGCGCCGCGCGCCGGGGCCGACGGCATCGGGCTTCCGGTCACGTCGGGAGCCCTGCAGCCGGTGGCCGCGCGGGGCGGTGCGGTGTGAGCACCCGGCACGCCGCGCTCGTCGCGCTCGAGCACTACCGCCTGGTCCCCGTCGTCGTGCTCGACGACGCGTCCGACGTCCCCGCGCTCGGCGCGGGACTCGTCGCCGGCGGCCTGCCGGTCGCCGAGGTCACGTTCCGCACGGCGGCTGCACGCGATGCGATCGCCGCGCTGGCCGACCGGGGCGACGTCCTGGTCGGCGCCGGCACCGTGCTGACGCCCGCGCAGGTCGACGCCGCGGTCGCGGCCGGCGCCCGGTTCGTCGTGTCACCGGGCACGAGCCGTGCGGTGGTCGAGCGCTGCCTCGAGCACGGCGTGCCCGCGATCCCCGGCGCGGTGACCGCCACCGAGGTCATGGCGACGCTCGAGCTCGGGCTCGACCTCGTGAAGTTCTTCCCCGCCGCGACGTCGGGCGGCGCGCCTGCCCTCGCCACCCTCGCGACGGTCTTCGCGGGCGTGCACTTCGTGCCGACCGGCGGCATCGCGGCGGGCAACCTGGCCGACTACCTCACCCTGCCGGCCGTCGCAGCGGTCGGCGGCTCGTGGATGGTGCCGCGAGACCGGGTCCGCGCGCGCGACACGGCGGCGATCGAGCGGCTGGCGCGTGCCGCGGTCGCGGCCGCCGACGCCGTCCGCCCGCGTGCGGGCCAACCCGCCTGACGATCCGCTCCCGGCGTTCGTCGACATACCCTCGGCCACACCGATCGCAGGAGACGACATGACGACGACCCTCGAGCTACGACCCGCCGACGAGTGCCGCTACGACGCGGTGAGCCTCGGCGAGGTCATGCTGCGCCTCGATCCGGGCGAGGGCCGGATCCGCACGGCGCGCTCGTTCACGGCGTGGGAGGGCGGCGGCGAGTACAACGTCGCCCGCGGCCTGGCCCGCACGTTCGGGCTGCGCACGGCAGTCGTCACGGCCCTCGCGGACAACGAGGTCGGCCACCTGATCGAAGGGCTGGTCCTGGCGGGCGGGGTCGACGCGTCGCACGTGCGCTGGCTCCCCTACGACGGTGTCGGGCACGCGACGCGCAACGGGCTCAACTTCACGGAGCGCGGCTTCGGCGTGCGCGGTGCGCTGGGGGTGTCCGACCGCGGGCACACGGCCGCGTCCCAGCTCACGGGCGTCGACTGGGACCACCTGTTCGGCGACCTGGGCGTGCGCTGGTTCCACACCGGCGGTATCTACGCCGCGCTCTCCGAGACCGCCGCCGCGACCACGCTCGCCGCCGTCCAGGCAGCTCGCCGGCACGGCACCGTCGTGTCGTACGACCTCAACTATCGCCCGAGCCTGTGGAGGTCGGTGGGCGGGCAGGGGCGGGCGCAGGAGGTCAACCGGTCGATCGCGCCGCACGTCGACGTGATGATCGGGAACGAGGAGGATTTCACCGCCGCGCTCGGCTTCGCGGTCGAGGGCGTCGACGAGTCCCTCACGGACCTCGACGTCGGCGCGTTCGCGCGGATGATCGACTCCGTCGCCGCCGCGTACCCGAACCTTCGAGTCGTCGCGACGACGCTGCGCACGGTGCGCACGGCGACGGTCAACGACTGGGGCGCGATCGCCTGGTCGCCCGGCACGGGTCTGGTCCGTGCGTCGCACCGCCCGGGCCTCGAGATCCTCGACCGTGTGGGCGGCGGCGACTCGTTCGCGTCGGGCCTCGCCTACGGCCTCCTCGCGGGTGACGACCTCGCGACCGCCGTGGAGTACGGCGCGGCGCACGGCGCGCTGGCGATGACGACCCCCGGCGACACGTCGATGGCGACGCGCTCCGAGGTGCTCAAGCTCGCCTCGGGCGGGGGCGCCCGCGTCGACCGCTGACCCGTCCGTGCCGGTCAGGCGCGCGCGGCCAGCGGCGTCGGCACCGCGTCCGCGAGCCACTCGACCTGACGCCGGGTGTGGAAGGCGTCACCGCCCTCGTGGTGGTTGAACGGGTACACCTCGATCGACCGGTCCCCCGCGTAGGCGTTGTAGGCGGCGAACACGGTCGACGGCGGGCACACCGTGTCGCGCAGCCCGACACCGAACAGCGCCTTCGCCCGCGCCCGCCGGGCGAACCCCACCCCGTCCACGTACGACAGCGTGCGCAGCACGTCGGCGACGGCCCCCCGCTGCACCGCGAGGTACCGGACGATCTCGCCGTACGGGTCGGCGTCCGTGAGGCCGAGCGCGCGCTGCACGTGGCACAGGAACGGCACGTGCGGCATCGTCGCGGCCAGGTCGGGCACGAGGCCCGCCACGGCGAGCGCCATGCCGCCGCCCTGACTGTTCCCGGTGGTGACGATGCCCGCCGCGTCGACACCGTCGAGCGCGCGCACGGCGTCGACGGCGCGCGCCGCGTCGGTGATGAGCCGGCGGTAGTAGTACGTCGCCGGGTCGCCGATGCCACGGGTCACGAACCCGGGGACCGCCGGCGGGCTCGGCACGGGGTCGGGGGTGTCGCCACCGTTGCCGTACTGGCTGCCCTGGCCGCGGGAGTCGACGAGGAGGTGCGCGTAGCCCGCGGCGGACCACAGGAGCCGCTCGTGCGGGAGGCCGCGCCCGCGGCCGTAGCCGACGAGCTCGACGACGACCGGGAGATCGCCCCCGGCCGTCCCCCGGGGCCGGCTGTACCAGGCCCGTACCGGGTGGCCGTCGAAGCCCGAGAACGTGAGGTCCCACGTGTCGACGAGCGCGAGGCCGGTCGGGACGCGCTCGAGCGCGACGACGGGGGCGTGCAGGCGAGCCGCGGCCAGGGTGTCCGCCCAGAACGCGTCGAGGTCCGCGGGTTCCGGCACGTCGGGCGTGTAGCGCTCGAGCTGGTCCAGCGGGAGGTCGAACAAGGCCACGGCGATGCTCCTGGAGGGTGAGACGGGGGCTGAGCAGGACTGGTGATCACGCACACCAAGCGGACCTCGAAAGTTTCGATAACGATTTGCATAGCGAGCGTGCACATTCGCGAGGTCCTATGGCAACATACGTGGCAACCGTTCGCCATCCCATTCCTCCGGATGTGCGGACGGGCTCGAACACCCGATCTGTGGTCCGCGTCCAGGCGCGGGGACCGTCTCCGGTCCACGACTCACGACGACGTGAGAGAGGTGATCAACCGCATGACCGCAACCGAGGTCACGACAGCTCCGCCACCCAAGGTGAAGCGCCCCGCACGGGCCGGCTCGCCCAGGCGCACGTGGCGCCAGGAGCTGCGCCGTGACTGGCGGCTCTACTCGTTCCTGGTGCTGCCGCTGATCTTCCTGCTGATCTTCCGGTACATCCCGATCCTCGGGAACGTCGTCGCGTTCCGGCGGTACCACCCGGGCGGAAGCATGTTCGGCGACGAGTGGGTCGGCCTGCACTACGTGAAGCAGTTCATCCACGACCAGCAGTTCTGGCACGTGTTCACCAACACCGTGATCCTCGGCGTGCTGACGCTGATCGTGGTGTTCCCGCTGCCGATCGTGCTCGCTCTCATGCTCAACGAGGTGCGCTCGACCAAGTTCAAGCGCGTGGTGCAGACGGTCACCTACCTGCCGCACTTCATGTCGATCGTCATCGTCGCCGGCGTCATCTTCCAGCTCACCTCCGTGAACGGGACGATCAACCAGATCATCACGCACCTCGGCGGCACGCACATCACCTTCATGCAGCAGCCCGAGTGGTTCCGGCCGATCTACCTGTCCTCCGAGGTGTGGCAGACGGTCGGCTGGGGCACGATCCTCTACCTCGCGGCCCTGACCACGGTGGACGAGCAGCTCTACGAGGCCGCTCGCATCGACGGCGCCGGCCGCTGGCGGCAGACGTGGCACATCACGCTCCCGGGCATCCGGCCGACGATGGTCGTGCTGCTCATCCTCAACATCGGCACGTTCATGGCGGTCGGGTTCGAGAAGATCCTGCTTCTCTACAACCCCCTCATCTACTCGACCGCGGACGTCATCTCGACGTACCTCTACCGCGTCGGCATCGTCTCGAACAGCGTCTCGTACGCGACGGCCATCGGCCTCTTCGAGGCGATCATCGGGCTCGCCATGATCCTGACCGCGAACCAGATCTCGAAGAAGGTTGTGGGGGCGAGCCTGTGGTGACGAACCTGTCCAAGGAGCGCCCGGCCGACGAGCCGGACGTGCACGGACCCGACATCATCGAGGCGGACCTCGTCTCGAGGACGACCCGGCTGCCGGCGACGACCAAGCCGCGCGGTCTGCGCGACGGCCGAAGCCGTCGGGTGTTCCTGGTGGTCAACGCCGTCCTGTTGATCCTGCTCAGCGCGGTCGTGATCTACCCGTTCGTCAACATCGTCGCCCAGGCGTTCAGCAGCGAGGGCTACATCACCACCGGCCAGGTGAACGTCGTCCCGCGCGGCTTCAACCTCACGACGTTCCACGTCGTGCTGGGCGACCCGATGTTCTGGCTGAACTACCGCAACACGGTGGTGTACACGACGGTCGCCACGCTCATCGCACTGACGCTGACGACGACGTACGCGTACGCGCTGTCCAAGCCACGGCTCAAGGGGCGCACGTTCTTCGTCGGCATCGCGGTGCTGACGATGTTCTTCAACGGTGGCCTGATCCCGAACTACGTCCTGATCAGCCACCTGCACATGCGGAACTCGATCTGGGCGATCGTGATCCCGAACGCGATCAGCGTGTTCAACCTGCTGGTCATGAAGTCGTTCTTCGAGAACCTCCCCTCGGAGCTCGAGGAGGCGGCGTCGATCGACGGCGTGAGCACGTACGGGATGTTCTTCCGCATCGTCCTGCCGCTGTCGAAGGCCGTCATCGCCACGATGGTGCTCTTCTACGCGGTCGCGTTCTGGAACTCCTGGTTCACCGCGTACCTCTACATGGACGACCCCCAGCGCTACCCGGTGACGGTCTACCTGCGCAACCTCATCGCCGGCGCATCCCAGGTCGAGGGCGCCGGCGACGCCATCACGCAGGTCGCCGCCAACGTGCAGGCCGTGACGATGCTGCTCACGATCCTGCCCATCGTCTGCCTCTATCCGTTCATCCAGAGGTACTTCGTGTCGGGCGTGATGCTCGGCGCGGTCAAGCAATAACGGCGGTCCGGGGAGCACTCCGGTGCATTCCGCATGCCCTTTTCCCATCCAGAGCAAGACGACGTTGTCCCCTTTCGGAAGGAGAATCATGAGTTCGAACAAGAAGCGGGTGGGGGCGGTCGCGACAGTCGCCGTCCTGGCGCTGACACTGACCGCCGCGTGCTCGTCCGGTGACGACGGGGCCGCCAGCAGCAGCCCGTCGTCGACCGGCACGGGCGTCACCATCCCCGACGCGCAGCAGGTCGGCGCGATGAAGGACTTCAAGGCCGGCGAGACGTTCAAGGCGACCACGCCGACGACGGTCAGCCTCCTGTACCGCGACCACCCCAACTACCCGCTCAAGAAGGACTGGCTGATCTTCCAGCAGCTGACGTCCAACCAGAACATCTCGTTCGACATCACCAGCGCCCCGCTGTCCGACTGGGACGCCAAGAAGTCGCTCATCATCTCCGCGGGCGACGCACCGGAGCTCATCCCGGTGACGTACCCCGGCCAGGAGACGCAGTTCGTGTCGGGAGGCGCGCTGCTGCCCATCAGCGACTACGTGCAGTACATGCCGAACTTCGAGCAGAAGGTCAAGGACTGGGGCCTGACGGACTACATCGACAACCTCAAGCAGAGCGACGGCAAGTACTACATGCTGCCGGGCCTCTACCAGTCGCCTCAGCCGCAGTACTCGATCGCGATCCGTCAGGACGTGTGGGCGAAGTCGGGCATCACCACCGACCCGAAGTCGTATGCGGACCTGGAGAAGGACCTGCAGATCCTCAAGGACAAGAACCCGGGCGTCTGGCCGATGTCGGACCGCTGGTCGACGCAGAACAACGTCCCGCTCGGCGCGACGCTGCAGACGGCGGCCCCGAACTTCAACACGGTCGCCGGCTGGGGCTTCGGCAACGGCCTCTGGTACGACACGGCCGGCAAGAAGTTCGAGTACGCGCCGACGACCCCGGGCTACAAGCAGCTCGTCCAGTACTTCGCCGACCTCGTCTCGAAGGGTCTGCTGGACCCGGAGTCGGTGACCCAGTCCGACGACCAGGCCAAGCAGAAGTTCGGCACGGGCCAGTCGCTGTCGATCGCCGGCAACACCCAGGAGGTCACCTCCTACCGCACGGCGTTCACGCAGGCCGGGAACACCGACGCCACGGTGCACCTCATCCGTGTGCCGTCGGGTCCCGGCGGTGACAACGTCGCCGCGGGCGGTCGCGTCGCGTCCGGCTTCATGATCTCGGCGAAGGCGGCGTCGCAGCCGAACTTCCTCGCGACGCTGCAGTTCGCCGACTGGCTGTACTTCTCCGACGAGGGCCTCGAGTTCGCCAAGTGGGGCGTCGCGGGCACGACGTTCGACAAGGACGCCAGCGGCACCCGCACCCTCGCGGCCGACGTCGACTGGAACGGTGTCAACCCGACCGGCACGAAGAAGCTCAACGCCGACTTCGGCTTCAGCAACGGCGTCTTCATGCTGGCGAACGGTTCGGCGGACGACGTCATCAAGGGCATGAACTCGGACGAGTCGAACGCGTTCGTCCAGGCGATGTCCTCGAAGAAGGAGCTCCCGCTCCCGCCGGCCGCGCCCTTGTCGGCCGACCAGCAGGAGCAGATCACGCTCTGGCAGACGGCGCTGAACGACTCGGTCACGCAGAACACCGCGGCCTTCATCTCGGGCAAGCGCCCGATGTCGGAGTGGGGCAGCTGGATGACCGAGCTCAAGGGTCTGAACGTCGACCAGTACGTCCAGACGTTCAACGACACCCTGACCGGCGCGAAGTGAGGTCCTGACCTCGGCGCACCAACGGCCGGCCCCGCGTCCCCCCGGGCGCGGGGCCGGCCACACCGGCTCGACTGCACCAACGACCGGACGACACGATGCGAGAAGAAGCATGACGATCCACTACGGCGGCGACTACAACCCTGAGCAGTGGCCGCGCGAGATCTGGGACGCCGACTACGCGGCGTTCGACGAGGCGGGCGTGACGACGCTGACGCTCGGCGTCTTCGCCTGGGCACACCTGCAGCCGGCGGAGGGCACGTACGACTTCGCGCTGCTCGACGCCATCGTCGGGCGGGCGACCGCGGAGGGCCGCCGGATCGTGATGGCGACGCCGTCCGGGGCGATGCCGCCCTGGCTGGCCCAGGGCTACCCCGGCGCGTGCCGGGTCGACTTCGAGGGTCGCCGGCACCTCTACGGCCAGCGGCACAACCACTGCCCGTCGTCGCCCGACTTCCGCCGGCTCTCGGTCGAGCTGGCCGGCAGGCTGGCCGCCCGGTACAGCGACAACCCGGCGATCGTGGCGTGGCACGTGGGCAACGAGTACGGGGGCGCCTGCTACTGCGACGCGTGCGCGGAGGCATTCCGGGAGTGGCTGCGCGCCCGGTACACCACGCTCGAGCGGCTGAACGACGCCTGGACCACGCTGTTCTGGTCGCACGTCTTCACGTCGTTCGACCAGATCGTGCCGCCCACCGCGCTGTCCGAGCACTGGCGCGGGCCGGACCACACCGCGTTCCAGGGCATCACGCTCGACTACCGTCGTTTCATGTCGGACGCGCTGCTCGGTGGGTTCGTGGCGGAGAAGGCGGCCATCCGGGAGCACGTCGCAGACACGCCCGTCACCACGAACTTCATGGGCCTCTACCAGCCCGTCGACTACCACCGCTGGGCGCAGCACCTCGACCTGGTCTCGTGGGACAACTACCCGCCGCACGACACCCCGCTCCGCACGGCCGCCCGCATGGCGCTCACCCACGACGCGATGCGCGGCCTGCGCGCCGGCGAGCCGTTCTGGGTGATGGAGCAGACGCCGTCCGTGACCGCGAGCCGCGACGTGAACCCCGTCCAGCGCCCGGGTGTCCTCGCCCTGCGGACGTGGCAGTCCGTCGCCCACGGCGCGGACGCGACGCTCTACTTCCAGATGCGCCAGTCGCGCGGCGCCTGCGAGAAGTACCACGGCGCCGTGCTGGACCACTCGGGTCGCACCGACACGCGCGCCTTCCGGGAGGTCGCCTCCCTCGGCGCGGACCTGGCCCGGCTCGGCGACGCGACGATCGGTGCGCGCACACCCGCGCGTGTGGCGCTGCTGCTCGACTGGGACTCCTGGTGGGCGCTCGAGCTGTCCGACGGGCCGAACCGCAACGTGCGCTACGTCGACGTGCTCAGCACGTACTACCGGGCGGTGTGGGCGGCGAACGCGCCCGTCGACGTCGTCCCGGTGACCACGCGTCTCGACGCGTACGACGTCGTGATCGCACCCGCGCTCCACATGGTCAAGGGCGACCTCGCTGCTCGGCTCGACGCGTTCGTGCGCCGCGGCGGCTCGCTCGTCACGAGCTTCCTGTCCGGGCGGGTCGACGAGGACGACAACGCGTTCCTCGGCCACGGCGTGCTCGACGGCCTGCTCGGGCTGCGGGTCGAGGAGACCGACGCGCAGCCACCCGAGGTCGCGAACCCCGTCGAGCTCGTGCTCGACGGCCGGACGACCCTGCACGACGGGCGCCACGTCTTCGAGGTGCTCGTGCCCGACGACGCGTCCGTGGTCGGGCGGTACACCGCCGACTTCTACGCGGGGACCGCGGCCGTCACGCGAGCCGTGCGCGGCTCGGGCGATGCCTGGTACGTCGCCACCTCGCTCGACGACGCCGCCGTGGCGAGCATCATGACCTCGGTGCTCGAGCAGCACGGGCTGCTCGGCCCCCATGCCGACGTCGAGGGCCTCGAGATCACCGAGCGTGTGAGCCCGACCGGCGAGCGGATCCAGTTCGTGCTGAACCACGGCACGACCCCTGCCACGGTGAGCTCGCAGGTCGCGGGCACGGACGCACTCACCGGGCTCGTCGTGCGCCGCGGCGATCTGCTCACCCTGGCGCCCGCCCAGGTGCTCGTGCTGCGCCCCTGAGCCGTCCGACCCGCCCGACCGTCCGTCCCCACGTCTGGAGAAACATGAGCCGCGTCGTCGTCCCCGCCCAGCCGATCGGTCCGCTGCCCGAGGCGTGGCGCGCCTGTGTGGGCACCGGCCGCCTGAACCTCGCGCTGCGCTCGGACTACCGCGACTCCCTCGCGCTGACGCAGCGCGCGATCGGGTTCCGGCACATCCGCGGGCACGGCCTGCTCAGCGACGACATGGGCGTGCTCCGCGAGTCGCAGGGTGTCACGCGGTACGCCTTCTCCTACGTCGACCAGGTGCACGACGCGTTCCTCGGCCTGGGGATCAAGCCGTTCGTCGAGCTCGGCTTCATGCCGAGCGCGCTGGCGTCCGGCGACCAGACCGTCTTCTGGTGGAAGGGCAACGTCACGCCGCCGCGCGACTACCGCGAGTGGACCGACCTCGTGCAGGCGTTCCTGCGGCACTCGATCGAGCGGTACGGGCTCGCCGAGGTGGCGTCCTGGCCGGTCGAGGTGTGGAACGAACCGAACCTCGTCGACTTCTGGCAGGGCGCCGACCAGGCCGAGTACTTCCGGCTGTACGAGGAGACGGCGCGTGCGGTCAAGGACGTCGACGCGTCGCTGCAGGTGGGCGGTCCGGCGATCTCCCCCGGTGCCGACGAGTGGTTCGCTCCGTTCGCGGAGTTCGTCGCGAGCCGGGACGTCCCGATCGACTTCGTCAGCCGGCACGCCTACTCGACGGGTCCCGCGCAGCACATCCCGTTCGGGGTGTACCAGACGCTCCTGACCCCGCAGGCTCTGCTCGACCAGTTCGACGCGCCGCGGCGCGAGCTCGCGGGCACGGGTCTGGCGGGACTGCCGGTGCACATCACGGAGTTCAACACGAGCTACCGCCCGGACAACCCGATCCACGACACCGCCTACAACGCGGCCTACCTCGCACCCGTGCTCGCGGGCGGCGGCGACCTCGTCGACTCCTTCTCCTACTGGACGTTCTGCGACGTCTTCGAGGAGCAGGACGTCCCGACGTCGCTGTTCCACGGCGGCTTCGGCCTGCTGACGCACCGGCAGGTGCCCAAGCCGACGTTCCACCTCTACGCGTTCATGGCCCGCATGGGTGCGCAGGTGCTCGCGCGCGGGGAGGACCACCTGGTCTGCGCGGACGACGACGGCCGGGTGACGGTGCTCGCGTGGCAGCCGGTCGGCGGCACGCAGGGCGATGCGGCCGCGTCGAGCCACGAGGTCCGGCTCTCGCTGCCGGTGGCCGGTCAGGGGACGGCGTTCGTGACGCGGGAGCGCGTCAACGACCAGGACGGCAACGCGTTCGCCGCCTGGCGCGAGCTCGGCCGCCCGATGTCGCCCACCGAGCGCGAGCTCGACCTGCTGCGCGACCTCGCGCGGCCCGCCGTCTCGCACGCCGCGCTGCCCGTCGTCGACGGCCGCGTCGACCTCGACCTCACGCTCGCCCGCCACGAGGTCACGTTCGTCGAGGTGCGGCCTGTGAGGTCGACGGTGCACGACGGCCTCGACGACCGGCGGCTGCTCGGCGCCGACGACGACCGGCTCGTCGCCGAGGCTCCCGGCGCAGGCCGCGCCGCGCGACTCGTGCGCGGTACGGAGGGACGATGAGTGCCGTGACCCGCGACGAGGAGCGGTACTCGGAGGTCGGTCCCGGGCCGCTGTCGCGGTGGTCGGCAACCGTGTACTGGGTGCTCGTGATCGAGGCCCTCGTCGTGCTCACGTCGCTGCCGGGACTCGTCGGACTGCTGTTCCTGGGCGGCTCCGCCTCGAACGTGCCTCTCGTCATGCTGTGCCTGCTGCCGGTCGGCCCGTCGCTCGCGGCCGCCGTGTTCGCGTGGCGCGACTTCCTCGCGCAGGGTCGACCCGGTCGTGACCTGACGCCCGCGCGCCACTTCCTGCGCGGCTACCGGCTCAACTGGCTCGACGTGCTGCGGTGGTGGGTGCCGACGCTCGTCGTGCTCGCGATCCTTTCGGTGAACGCCGTGCACGCCGGAGGGGTGTTCGCGACGGCCGCGCTCGTCCTCGGTGTCGCGCTGCTGACGTGGGCCGGCAACGCGCTCGTGCTGTCCGCCGTGTTCGCGTTCCGCACCCGCGACGTCGCGCGTCTGGCGGCGTACTACCTCGCAGCGAAGCCGGTCGCGGGGCTCGGGGTGCTCGCGCTGCTCGTCGTCGCCGGGGGCCTGGCCGTGCTGACCAGCGACTGGCTCGTGGTCCTGCTGGCATCCCTGCTCGTGCTGCTGCTGGTCCGGAACGCGCAGCCCGTGATCGCCGACGCGACCGACCGGTTCACGACGAACTGATCCGGCGTGCACCGACGTAGCACCCGCCGCCCCCATGTGGGGTTCCCGCGGCGGCGGGTACCACGTCAGCTGTGCGAGCGTCAGAAGATCCGGCGCCCGCGACCGTCCGGCACACCAGACGAGCGCCGGAAGTAGGTGTTGACCTGGTCGCGCCACTCGTGCGCGCAGCGGACCTGTTCGGCCAGCCGGTCGGCGACGCGCGCGTAGAGCGCCTCGGGGACGCGCCCCTCGACCGAGGTCCAGGCCTTCGCGAAGTCCTCGGTGCGCGCGGCACCGGCGAAGTGCGTGTCGTAGATGTGCTGGATCACCGTCGTGCCGTCGTGCAGCACGTGCCCGTACGGCACGTGGTGGAAGAACAGCAGGAGCTCGTCGGGCACGGTGTCCAGCGACTCGTACAGGTCCGACCACGGCCCCGGGTACTGGCCCGTGTAGCCCGTGCCCGTCGCGCGCGTGCGGTCGACGCCCACGCCGTCGCGGTCCGCGAAGTGGTACGTCCCCCACGGCGTGTACTCGTAGCCGTTGACGTCGGGCCCGTAGTGGTGACCCGGCCGGACCATGAAGCCGACGCCCAGCGGCGCCGTGTACTGCTCGTAGGTGCGCCACGAGTCGTCGAGGATCGCGTGCAGCGAGTCGCGGACGACAGGATCGACCGGGCTACCGTCCGGGCCCGAGAACGTGAGGCCGATCCACTCGTCGAGGATCGCCGCCACGTCGGCGTCCGGGGCCCACGCGAGGCGCGCGAACGTGTAGAGGTTGGCCTGGGCCAGCGGATGCCCCGTCCAGAACTCGTCGGAGCCGACGTTCGACACGGCGACCAGTCCCCCCGCGATCTCGGCGACCGTCGGGCCGCCCGGCCCCAGCAGCCGGAACGAGAGGATCTGCGCCCACTGCGGGCCGAGCCACACCGCGTGCTGCTGCTGGCCGGTGTACTCCTGGGTCACCTGGAGCTCGAGCGCCAGCCGGGTCCGGCCCATCGCGGCGATCACGGGCGAGACCGGCTCACGCGTCTGGAAGTCCATCGGGCCGTACTTGACCTGCACGACCACGTTGGCGTCGAACCTGCCGTCGAGCGGTGCGAAGTGCTCGTGCGCGGCTCGTGCGCGGTCCGTCGAGCGGTCGCGCCAGTCCTGCGTGTGGTTGTAGACGAACGCGCGCCAGAACACCGTCCCGCCGAACGGAGCCAGCGCACGGGCGAGCATGTTCGCGCCGTCGGCGTGGTCACGCCCGTACGCGAACGGGCCCGGCTGGCCCTCCGAGTCGGCCTTGACGACGAAGCCGCCGAAGTCCGGGACGGCCCGGTAGACATCCGCCGCGCGGGCCGACCACCACGCCTGGACAGTGGGGTCGAGGGGGTCGGACGACGGCAGACCGCCGAGCGTCATCGGCGCCGCGAAGCTCACCGACAGGTAGACCCGGATGCCGTGCGGGCGGAACACCTCGGCGAGGCGGACCACGTCCGGCAGGCGGTCCATGAGCAGGCGCGCCTCGGTGCGGTGCACGTTGACGTTGTTGAGGCCGACCGCGTTGATCCCGACCGAGCCGAGCAGCCGGGCGTACTCCTGGGCGCGCGACAGGTCGTCGCGCAGGCATCCGGCGTCGTAGAAGATCGAGCCGCCCGAGTACCCGCGCTCGACCTGGCCCATCACGTCGTGCACGTCGACGTTGTCCCAGTGGTCGAGCATGCGGATGCGCTGAGCCGGCCGCTGCCGCTCGACGCCGTCCGGGCCGTCGAAAGCGTCCTCGCCGCCACGCACGACGTGGTGCAGGCCGTGCAGCAGCGCGGCCGAGGAGCCCGCGGCGACCCGCGTGGCGCCGTCGGCGCGATCGACGACGTACTCGCCTTCCTCGAGCCCCACGTCGACCGTCAGCAGGAGATCGTGCCCGGCGGACGTCGCGCCCTCGTCGAACCGGCCGCCCCACCGGGTGGTCGCGCGTCGCACCTCGTCGCGAACGGTGTCGACGACGACGTCCTCGGTGCTTGCGGCGAGGAGCACGCGGCGCGACCCGACGGCGCGGAACGCTGCGTCGGGCAGCCACATCGGGTGAGCGTCACCAGTCATGGACGGTGCCGTCCTTGAGCCGGTTGAACGGCAGGTAGGCCTGCTGGTACGGGTATCGCTGCGCGGCGGCGTCGTCGTAGGAGACGCCCAGGCCCGGCTCGTCACCCGGATGCAGGTAGCCGTCGGTGAACGTGAAGCTCTGCCGGAACACCTCGTTGGTCAGCGGCCCGTGCTGCATGTACTCCTGGATGCCGAAGTTGTGGATCGCCAGGTCGAGGTGCAGCGCGGCGGCCATGCCGACCGGGGAGATGTCGGTCGGACCGTGGATGCCGGACTTCACCTGGTACTGGGCGGCGAAGTCGAGGATCTTGCGCAGCGCCGTGATCCCGCCCGTGTGCGTCACCGCCGAGCGCACGTAGTCGATGAGCTGCTCGCGGATCAGCGTCTGGTAGTCCCAGACGGTGTTGAAGACCTCGCCGATCGCCAGAGGCGTCGTCGTGTGGTGCCGGACGAGGCGCAGCGCCTCCTGGTTCTCGGCGGGGGTGCAGTCCTCGAGCCAGAACAGGTCGTACGGCTCGAGGTCCTTGCCGAGCCGGGCGGCCTGGATCGGTGTCATGCGGTGGTGCCCGTCGTGCAGCAGCGGGAGCTCGGGGCCGAACTCGTTGCGGACCGCCTCGAAGACGGTCGGGACGTGCCGCAGGTACGCGCGGGTGTCCCAGTCCTCCTCGGGCGGCAGCGCGACACGCTGGGCAGGCTCGTAGTCGTACCGGTCGCCCGTGCTCGTCCCCTGGGCGGCGATGCCGTAGACCTTCTCGATCCCGGGGATCGCGGTCTGCACGCGGATCGAGCGGAAGCCGAGCTCCAGGTGGTGGCGGATGGAGTCGAACAGCTCGGGCAGGTCGCGACCGCTCGCGTGGCCGTAGGCCATGATCCCGTTGCGGCTCGCCCCGCCGAGCAGCTGATAGAGAGGCATCCCGGCGAGCCTCGCCTTGATGTCCCACAACGCGACGTCGACCGCCGCGATCGCGGCCATGGTCACCGGGCCGCGGCGCCAGTACGCCGAGCGGTACAGGAACTGCCAGGTGTCCTCGATGCGGTGTGCGTCGCGGCCGAGCAGCAGCGGGACGACATGGTCCTGCAGGTAGCTCGCGACGGCGAGCTCGCGCCCGTTGAGCGTGGCGTCACCGAGGCCGACGACCCCGTCGGCAGTCGTCAGGCGCAACGTGACGAAGTTGCGGTCGGGGCTCGTGACGAGCACCTCGGCGCGGACGACAGCCGTACCGGCTGCGGCCGTCAGGCCCCCGGCGACGGACGCTCCGGTCAGGTCGGGATGGGGCCTGGTTCTGGTCTCGCTCACGTGCGGTTCACTCCCTTGCGTGCGGCATCCTCGCCGCGGTGTCGTGCCACCGAGGCTAGACGCTCGGGCGGGATCAGGCAATCGATTGCCAAGAGTTGCCAAAACATGCCCCCGACGTGCAGGATGAGGCCGTCCAGCAGGTCGATGTGGCAGGAGTGGTCATGGCCGAGCGCGCCCCGACGCTTCGCGACGTCGCGGAGCTCAGCGGCGTCGCGATCTCCACGGCATCCCGTGCGCTCACCAAGCCCGGCAGGGTCAGCCCGGTCACCGCCGACCGGGTGCTCGCCGCGGCACGGCACCTCGGATATTCCGTGAGCGCCGCCGGCCGCGCGCTGTCGTCGGGCCGCACCGGGACCGTCGCGCTCGTCGTCCCGGACATCGCGAACCCGTTCTTCTTCGGCATCGTCCGCGGGACGCAGGCGCGGCTGCGGGAGGGCGGGTACGTGCACGTCCTGGTCGACACCGAGGAGTCGGTGGAGGCCGAGGAGCGCGCGCTGCGCTCGCTGCGCCGATCGGTCGACGGCATGATCCTCGCCGCCTCCCGCCTCGACGACGAGAGCCTCGCCCAGTGGTCGCGCGAGATCCTCCTGGTCACGATCAACCGGAGCTCGCCCGACATCGACGCGCCCAGCGTCACGATCGACACGCCCGGCGGTGCCGTGCAGGGCCTGGAGCACCTCGCGTCGCTCGGGCACCGTCGCATCGCCTACGCCGGCGGTCCCCGCACCTCGTGGTCGGACGGGCACCGCCGCTCGGCGCTCGCCGCCGCCTCCGCGCGGCTCGGCGTCGAGGTCGTCGGGCTCGGGCCCTACGCCCCGCAGCGTGAGGCCGGCGCCGCGGCGGCGGACGCCACGATCGCGTCGGGCGCCACGGGCGTCCTCGCGTTCAACGACCTGCTCGCCTTCGGCATCCTCGAACGGCTCGCATCCCGCGGCGTCGACGTTCCCGGTCAGCTGAGCGTCGTCGGGTGCGACGACGTGTTCGGGGCCGATCTCGTACGGCCTGCCCTGACGACGGTCGTCGCGCCGATGGAGAAGGCCGGCCACCACGCGGCGGACCTGCTGCTCGCCGCACTCGACCCGGTGAACCCTCGTACGGGCGCACCCGTCGAGCTGCCGACCCACCTCGTCGTCCGCGACTCGTCGGGCCCCGCACCGCACTGATGCCCGCGTCCCGCGGACAGGACGCGTCGACCGCACGCAGGTGACGTCGTGACGTCGCGCCTCTCGTGCGTCAGGTTCCCCCGCCACGCACGGCAGGGCACGATGCGCGGATGGGGACGACGAGCACGTCGCGGGTTCGCTGGCTGCGCTACGGCGCCGTGGTCGCCTTCGCGACCGGGTTCGGCTACGTCGAGGCCGCGGTGGTCCACTACCTCCGCCTCGCGTTGGGCTCGCAGCTCGTCTACGACGCGCCCGTGCGACGGGTCTACCTGGACCTGGTGGTGATCAGGTTCGTCGATCCGGTCCACACGTTGCTCATCCGGTCGGACCTGGCCCGTGCAGAGACGGCGCGAGAGGTCGCGACGATCCTCATGCTCGCCGGGGTCGCGGTGCTGGCGGGGCGCCGCTTCTGGCACGGTGTGGCTGCGTTCTTCGTCGCGTTCGCCGTCTGGGACCTCACCTACTACCTCTTCCTGCGGGTGCTGACGGGATGGCCGGCGAGCCTGGCGGACACCGACGTGTTCTTCCTCATCCCGGTGCCGTGGCTGGGGCCGGTCGCCACGGCCGTGGTGGCGTCGACGGTGGTGCTCGTGGTCTCGTCGTGGCGGTACCTGCGACCGGAGGAGTGGGCGGGCCCGCCGGCGGGCCGGATGTAACGTCGAAGCCCCGGGCGACCAAGAAGAGTCATGACCACTCCCGCGCATCCAGACGTCGGTTCGATCGCGACCCACCCCGACGCCTTCGAGGTGTTCTACCGCGAGCACCTGGAGACGGTGCAGCGGTTCGTCGCACGCAGGGTCGCTGATCCGCACCTCGCGGCGGACCTGACCGCCGAGGTCTTCCTTGCGGCGGTCGACTCCGCCTCCTCCTACCGCCCCGATCGCGGCGCGCCTGCCGCCTGGCTCGTGGGCGTCGCCCGCCACGTCCTCTCGACCGAGTTCCGCCACCAGTCACGGGACCGTGCCGTCCTGCGCCGCATCTCGGGCCGGCGGCTGCTCGACCCTGACTCGCTGTCCCGCATCGAGGAACGGATCGACGCCGAGCGCGAGGCCCGTGAGCTCTACGACGCGCTGGCGTCCCTCCCCCCACGCGACCGGGCCCTCATGGAGCTGATCGCGCTCGACGGACTCTCGGTCGTCGAAGCCGCCGCGGTGCTCGGAGTGGCGCCGGGCACCGCACGGGTCCGGCTCCACCGCAGTCGCGCCCGGGTCCAGTCACAGCTCAGACCACGCACCCTGGAGGTCCTCTCATGAGTCTCGACACCTTCGAGCAGTCCCTGCTCACCGAGCTGCGACAGCACGTGGCCGCGCACCGGCCCGATCGCCGTCGCCAGACGGTCGCCCGCCTTGCCTGGGGTGGGCTCGCCGCCGCGGGTGCCGCCGCCGCGGTCGTCGGCATCGTCGGGGCCTCCGTCTTCGGACCGAGCCCCGCGTACGCCGTCGAGTCGCAGGCCAACGGTGACGTCGTCGTCACCGTGCACGACCTGGCGGATGCCCATGGACTGGAACAGGCACTCGCGGTCAAGGGAGTGCGCGCCGACGTCACCTACGTGCCCAGCTTCGCGCAGGACGGGGGCCAGTCGCGGGCGACCTCGGGCGACGGCACCGCCGCCTGCGACATCGCGCTCGTGAAGGTCGACGGCGGGCTTCGGTTCACCCTCGGAGCCGGCCCGATCGGCACAGGCGCGACGCTCGACATCGTCACGAGCGGCTCGGGTCCCGCGGACGTCGGTTCGCCGGTGGCGGTGACCTGGTCGGGCGGGACGTGCTGACGCGCGCAGGGCGCCGCGTCCGCATGGATCCCTCCACGCTGGTGAATCAGGCCCCCGGGGTCTCGTCCCCGTCCGGCGCCGGGCGGACCGGGGGGATGCGCATGGTCAGCGTGGACCCGGCCGGGGAGGACGCGACCTCGACGCTCCCCCCGTGCTGCGTCGCCACCTGGTGAACGATGGCGAGCCCGAGTCCGGACCCCGGCTTCGAGCGCGCGGCCGGCGAGCGGTAGAACCGTTCGAACACGTGCGGCACGTCGCCGGCGTCGATGCCCGGCCCCCGGTCGATGACGTCGACGCGTCCGTCGCGGACGCGGACGGTGACGACGGCGTCCGGCGGGCTCCACGCGATCGCGTTGTCCACGAGGTTCGACACCGCACGGTGCAACGCCTCCTCGTCGCCGTCGACCACGGCCGCCTGCACGTCGAGCTCGATCGGCCGCGTGTCGGGGCGGTCGGCGTGGCGGGCGGCGACCGCGAGGGCGATGTCGTCCAGACGTACGGGGTGTCGGGGTGCAGCCGACTGGCCGTAGCGAGCGAGCGCGACGAGATCGGCGACGAGCTCTGTGAGCTGGTCGACCTGCCGGCGGGCGTGCGCCACGAGATGAGGGGCGTTCGGGTCGCTCAGTGCGGGCGCCTCGGCGAGCAGGTCGAGGTTGATGCGCAGGCTCGTCAACGGGGTCCGCAGCTCGTGCGACGCGTCGGCGACGAGCTGACGTTGCGCGCTGACGGACTGCTCGAGGCTCGCGAGCATCGAGTTGATCGTCGTCGTGAGCCGGCCGACCTCGTCCGGCTCGGTGACCTCGATCCGGCGTGCGAGGTCGCCAGTGCTGGTGATGCGCTCCGCGGTGCGCGTCAGTCGCGCGACGGGAGCCAACGCGCGGCCCGCGATCAGGCGCCCGAGCAGACCGGCGATCAACGCGGTGACCAGGACGAAGGCGAACAGACGCAACGCGAGCTCGCGCTGCGCGGCGGAGCCGGTCGCCCGCGGCCAGACGGCCACCACGAGTCCGCTCGAGGAACCGAACGGCGACAGGTAGACGCGATACCGCTCGCCGTCCACGGTGCGCCACGACGGTGCCGACGGCTGCTGGCGACGCGCGACGTCCACGTCGGCTCCGGTCAGTGGCCCGGCGATCGTCGCGTCGCCGACCGCGCCCGGCGTCGAGATCAGCTGCAACGTCACGTCCCCGATGGTCAGCGGTTCGTCCAGCACCTCGGGCTGCGCATCGGCGTCGGGCCGGTTCTTGATCGATCGCGCCAGCTGGTCGGCCTGCGCGGCGGCAGCGACGAGGTGCGTGTCGGCCCGCGGGACGACCGCTCTCGCGTCGGCGACCAGCAGCGCGCCCGACACGACCAGCGCACTGACGGCTGCAGCGGCCCCGGACAGCATGCCGAGCCGGGTCCGGAGGTTCACGACGCCTCGCGCAGCACGTAGCCCAGCCCTCGCACGGTGTGCAGCACGCGCGGTTCCCCCGCGGACTCGAGCTTGCCGCGCAGGCTGCTGAGGTGGACCCACAGTGTCTGGCGACCGGTGTAGGCGTCGTACCCCCACACG
Source organism: Cellulomonas sp. McL0617 (assembly GCF_049994875.1). Taxonomy (GTDB): domain Bacteria; phylum Actinomycetota; class Actinomycetes; order Actinomycetales; family Cellulomonadaceae; genus Cellulomonas. The sequence continues at coordinate 2,732,998 of NZ_CP188256.1, forward strand.
TTCTCGATGATCTGATCCGCCGACAGGACGCGGCCCGGCCTCCGCAGGAAGAGCTCGAGCAGGGCGTACTCCGTGCGGGTCAGCGCCACGGCACGGCCGCCACGGCTCACGGTCGCCGATCCCAGGTCCAGGCTCAGATCGCCCAGCGCGAGGACCTCTCCCCCGCCGCCGCGACGCCTCAGCAACGCCCGGACCCGCGCGCGCAGCTCGTCGAGCGCGAAGGGCTTGACCAGGTAGTCGTCGGCCCCGGCGTCCAGGCCGGCCACACGGTCCTCCACCAGGTCGCGTGCGGTGAGCATGAGGATCGGCGTCTGGTCGCCACCCGCCCGCACGCGCCGGCAGACGTCCAGCCCGTCCATCCCAGGCATCAGGACGTCGAGCACCAGGAGATCCGGGTGCTCCACCATCAGGGCGATCGCTGACGGACCGTCGGGCGCCGCCAGCACGCGGTGCCCGTCACGAGCCAGCGCGTGCTGGAGCGACGCCGCGACATCGGGGTCGTCCTCGGCCACCAGGATCAGCACGAGGTCGATTCTGCGGCACGCACCCCCGGACGACGGATCACCCGACGGACTTCATCGCGTCGATGCCCGCGACCAGCTCGGCGGGGCTCACCCCGAGCCCCTCGGCGACGGCACCGAACGCGGCGCTGCTCGGGGTGAGACCGCCGCCCGCCTCCGACTGTGCGACGAGCTCGACCAGCGCGGCCCGAGCCGCATCCTGCGAGACGCCCAGCGCCGCGGCCAGCGCGCTCACCGCCGCGGGCTGGGTCAACAGGTCTGCACCGTCGCTCTCGGCGGGACCGTCGTCCTTCGTCGGCCGGTCGGCGCGGTCGGGACGCGCCTCCGCCGACTTCGAGGCGGCGGCGGCCTGGTCCGGGTGGCCGTCGGAGGCTGCGGCACCCGCGGCGACCGACAGGCCGATCGCCACCGCGGCCGCCGCGACGGCCGCCATCTTCTTCGTCGAGACGAACATGTCGGCTCCCACGTCCTGGTGCGGGCAGGTCCCGCGCTCTCGACGATTCCACCGTGCCGACCTCAGCCCGGGCTCTGGCTCACCTCAAGGTGCGCTCAAGAGTTCGAGCGCCGATCGCGTCCTGTCAGCTCACGAGCTTCCACGGCCCCCATGGCGCGCCGGGCGCCTGAGCGGAGGTCCACCACTGCGCCTCATACGTCGCGCCGTCGTACGTGACCCTGTCGCCGGCCGTGTAGACGGTGCTCCCAGACCACGGCCCGGGTGCGTTCGGGTTCAGCACCTGCTTCCAGGGCCCGTTCGGGTCGCCTGGTTGCTGGTTCCGCGTCCACCACTGCGCCGTGTATGTGACGCCCTGGAAGGCTGCGACCTCTCCGGCCTCGAAGACCCGGGACGCCGTCCAGAGCGCGGTGCCGTCGGCCGTCGACGCGATCTCCTGCCATGCGCCCGTGCTCGATCGTCCGGGTACCTCTCCCGACGTCCACCACAGGGCCGAGTACACGGCGCCACCGCTGCTGACCAGCGAGCCGGTGTTGTAGACCGTGGACGAGTCCCACGCTCCGGGTTGGACGGCGACGCGGTAGGTGCGCGTGCTGCCGAGCGGCGAGGTGACCACGACCACGACCGTCGCATCCTGCGTCGAGACCTGCGCGACTGCCCGCGGGTCGGTCGTCGCCACCTGCACCACGTCGGTGCTGAGGACGGTTCCGTCGGGGACGGCGGCCGTGAGGACGTCGGACCCCAGGTCGACGGGGTTTCCGGCGACAGTCAGTGAGGCGAGCGATGGGTCGTTGGCCGGTTGGACGACCAGGGTGAGGTCGTCGACGTCCAGCCACTGCCCACCCGGCACGCCGGCGGTGCTGATGCCGACCTGCACCTGCCCACCGGTGACACGCACGTTCGGCAACGTGACCTGACCCCAGCTCCCGCCCAGGTCCGACAGGTCAAGGCTCGAGGTCGCGCCACCCGCGGTCGCGTAGAGGGACGCCGCCGCGGTCGTGCTGGTGATGCCGTTGCGGACCTGAGCCGTCACCGTGTAGAGCCCGTCGGGAACCGCGACGTCCTGCGATGCGGCCGCCGAGAAGTCCGCCGCGCTGGTGAACGCCAGATGGAAGTTGCCCACCCGGCCGGCGTTGTCCGCCTGGTTCGCGATCGCCGACGTCGTGCCTGCGTAGGTCCACCCCTGCACGTTCGAGACGGCCACCCGGTCGGCCTCGACGTTGGGATTCAGAAGGTAGTTGTTGCCGTCGCCGACCTTCCACTCACCGGTCGTGGCGTTGATCTGCCAGTCGCTCACCGAGTGCAGCTGCAGGTCGTCCCCGGTCTTGGTGATCGGCATCCACTGGTTGTACCCGACCCCGTTGCCTGCGAAGTCGGACCAGCGGTCGCCGGCGAAGAGAACCAGATCCTGCTGGGTGCCATGGACCGTCACGAAGAACCCCGTCTGGGTGACGTGGCTGTAGTCGTCGGCCGTTCCCGACAGGTCGAACTCCGGGCCGTAGGCACCCTGGATGTCGGAGGTCTGGGACTTGATGACGTGGCTGACGGACGCGTTCCACCCGTGCAGGTCGGACGCGGCCATGTAGTAGGAGTCATCCAGCTTGAACATGGCGTTGCCCTCACGACCGGCGGCGTTGCGACCGATCTGCACGGCCGGGAGGATCGACAGGTTGTCCGCCGGGGCCAGCTCGGACACGAACGCGTTCGCGCGTCCGTTGGAGTTGGAGAACACCAGGTAGTCCCGGCCGTCGTCGTCGGTGAAGGTCGTCTGGTCACCGGTCGCCGGGGTCGGCGAGTTGGTGACCTGTCGCTGGATGTTGGCGACCCCGAACTTCGCGGTCGGGGAGTCACCCTGAAGGAACATCACACCCCCCTGGCCGGCGGAGTCGGCGAACTTCGACTCGTTCATCTGGATCAGCAGCACGAACTTGCCGGTGTTCTCGTTGTAGGTGACTCCGAGACGACCCATCCAGTCCGTGTCGGCCAGGGTGGTCATCTGTGAGAATCCGACACCGGCGGAGGCGGGCAGGTGCACGGGCGTGCTCGCGGTCGCGACGTCGCCCTCGTACGTCCAGCTCGCCAGGTCCTTGGACGCATACACGGGGATGGACACGAACGTGGTGTCGCTGTTGCGGCCTGCCGGGTTCGCTGCGTACGTCTCGGCACCGCGGTAGTGGACGCCGTACCAGTAGTAGGTGTCGCCGAACCGGAAGATGCCGCCTCCCTGGGAGTAGATCAGGTTGCCGTCGGTGTCGCGCCAGAACGCGTCGTTCTTCACCGGCGCGAAGCTGCCCTGCGACGTCGTCGCGAGTGTGCCGGCGGCCGACATCAGACCCGTCTTCGCCGAGGCGACGTCGATCTTCGTGGCGTTGTCGTCGGCGAGAACGTCCGCGGCTGCACCCAGCGCCTGGGCGAACGGCGTCCAGGTCCCAGCGGTGTACTGGGTCTGGTCGCGGGTCTGGTAGGTGCTGACGAGCTCACGCAGTCCGGCTACCTCGACCAGTGCGTCCGACACGTTCTTCAGCTCTGCGCGGGCGGCTTCGCGTTCGGCTGGGGTGCCGGTGCTGCCGTCGACCATCGCACGTGCGGTGCCCAACGCGTCGGCGAAGGGCGCCCAGCTCCCCGAGGTGTAGGACGACGCCGCGCGATCCTTGACGTCGTTGTACTGCCAGGTGAGCGCGTCTTCCGCGGAGGACGTCGTGAACATCGCGTAGGCATGGTCGACGCCACTGCCGACGACCTCGAGCCGCAGGACGTGGGGCGCGTCCGCCAAGCCGTCCTTGGTGAACAGCAGTCGGGTGGTGGAGTTCGTGGATGCTCCGTAGTTGATCGTGCCGACCTGGGTGCCGTCGACGAAGATCTTCCCGGAGCCGTGACCCGAACGCGTCCGCCCGTACAGCTGGGCCGTCTGCCCTGTGAACGCGATCTCGAACCAGCAGCCCTCCGGGGCCCAGCTGACGGTGCCGTAGTGGTCCCACTTCGAGCCTGCCGGGCACTCGTAGTAGGTGAGGTTCGGTGTACCCCTGACCGTGGTGACGGCGTCGTCGTCGACCTGCACGGACGCGGTCGCGGCGGTGGCGGGCGCGATGCCCAGGAGTGGGACGAGCAACGCCGTCACGAGCGCTACGACGAGCGCTGCCGCCGCCCGCGGCGTCCTGCGGTTGTGTGTCTTGGTCACGAGGCTGTCTCTCTACGTCGTCGTAGTGGCCTGGAGGGATGCCCTCCATGAAAGCGGCCGGGAGCGTCGGCAGACATGGGCGGATCCACGCCAAACATGGACGATTCGTTGGAGACGCGACAGTGGCCTCGCGCGGCAACGATGACGGCCTCGAGGGCGGTCGGGCGACTCAGCGAATGGACGAAATCTTCGCCTCGGGCCGACGCGCCTCGTCCATGGGTCGACTTGACCTAGTACGTCGACCCGGGATTCCATGCACCTCATGGACGAACCGGTCGCCGTGACGCCGACATCTCTTCGCGAGGGCTTCGCCGGGCAGCGCATGTTCGTCGTGCCCGGGCCGACCGTGCGTGCGGCCTTGGCCAGACCGATCACGAGCCACCTGATGGTGACGGATGCGGGCTTCTTCCCGCACGCGTCGCGCCACGGGAGGGCACGTGCGCGCGGGGCCGATCAGCACATCCTGCTGGTCTGCACGGGCGGAACGGGCACGTGCCGGACACCCGACGGGCTGTTCCACGTTCGTCAGGGCGACGCGGTCCTGCTGCCCGCCCGGGTGGCACACGAGTACTCCGCCTCGGACGAGGATCCGTGGACGCTGTGGTGGATGCACGTCGTCGGCACCGACGCCGCGGAGCTCGTACGCGCCACCCATGCGTCGGCCGGCGGACCGGTCACGCACCTGCGCGATCCGGCACCGGTCGCGAGCCTGCTCTCGCAGGTCATCGATGCTCTGGATGCCTCGACCGTCGCGGGCCAGATTCGCGCGGCGGGTGCGGCCTGGAACGCGATCACGCAGATCATCGCCACCGGTCGGCGACCTCGTGGGCCGTCGCTCAGCCCGGTGGAGCTCGTCCTCGAGCACCTGCGAGCGACGACCCCGCACCGCACGTCCGTCGAGTCGCTCGCGGCCATGGTCGGCCTCAGCGCCTCCCAGCTCGGCGCTCTGTTCCGACAGCAGGTGGGCGTCCCCCCGCTGCGCTACCAGAGCGACTTGAGGATGGCCCGGGCCCGGGAGCTCCTCGACAGCACCGACCTCGCCGTGTCTGCCGTCGCGCAGTCCACCGGCTACGACGATCCGCTCTACTTCTCGCGACAGTTCACGCGGACCCACGGGCTCTCACCGTCCGCCTACCGATCACGCGCCCAGTAGCTCCAGACCCGTGTGAGCCGGTCCGGGGACGGCATGGTCCAGCGCCCCGCAGGGAGCTCACGCACGTCGTCCTCGTCGAGGACGACCAGCGCCCGCCCCCCGTCGGGCACGTCGACAGTCAGCTCGGCGGCGTCCCAGGAGACCGCCCACGGCCCGGCCGGCGAGCGGAACGTCGTGCTCGCGCTGGTCACGCCGGGGACCGCCGCCGGATCGACGACCACATCGGTCCATCCGACGCACCCAGGCCGCTGCCGCAGGCCGGCGACGTGACCCGTGAGCCAGGAGTCGATCCGGCCGAGCATGAAGTGGTTCTGGGACCCGACGCCTGCGTCGGCCCCCGGACCTTGCCAGGACTCGGTCAGGGCGGTGGCACCGGAGGCGATCTGATGCCCGTAGCCGGGGCCCTCGGTGCCCCGGACGAGCCGCGCCACGAGGTCGCTGCGCCCGACCTCGACCAGTGAGTCGAGCAGGGCCGGCAGAGCGATCTCGCCGAAGGTGATCGACCATCCCGTGCGCTCGAGCGCCGCCAGGAGCCCCGCGAGCGCGGCTGCGCGACCGGGCGATCCCACCGGGCCGGCGGCGCCCGACGCGATCGCGATCGCCCAGCTGCCCTGGGAGCCGTTGCCCCACGAGCCCGTCGACGGGTCCAGGAACCGCAACCGCACAGCACCTCGGACCCGCTCAGCGCGCGCGGCCAGGGCGTCGCCGTCGGGCGACCCGACGATGCCGGCGACGGCCGCAGCGAACTCGAGCACCCGCAGGTATCCGTAGGACGCGACCAGGGCTCGTGGTGTCGCCGCGCCGACCTCGATCCAGTCACCGAGGCCATGGTCGAGGAGCCCGTCGCCGTCGGTCCGGAACTCCAGGTACTCGACGAAGCGACCGATCGCCTCCCACGACTCACGCGCCTCCGAGGCGTCGCCCGTCAGCTCGTAGAGCTTCCACGGCACGACCGCCAGCACCCCGCCCCACCACGGATCGTCGCGGAACGCCGTCGGGTCGCCGTCGACTCCGTACCGGTCGAACCGCACCAGCTCGGGCGCGATGCTCGGCACCAGGCCGCTGGGCTCCTGGGCGTCGCGCACGTGGACCAGCGCATCGCGCAGGATTCCCGCGACGTCGTAGCCTCGCGTCAGGGTGTCGAAGCAGAGGTCGAGCTGTTCGAGCCAGCCGAGCTTCTCCCGGTGAGGGCAGTCGGTCAGCACCGAGTACATGTTCGACTGCACCGCTCGGTCGATCATCGTGTGCAGCTGGTCGAGGACGGGATCGTCGCAGGTGAACGTGCCCACCGCATCGACCCTGGCACGGAGGACCTCCACCTGCGTCGATCCCGCGACGACATCGAGCTGTGCGCGGTCCAGACCTTCGATCTGCAGGTACCGGAAGCCGTGGTAGACGTGCCGAGGGCGCCATCGCAGCGGGCCGCCGTCGGCGACGACGCGGTCGAAGATCGGTGCTCCGGTCGTCGACTGGTCGACCGTGCCGTCCTCAGCCACGAGCTCGGCGGGGCGCACGGTGATCTGCTGCCCGGCGAAGGTCGCGGGCAGGTCGAGCACGTAGCGCCCGGCAAGGTTCACGCCGGCGTCGAGCACCGCGGCCGGGAGACCGCTCGAGTCCACGACGACGGCCGCGAGCGCTACCCCCCGGCGTTCGGCCACCGTGACCGGTGCGCCGTGCCGTGTCCATACTCGGGGTCCGTCCGCCGCGGCGAGCACCTCGACGGCCGCGACGGGACGATCGCCGATCCGACGCGCGTCATGCGTCTCCCCACCGTGCCAGTGCGTCTGCGTCGTGGCGGACAAGGTCGCAGACCACGCGTCGCTCGTGGGATAGGCGGTCACGGTGCCGTCCCGGCCGGTCACCCGGACACAGGCCCGCAGTGCCGGAGGGTGCGCGTGGCGCCGGAGCTTCTCGTACCGGCCCGGCGCGGTCGTCAGCCACGCCACACCCGTCCCGACCTCGACGGAGAGCGCGAGCCGTCCCGCGGTCACCAGGCTGCTGAGGTCGAGGGAACGAACCGCGACCCGTACGTGGTCGTCGCTGTAGCCCGGTTCGAGCACGGCCTCATCGGCGTCGAGGCCGTCGACCAGCACGCGGTAGGTGCCCCACGCGGTCACGTCGAGCGCGACCTCCTGCGCGTCGTCGGGTACGGGGACGTCGAGGTGGAGCACAGGGATCCCGGCCGGAGGCGACGGGATCGACGCCGGCCCGAGATCGGCGGCGGCGCCGTCGAGCGCGGTCGCGCGGGCCACCCGGACGTGCGCATCCCAGGCCGGGTGGGTGATCCACGACGCGTCCGCCAGGCGTTCCGATGCCACGTCGGACATGGGGGACGGCGGGTTGGACCGCGACTCCGCTTCGAGCATGGGCGTCATGCTAGGCACTCGGGCCGAAAGACCCCCGGGGCGACACTCGTCGGCGCTACACGTTGCCGATCAGCTCGCCGAGCGCCCCGTCCCGTGCGAAGACCGGGATCGTCTCGAGCGGTGTCACGACGTCGAGCCAGGTACCGCCGTCGTGCGTCTCACCGGTCTGCAGCGACGTCCACGACGCTCCCGCCGGCAGGTACACCGATCGCGTCATGGCCCCGGCCTCCATGACCGGCGCGACGAGGAGCGACGGTCCGTACAGGTACTGGTCCGCGACCGACCACGCCTGCGAATCGTCCGGGAACTCGTGGAAGAGGGCGCGCATGACCGGCTGTCCGTCGGTATGGGCCGCAGCCATGAGCTCGCGCGTGTAGTCACGCAACAGCTCGCGGAGCCTGACGAAGCGAGCAAGGACGCCGTAGACGGCCTCCCCGAAGGACCAGAGCTCGTTCCCAGCACCCGTCGGGTTGCGGAGCGATCCGTCCGCGGCGGTGACGTCCCGGGCGGGCTGCCGGTCGCCGTGCAGTCGCATGACCGGCAGGAAGGTGGCGAACTGGAACCAACGAACGAGCAGCTCGTGGAACTGAGGGTCGTCCGTTCGACCGCCCCCGAACCCGCCGATGTCGGTGGTGAACCACGGGATGCCGGCCACGCCCATGTGCAAGCCGGCGACCAGCTGACGGCGCATCGTCGGGAAGTCCGAGTGGATGTCACCGGACCAGACCAGCGCGCCGTACCGCTGCGAACCGGCCCAGGCGCACCGGACGAGGTTGACGATCTGGGTCTCGCCCTCCGCGGTGAGCCCGTCATGGAAGGCCCGGGAGAAGCCCTGGGGATAGATGTTCGCGACCTCGACCGCAGGTCCGGCGTGGTAGGTGTACGCATCCCACTCGTAGACGCCGAACTCCGGTTCGGCCTCGTCGAGCCAGAACGTGCTGATCCCGTGCCTGGCGTAGCCGTCCCGGCACCGGTCCCACAGGAAGGCTCGGGCCTCGGGGTTCGTCGTGTCGATGAACCGGCTCGGCCCGCCGAACCACATCTGGACGTCGATCCCCCGCTGTGCACGGACCAGCAGGTTCCGCCGCTGCATCTCCGCGAAGTTCTCGGAATCCAGCGAGATCTGCGGCCACACCGACACCATGAGCTCCACCCCGAGGGACTCCAGCTCGCTGACCATGGCGGCAGGGTCCGGCCAGAACTCCTCCTCGAACCGGAAGTCGCCCATGTGCGGCCAGTGGAAGAAGTCCGCCACGATGACGTCGAGCGGGAGACCTCGCCTCTTGTGCTCACGGGCGACCTCGAGAAGCTCCTCCTGGTTGCTGTAGCGCAGCTTGCTCTGCCAGAAGCCCAGGCCGTGCTCGGGCATCATCGGCACGTGCCCGGTCGCCTCCGCGTACCGCCTCGCGATCGCCGCGGGACTCGAGCCGGCAGTCACCCAGTAGTCGATCTGGCGGGTGGCCTCCGCAGTCCACCGGGTCCCGTTGGTGGCGAAGGTGGCGGAGCCGATGGCCGGGTTGTGCCAGAGGAAGCCGTAGCCCGCACTGGAGACCACGAACGGGACGCTGGCCTGGGAGTTGCGGTGTGCCAGCTCGAACGTCGCACCCTTGATGTCCAGGAGGTCCTGCTGGTACTGGCCCATACCCGCGAGATGCTCGTCCTCGGGCGTTCGCAACGACAGTGTCGCTCGGTGGGCGCCCCCGGGCAGGGGCACGTACGTGCGCGCCCTCCGCTTCAGGGCACCACCGGAATCCTCTTCCGCGAACAGAAGGCGGCCGTCCGAGTCGTGGAACGACAGCCGGCAGTCGAGGGCCGGCGCGCCCGTCTGCCAGTCCAGGCCCTCGTGGGCGGTCGCGACCACGCGCAGCCTGCCGTTGGTCATCGTCGCCGTGTCCCCGTCGACCTCGAACGAGGCCTCGCCGCGGTCCGCCGCGGGCAGCAGGGCCCAGTCGGTGTCGGAGATCTGGCCCATGGCTGAGCGGACGCGGGCGCTGTCGTGCCCCCACGGCTCGACGACGAGCGTCTCGCCGCCGCCGCGCCAGACCAGGCATCCGTCGGTCATGCTGAATGCGCGGGACAAGGTCACGTCTCCCTCTGCCGTGCCTCCACGGCGGTCGTTAGTTGCCCGGATCGAAGCCACTCTATGAAAGCGGTACCGATCGGCGGCAGACATGGGCGGACTCACGCCGCACATGGACGTTCGGTGGATCTCCCGCTCATCCGCCTGCCTTGATGGAGGCTCGAACCCCCTTACGCCCGGACGATGCGGCCGCGCGCAACGCCGCAGCGAGGCGGCGCCGGCCGACATCGCTCTCGACGGCGAAGAGCAGCAGGTCGGGCAGCGACGTCGCGAAGTAGTCGGGCGCGCGTGCGGGGCCGTCGAGCTCGTCCGCGGCGGCGTCGAGGGCGACCCACACGCGTTCGGCCTCGGACCGTTCGCCGAGCAGGTTGTGCGCGACGCCGACCCAGTAGTCGTCCTCCCGCGCAGACCGTGGCGCGACGGCCGACGGCCCACCGCCGGTGCGCGCCTGACGCCAGCGTTCCCGGGCGAGCTCGCCTCGACCCGCGCGGCGGTGGGCCTCCCCCGCGGCGACGAGTCGCGCGGCCAGAGGTCCCGCGGGATGACGACCTTCGCCCAGATTCTCGGGCGGCACGAGGCCGCCGTCGAGCATCGCTGCGGCCGCTGCTGGGTCGCGCTCGAGCAGGGTCGCCGCCACGGCCAGGCAGATCCGGTCGTACACGGCGATCGCCGCACCCTCGCCGCCCTCGAACGGCTGGAACGTCCTCGTGGTGACGATCTCGAGCGCCTCCTGCTCCCGCCCGGCGTCCACCAGGAGGCCGAGATGGGCGATCGCCAGGTCGTCGCGTGCGAGCAGGTCGGTGCCGGACGCCTCCAGGTCGGCGAGCCGGCGCTCCGGCCCGACCTCGCGCAGGCGCGCGAGCAGGTCCCGCTCGTAGGCCAGCCGCGGCAGCGGGCCGGCGACCGCACCGGCACGACCCAGGTAGGCGTTGGCGAGCTCGAGGTCCCCCGTCGTGTTCGCGGTCGCGATCGCGGCGTTGCGCCACACGACCGCGTCGTCGGCGCCCGCCGCGATGGCGGCCTCCAGCGTCGTGCGAGCGTCGTCGCCTCGACCGGCGCCCATGAGCCAGCAGCCGAGCAGCCCGAGCGCGGTGGCGTCGGGGACGCCGGCGCGCTCGCCGTGCGCGACGGCCGCGACGAGCACGTCGAGGTCGTCCAGGCCCGCCGGGAACGCGAGGGTGCGGTCGACGTGTGCGGCGCGGTTGCGTTCGCGCTGCGCGGCGTCGCGCTCCCCGGCGGCATCGAGCACGGTCGCGCGCAGGTAGCACGCGACAGGCCCGGGGTTGCCGAACGGCGTCGCCCCGAGGGCCACCGCGCGGTCGGCCCACGTGAGAGCCGAGTCGCTCTCGCCCATGCGGTTCAGCTCGGCCGCGACGAGCAGGTAGGTCCGTGGATCGACGACGTCCAGCCGCTGCCCGAGGGAAGCGAGCAGCGGGTCGAGCGGGTCGCGCACCGCTCCTTCAGCAACCTGCTCGTCCGCCTCCACGCCGCGGCCGAGGCGCCGCAGCGCGACGACGTTCGCCGCCCGTGCACCGCTGTGCCAGGGGTCGTCGGCAACAGCGGCCTGGGCGTGCTCGAGCGCACCCTCGGGATCGACGCGCGTCCGCAGCAGGACGCGCGCGGCACCCAGATGACCGGGCACGGTGTACGCGCCGTCCCAGGCCGACTTCGCGTAGGAGTCGATCGCGTCGGCCGTCCTGCCGAGGCGTTCCAGCGTGAGGCCGCGACGGTAGTGCAGCTCACCACTGCGGGGGTTGAGGTTGCGCCGCAGCATCCGGGCGGCGGCCGCATCGAGGTGCTCGAGCGCATCGGCATACTCCCCGCGGTTGTGCGCGAGCTCCGCGAGCGCGAGGTGGGCACCGGAGTCGCCCGGATCGATCTGCAGCGCACGGCGCAGGTAGGGCAGCGCAGCGCGGGTCGGGTGCCGGTACTGCCGCAGGTGCGCAGCGGTGAGCAGCGCCTCGTCCACGGTGTCGATCTGATCGGGCCGGGGCGGTTCCGTCGCGGACCACGGCTCCCCTTCCGAGACCTCCGCGTGCCGCCGCCAGGCGACGACCTCCCGTGCGTCCTCCCGGACGACGACCTCGAGCTCGTCCCGCACGACGCACCCCGGCACCGCGATCACGAACACGTGGGGTCTGCCGGGAGCGACGACGGCATGCTCGTCGCAGAGCACGTCGGCCCCGCACCTCATCACCACCCGCACGTCGAGCTCCCGGGCCGCTGCTACACCGACGCGGGCCATGCCATCGGCGACCTCGACGCTCACCGCGGCCTCGCGGGTGGCCTGGTGGACGACCCCCACGTCCTGCACCGGGTACCAGAACTGGCTGAACCGACGCGTCTCGCCCGGGGCCAGATAGCTGAAGTCCGGCTGGTTGTCCGTGAACACCCCGGCCATGAGCTCGATGTACGGCCCGTCACCGTCGGTGAGCAGACGATCCCAGGCGTGCCCGACCGGGCCGTCACCCCATGTCCATTGCTTCTTGCCGGGGGCGATGTTCCGGTCCGCCCAGTGCACGAACCCCGCACCTGCCCGGTGGTCGTACCCGCCGAAGAAGCTGTCTCTCGTGTCCGTGATCATGTACGACGTCGGCACCGGGATGTTCGAGTACCGGTCGAGCCTGTCGGCGCCCGGCTTCGTCGACGCGAGGCCGGGATAGTCGACGCCGTAGTACGGCCGGTCGGCCTGGGGGAAGGCGGTCACCGCGCGGCGCGCGTGGTCGGCGACGTAACGCACGTCCGTCGGGAAGAACGACTGGTAGTCCTCGTGGACCGCGGCCGCGACGTTGGCCCACCACAGGAAGGTCTGTGGCTCGTCGGTGCGGTTGAACAGGCGAACGACGACCTCGACCGCCGCATCGTCCGGGCGCAGGACCACACCGTGGGTGCCGCGCATCCGCTGGAGCGGGTCCACGTCGCTGTGCCACACGGTGACCGCGCCGTCGTCGGACCGCTCGATGCTCGTCTCGACCGGCAGGTAGGTCGCCGGCCGGTGGTGTTGCGGCCAGTTGAACTCGACGCCGCCAGAGATCCAGGGCCCACCGAGGCCGACGAGGGCAGGCTTGATGACGTTGTTGCGGTAGAAGAAGTCGTAGCCGCGGGTCTTGTCGTAACCGACGTGGATGCGCCCGCCGAGCTCCGGCAGGAGCATGAGACGGACCCAGCGGTTCTCGAGGTGGATCGCCCGCCAGGAGCGCGTCACGGGCTCGGCCTCGATCCGGTCCACGAACGGAAGGGGGTAGAGCACGCCGCTCGAGCCCTGGTAGACGCGCCGGTCGAAGAACATCGGGAACGGATCAGGTGCCGCCGGCTCGTAGGTCCGGATGTCGACGGCCTGCTCCCAGCAGGCGACGCCGCCGGCTTCGAGGAGCCGGGCCTGGTCGGGCGGAGGCGACGGCAGCTCGATGCGGGGCGTAACACTGTCCATCCGCCCGACGGTACGACGCGCCCGACCGCGCGGGTATGGGTCAAGCGGCGCATGGCATGGATGATTCACACGGCCGCGGGAGGCCCCGCGGCTGTTCCCTGCGACGGCTGCATTTCGGTCAAGAACCATCGGCAGAGGCGCTACAAACTTTAGTCGTACACTTTAGAACGCAACTCGACCGCGCGGATGGGAGAGTCCGGAGCGCGTTGCCGCAGATCGAGAGGACGCCAGCACATGGGTGCGGACCGGCACAGGTTCACCTCCGGGCCGTTGACGATGTCTGTGCGTGCAGATCGCGGCGCAAAGGTCACGTCGTTGCGAGACGCCCGGGGCCGCGAATGGCTCTCGCAGTCGACCCGCGACGGGATCCGTACGGGACTGCCCTTCGGCGAGGCTGAGATGGCGGGCTGGGACGAGTGCGCCCCGACGATCGACGCGTGCACCGTCGACGGACGGGAGCTGCCGGACCACGGTGACGCCTGGGACGTGGCCTGGGACGTCGTGCACGATGCCGCCGGCACCGCGCTCGTCACCTACGGCGCGTCGTGGCCGTACGAGCTTCGGCGCGCAGCATCGGCCACGACCGATGGCGGCATCCGGCTCACCTACACAGCACGGGCCACCGATCGGCCCGTGCCGTTCCTCTGGGCCGCGCACCCGCAGCTCGCGGCGGTGCCCGGGACGCGCATCGAGCTCAGCCCTACGCCCGCGGCGTTCGTGGATGTGCTCGACCCCGCCCGACCCCGGGTCCCGTGGCGGCCCGACCTGCTCACGCTTGCCGACGTGCCCGCGGGAGCGTGGCGCAAGCTCTACGTCGACCCGGCCGAGCGCGTCTCGTCCGCGACCTTGGTCCAGCCCGACGGGTCGCGGCTGCGCTTCGCATGGTCGCCGGAGTGCCGCTACCTCGGGCTGTGGTTCGACGACGGCGCCTACGCGGAGCATCCGGTGATCGCCATCGAACCCACGTTGGGCTTCGCGGACTCCCTCGCGGCCGCAGCGGATCTCGGGACGTGCCCGCTGCTCAGCCCGGGCACACCGCTGCGATGGTGGGTCGAGGTGCACGCCGTCGACTGACGCAACCGGCTTCTCACCTGCCGCACGACACGCCGGCCGGGAGCGGGGAACCCTCGAACGACGCGTCGCGATCGCAGGCCAACGTCCCGTCGACGACGCGCAGCGGTGCGGCCAGGACCGAGGAGCGCCGCTGCCGGTAGTCCAGATCCGGTACACCCGCGACACGTCCGGGATGAGTGAAGTAGAAGATCGCCGCCGAGCGGTCCCCCGTGACGACGACATCGGCGTGATAGCCATAGCCGCCGTCATCGACCCCGCTCCCCGGGCGGTCGAGGATCAGCCCCTGCCGATCCCACGTGAGCAGGTCGTCGGAGCGCAGCACCCGCAGCCCGTGCCACTCGTCCACGAGCATCCACCAGATGCCGTCGAGCCGGAACACGTTCGGTCCTTCGTGCGACGGCCCGTCGAACGACCTGCCGAGCACGGTCCAGGCACGCAGGTCGGCCGAGTCGGCCGCCCACGTGTGACTGTCGTCGGCCTCGTCCTTGTACCAGAGTCGATAGCCGCCGGACGGCAGTGGCTCGACGCAGGCGTCGATGACGAAGCTCGACGAGAGCTGCAGCGTCGACTCGAACGCCCAGTCCACCAGGTCGGGACTGGTGTAGTGCCGGATGAGTCGCTCGCGGCCCGGCCAGTCGTCCGGCATCCCGCGAACGACGCTGACGAACATGTGGTAGCTCGCGCCGTCGTCGATGATCTCCGGCGCCCAGTAGGTCGAACGCCCCCACTCGGTGTCGAGGCCGGAGATGTCGCCGCGGTAGGTCCACGTCGCGCCGCCGTCGTCGGACGACGCCACGCCCAGGGCGCTGCCATGCACCCACTGGACCCCCGGGACCGGCGGTCCGAACGCGCGGCGGCTGGTGTACACCATCCACCAGCACTGTTCCTGCCGATTCCAGATGACGACGGGATCGGTTGCCCCGTCGAAGATCGGATCGCGGTACAGCGGCTTCATCGTCAGCCCTTGACGCCGGAGCCCAGAGACTCGCCCATGAAGAAGCGCTGCGTGAACAGGAAGATCACGACGACGGGGGCGAGGTACAGGATCGCGCCGGCTGCTTGGACGGTCAGCAAGCCGTTTCCGTGGGGGTCGAGGTATCCCGAGGCGGTGGCGACGGCCAGGGTCGTGTTGTTGATGTTGAGCAGCAGCGAGGGCGCGAGGTAGTCGCCCCAGGTCCAGGTGAACGACAGGATGAGCGAGGTCAGGATGATCGGTCGCGACAGCGGCAGGAAGATGCGCACGTACGTGCGCCACCACCCGCAGCCGTCGATGATCGCCGCGTCCTCGAGCTCCATCGGGATGGACGTGAAGAACTGCCGGAACAGGAAGATCAGGTAGGGCGTCCCGGCCAGGCCCCACATGACCCACGGCCAGTAGGTGCCGACGAGGCCGAGGCGGGCGAACAGCACGTAGGTCGGGATGAGCGTGGCGATCGACGGGATCATCATCGACGCGATCACGATGGTGAACAGCAGGTTCTGGCCCTTGCCGCGCAGTCGGGCGAAAGCGAAGCCCACGGTCGCGCTCGTCGCCGTCGTGAGGACGGCGGTGAGCGTCGACAGGAACAGTGAGTTCATCGTGTAGGCGCCGAAGTTGATCATCGTCACGGCGTCGCTGAAGTTCTGCCAGTACGCGTCGACGTGCAGGAGCGCACCAGCGCCCTGGGACAGCTGCGCCGGGCTGGCGAGGGCGGTCAGGACGATCCACAGGAACGGGATGCCGAGCAGCGCGATCGCGACGACGACCATGATGTAGGTGAATGCGGACGCCCGTTGGCTGCGCGGGACGTCGCGACTGCTTCGTCGACGTCCGGTGGTCTTGCCGGGGATGTCGGCGGTGGGTGCGTGCACGGAGTCCGCTGCGATCTGGGTCATGGTTCAGCGCTCTCGATCAGTCGTTGCCGGCGGACGTCTGGTAGAAGACGAACCGCTTGCTCCCCCGCTGCAGCAGCAGCGTGAGAAGGAGGATGAACACGAAGTAGACCCAGAGCATCGCCGAGCCGTAGCCGAACCGGTTGTTCAGGAAGAACTCCTTGTAGACCTGGACCATGTACAGCGTCGTGCTCTGCGGCACGGAGGCCACGGAGGAGATGCTGTTGGTCTCGGCGAGCAGGAGGGGCTGCACGAGCATCTGCAGGGACGCGATGATGCCGGTGATGACCTGGAAGTAGAGCACCGGCGAGATGATCGGCACCACGATGCTCCGGGTGATGCGCCCGTTGCTGGCGCCGTCGATCCGGGCCGCCTCTTCCAGCTCGACCGGAACGCCCTGCAGCGCGGCGAGCGAGATGATCATTCCGCCGCCCAGGCCCCACAAGGTCATGCAGATGAGGGCGTAGAAGGCGTACGGGTCGCCGAGCCAGTTCACCTTGTCCAGACCGGCGAAGGTCAAGATGCCGTTGAGCAGGCCCGCGTCGTGGTTGAAGATGAGCCGCCACGTGATGGCGACGGCGACGACGGGAACCACCGACGGCAGGAAGAAGATCGCCCGGACGACGCCCCGGGCGCGGATCCGACGGTTGACGAGGATGGCGAGGCCGAGCCCGCCGGCGACGCTCAGCGGGACGACGATCACCGTGTACAGCAGCGTGCGCAAGAGCGCCGACCAGGCCTTCGAGTCGGTCAGGACCTGCGAGTAGTTGCGGAGCCCGACGAACCGCCAGAACGATGACGCACCGTCGTAGTTCGTCAGGCTCAGGCCGAGCGCGTACAGGATCGGGACCAGCGTCAGCAGCAGGAACCCGATGATCCACGGGGATGCGAACAGGTAGAACGTGGAGGTGCGGTAGCGCCGCCAGCCACGGCCGCGAGCGTTGACGCTCACGGCCGTGGCCTGCTCCACGAGGGAGCTGGTCGTCATCCGAGCTGGTCCTTGCCCTGGGCGAGCAGCTTGTTGACCTCGGTCTCGATCGTCTTGGCCGTGTCCGCGGCGCTCGTGCTGCCCTTGATCGCTTCCTGCAGCGCCTTGTCGATCACGTCGTTCGCGGACGTGAACGAGGCGTAGGGCGAGTCCGGCAGGTTCTTGGAGAAGGGAACCTCGGCCTTGGCCGTCTCGATCGCGGCCTTCTGGAAGGGCTGAGCGGTGGGCAGGTTCGCCCACAGCGAGTTGAGCACCGGCAGCCCCCAGCCCGAGCTCGACCGCGCCACGGCCGGAGCGCCTCCCATGAAGTACTCCATCACCCGCCACGCCTGGTCCTTGTGCTTGGACTTCGCGGGGATCCAGGCACCGACGCCGCCGAAGACCGGGCTGATCCGGTCACCGAACGTCGGACCAGGGGTCATCGAGGAGGTCGCCGCGACCGCGGCAGCTTCCTGCGCCTGCAGGTTCCCGCCGAACCAGTAGCCGTCCATCGTCATGGCCATCCGGCCGGAGGCGAATGCGGGTCCGTCCTGCCCGTCGGGCAGCGGGTTGAGGCTCGTGGGCCCGACGCCGGCCTTGCCGTAGTCGATGAGCCACTGGATCGCGCGCTCGGCCTCGGGCGTCTGCAGGTTGATCTTCGAGAAGTCGGCGTTGTACATGTTGCCGCCCTGCTGGGCGATCATCGTCTGGATCAGCGAGGCAACCCCCCACTGCCACTCGATCCCGAGCGGGATCTCCACACCCTTCGCCTTGAGCTCCTTGGCCTTGGCGAGGATGTCGTCCCAGTTGCTCGACTCCGTCGTGCTCAACGGCGCAACTCCGGCATCCGTGAACAGCTTCTCGTTCTGCCAGATCGTGGTGTCCGGGCTCCAGTCCTTGATGATGCCGTACAGCTTGCCCTGGCCGCGGCTCTTGCCGTCCCATCGCCAGATGTCGTTGACGGACAGCAGGTCGTCCTTGGTCAGGACCTTGCTCTTGGCCACGTAGTCGTCCAGCGGCGTCGCGAGCCCACGGGCGAACAGGTTCGCACTCGGGCTGCCACGCACGAAGTCGGGCGGGTCGCCGGCGGTCATCATGGCGTTCAGACGGGTCTCGTCGTACTCGATGAAGTTGATCTTGATGTCGGGGTTGTCCTTCTCGAAGGCGGCGACGTCGTCCTTCGAGAACTCCGAGGTCTGGTACATCACGGTGACGGTGGTGACCCCACCGGTGGAGCCACCACTGGCAGAGTCGTTGCTGCTGCCGCCGGCGGAGCACCCCGCCAGGGCGAGGGTGCCCGCGGCGAGCGCGACCGTGGCGATACGAACTCGCCTCCGGAGGCTAGACCTGGTCGAGTTGGACATCAGTGTCCCCTTTCGGTGGATCGTGCCTGGTTGATGAGCGGGGTTGGGTGGGAGTACTGCCGCGCGGACGACTCGCGTATGACGAGCTCCGTCGAGACGCGGACATTCGTGGTGTGACCCGGCTCGCTCTCGACGAGCAACCGGACCATCTCTCGGCTGATCTCGGCGAACGGCTGACGCACGGTCGACAGGGGCGGGTCGCACGTCGCCGCTTGACCGGCGTCGTCGAAACCGACCACGCCGACGTCCTCGGGGATGGAGCGGCCCGCAGCGCGCAGCGACGCGACCGCTCCGACCGCCATCACGTCGTTCGACGCGAAGACCGCGTCGAGGTCGGGCACAGCCTCGAGGAGGCGTGAAGCGCCGGCGCGACCGCCCGCATTGCTCCAGTCGCCCTCGACGACGAGTCGCTCGTCCCGGGCTATCCCTGCGGCGTCGAGAGCGTCGTAGTAGCCGTCGACGCGGTCCAAGGAACCAGCGAGGTCGAGCGGACCGGTGATGATCCCGATACGCCGGCGTCCGGTCGACGCGAGGTGCGCGACCGCCTCGCGGGCACCGATACGGTCGTCCGCGGCCACGCTGGAGATCGCGTGCTCCCAGCTGGACGGACGCCCGCACGACACGGTCGGGACCCCTGCGGCCACGAGCTCCGGCAGGATGGGGTCGCCCGCGTGCGAGGAGATCAGGAGCACGCCGGCGACGTGACCACCGGAGACGAACTCCAGCGCACGCCGACGTTCATGGTCGGTGCTGGCCGTCATGAGGATGAGGCTCATGTCGCGCTCGTCGAGAGCTTCCGTCGCCGCACGCAGGATCACCGGGTAGTTCGGGTCGCCGAACAGGCGATCCTGCGGCTCGGTCAGCAGGAAGACCACCGTGGACGACTTCCCCGTCGCCAGCGACCGGGCGAACCTGTTGGCGCGGTAACCCGTCTTCTCGATCGCCGCGACGACCGCCTGGGTGCTCGCTTCGCCGACCCACTTACCCCCGTTGAGGTAGCGGGAGACGGTTCCGTACGACACCCCGGCCTCACGCGCCACGTCGTGGATCGTCGGTCGGCGCGGGCGCTCTGCCGGGAGGCCCGTGGCGAGGGCGTCCGACAGTCCGTCGAACCTCACCGCAGCGTCAGCGGTGCCTTCGCCCGTGCTCTGTCGCATCGCCACTCCTCGACCGCCATTGGTCCAAGGCTGAGCACTCGTCGCGCCGCCTGTGATCGGTTACAGTCCGACCTGTGATCGGTTACAGTATGAGTCGCTCGAATGGCTGTCAAGTTACGATTAAGCATCGCTAAAGTACGTTCGGACGCACAGCCAGCGCCGATGTGCGACGTTCCCAGCAACTCCCACCGACGAAGAAGCCGAGCCGCCCGCGATGCCAACGCCACGCACGACCTCCTCCACCACGCTGCCCCTCCTGGCCATCTCGACCCGGGG
Source organism: Cellulomonas sp. McL0617 (assembly GCF_049994875.1). GTDB lineage: Bacteria > Actinomycetota > Actinomycetes > Actinomycetales > Cellulomonadaceae > Cellulomonas. Next base: position 2,752,887 of record NZ_CP188256.1, read on the forward strand.
CTGGACCGCGGCTGCGCGCCGCCCGGCGATGGCGAACGCCGAGGACCGGCGCCCGGGTCTCGAGCTCACGGACCAGGGGCTGCGCCGTGGGGGAACCCCGTGGATCCCGGTCTCGGGCGAGATCCACTACTCCCGGGTGCCGCGCGAGCGCTGGGCCGAGCGGGTGGAGCAGATGAGGGCCGGTGGCATCTCGACCGTGGCCTGCTACGTGCCCTGGCTGCACCACGTCCCCGAGCGCGGTCTGCCTCGGTTCGACGGCAACCTGGACATCGGCGCGTTCGTCGACGTCGTGCGCTCGGCCGGCCTGGACCTCGTCCTTCGGATCGGGCCCTGGGCGCACGGCGAGATGCGCAACGGCGGCTTCCCCGACTGGGTTCAGGCCACCCCGGTCGAGCACCGCACGAACGACCCGGCGTACCTCGACCTGGTCGACGAGTGGTGGGGCCAGCTGGCCGTCGCCCTCGACGGGCGGTGCGAACCCGGCACGGTGCTGGGCATCCAGCTCGAGAACGAGCTCTACGACCAGCCCGAGCACATCCGCGAGCTCAAGCGGCTCGCCCGGGCGAACGGGTTCAGCGCACCGTTCTGGACCTCGACGGCGTGGGGCGGCGCGCAGCTACCGGATCCCGAGGTGTTCCCGCTCTTCGGCGGCTACGGCGACGGCTTCTGGGTCGACCCGGACGAGCCCTGGGACCCCTCGTTCCGCGAGCACTTCTACTTCTCGCACATCTGGGACGACCCGGGCATCGGTTCGGACCTCCATCACGCGGAGACCGACGGGGCCGCTGCGCGCGAGGGCATCGGTTCGCTCTGGTTCCCGCCGGCAACCTGCGAGCTCGGCGGCGGGATGGCGACGGCGTACCACCGTCGGCCGCGTCCGGCCGCGCTCGACATCGCCGCCGTCGCGCACAACAAGATCGGCAACGGCTCGGCCTGGCAGGGCTACTACATGTACGCGGGCGGGACCAACCCCGCCGGGGGCACCCAGGAGTCGCACGCCACGGGCTACCCCAACGACATGCCCGCTCTCGGCTACGACTTCCACGCACCGATCGGCGAGGCGGGCCGACTCAGCGCGAGCCACGCCGAGCTGCGTCGCCAGAACGCGTTCCTGCACGCCTTCGGCGACCGGCTGGCCGCCGCGCCCTCACACCTTCCCGACGAGGTGCCGCGCGACTGGGAGGACGTCGAGACGCTGCGCTGGGCGTTCCGCGGCGATGGTCAGGGCGGCTTCTTGTTCGTCTCGTGGCACCAGCCGTTCGTCGCGCTGGCGCCGTACGAAGCAGCCCGGTTCGCCGTGCGGTTCGATGCCGACACCGTCCACCTCCCCTCACGCGCGATCGACGTCCCGACCGGGACCCTCGCGCACTGGCCCGTCCGGCTCGAGATCGGCGGGGTGGCTCTGCACTGGCTCACCGCCTCAGCGCTCACGCTGCTTCCCGCCGCCGGGGCGGATGCCGTCACGACGCTCGTGGCGGTCGAGGACCGGGGCATCCCGGTCGAGCTCGCCGTCCCCGCATCGACCCTCGTCGAGGGTGCCGCCGCGTCGGACCAGTCCGACGTCGACGGATCGGGGACCCGCGTGCACGTCGTCGCCGCGTCGTCGACACCGGTGCGACTGACCGACGCGAGCGGAGCACGCCTCGACCTGCTGGTGCTCCCGCACGACCTCGCGAGCGACGTGTGGGTGCAGGAGGGCTCCGGAGACTCGCCGCGGAGGCTGCTGCTCAGCACCGACGAGCTGACCTGGGACCGTACCGGTCGCGTCGAGGTCCGCTCGGCGAGCACCACGCCCGGCGTCAGGTCCTACGACCTGGCACGCCGCTCGCTCGTCTGCGTCCCGCTCGCCCACCACGGCGGGGCGGTCACGTCTCTCTCACTGACGCCCGAGCGGGTCCGCGCCGCGAGCCCACTGGTCCCTGGCGGCTACGGCACCTTCGTCGGCCGCCCGTCGGCGCCGTCCGCCTCGATCGTCGCCGCGGACGCCGCCGTGTACAGCCTCGACCTCCCTGCGGCCGCTGCCGACCCCGACGCCTGTCTCGTCATCGAGTGGGCGGGCGACGTGGCCGAGCTCGTCGTCGACGGGACCGTCGTCGCGGACCGCTTCTGGGACGGCTCGACCTGGATCGTCAACACGACCGACCGCGCCGTTCGGCCCGGCGCGACGATCGAGCTGCGCGTCCTGCCGATGTCGGCGGACTCGCCCGTCCACCTCCCAGCCGACGCCGCGGCACGGCGCTCGGCGAGCAGCGAGCCGCTCGCCGCGGTCGACTCCGTCCGGCTGGAGAGCCGCGCCGTCTGGCGCGAGGTCAACGACACCGAGGGAGCACACCGATGACCGTGAACGCCGCCACGACCGGGTCGACGGTGCAGGTCAGCGCAGTCATCGATGTCGACCTCCCTGGGCCGACCATCAGCAGGCACGTGTACGGGCACTTCGCCGAGCATCTCGGGCGCTGCATCTACGGCGGGTTCTTCGTCGGACCCGACTCCGACGTCCCGAACGTCGATGGCATCCGCACCGACGTCGTCGAGGCGCTGCGCGCGCTGGACATCCCGAACCTGCGCTGGCCGGGCGGCTGCTTCGCCGACGAGTACCACTGGCTCAACGGCACGGGTCCGCGACCCGAGCGACCCACGATGGTCAACACCCACTGGGGCGATGTCGTCGAGGACAACAGCTTCGGCACCCACGAGTTCATGGCGCTGTGCGAGCTGCTCGGCGCGGACGCGTACGTGTCCGCGAACGTCGGCAGCGGGACGGTCCGCGAGGCCGGCGAGTGGGTCGAGTACCTGACCCGGGCCGACGACAGCCCGATGGCCAGACTGCGCCGCCAGAACGGTCGCGACGAGCCGTGGACGGTCCGCTTCTGGGGCCTGGGCAACGAGCCGTGGGGCTGCGGAGGCGGCTTCAGCCCCGAGGCGTACGCGCAGGTGGCACGACAGTTCGGGCTCTACAGCCGCGACCACAACGGCAACGAGCTCTACCGGATCGCGGCCGGCGCGTCGAGCGACGACTACCGCTGGACCGACGTGCTCATGCGGTCCCTCGGCTTCCAGATCGGCTCGGGCAAGCAGGTCGGCGAGGGGCAGAGCACGTTCCAGGCGATCTCGTTCCACCACTACACCGTCCCGGGCCCGTGGGAGCGCAAGGGCAGTGCGACCGACTTCGACGAGGCCGAGTACTACCGCACGATCGCCGAGGCATCCCGGATCGAAGGCCTCCTCGCGGGGCACGCCGCGGTGATGGACGCGTACGACCCGGCCAAGAAGATCGGTCTCGTGCTGGACGAGTGGGGCACGTGGTTCGACGTCGAGCCCGACACCAACCCCGGCTTCCTGTTCCAGCAGAACACCCTGCGTGACGCGATGGTCGCGGGGCTCCACTTCGACGCGTTCCACCGGCACGCCGACCGGCTCGTGATGGCGAACATCGCGCAGACGATCAACGTCCTGCAGGCCATGATCCTGACCGAGGGCGACGAGTTCGTGCTGACCCCGACCTATCACGTGTTCGAGATGAACAAGGGTCACCAGGACGCACGGTCACTCCCCCTCGCGTTCACCTCGGCCGTGCCGAACGTCACCAGCGGCGAGTCGACCGTCGCCACCTTCAGTGCGTCCGCGAGCACCAAGGACGGCCACGTCCTCATCTCCCTCACCAACGCGCACGCCACGGACGACGTGGACGTGACGATCGACCTGCGCGGCGTCGAGGTCGGCACCCCGACCGCCCGCATCCTCACCAGCGCCTCCGCCGGAGCGCACAACACGATCGGCGACAAGCACAGCGTGGCACCCCGGGCCCGCGACGCCGCCGTGAGCGACGGCCTGCTGCGAGTGAGCATCCCGCGCCACTCGTTCGTCACCGTCGAGCTACCGGTGTCGGCATGAGGTCGACGTGACGACGGCGCCCGAGACGATGACGCGTGCCCGTCGCGCCGATCCCGACGCGCCCGGGTGGCACACTCTGCCCATGCCAGCATCGAGGGTGACCATCGCTCAGGTCGCCACCGAGGCCGGGGTCTCGTCGATGACGGTGTCGAACGTCGTCAACGGCCGCCCGGGAGCGTCCGAAGCCACGCGTGCGCGGGTCCTGGCCGTCGCCGAGCGTCTCGGCTACCCGGCGAACCTGTCGGCGCGCAACCGTCGGACGGGCAAGATCGGCGTCGTCTCGCTCGACCTCATCTCGGAGTACAGCCACGAGATCATCCGCGGTATCGCCGAGGACCTGATGGACGACGAGCGCGAGCTGCTCATCAACGTCTCGGTCGACGCGGCCCGCGAGCGCGAGCGGATCGAGTTCTTCGCGCGTGAGCTCGTCGACGGGATCCTGCTCGTCGCCCCCCAACTCGAGCCCGACACCGTGGAGTACGTCCGAGGCCTGCGCGTGCCGGTCGTCGTCGTCGACCCACGCCACCTCGACGTCCCGCTGCCGCGGGTGACGGTCGACAACTATGGCGGGATGCGTGCGGGCACCGAGCACCTCCTCGCGCTCGGGCACCGCCGGATCGCCTTCATCCGTGGCGACGAGGAGCTCGACAGCACCGAGGCGAGGCGGCACGGCTACCTCGACGCGATGCGGCTGGCCGGGATCGACGTCGGTGACGAGATGACCGCGGACTCCGGGGTCAGCCACGCCGGCGGCCAGCGTGCCGCGACCGAGCTGATCGACCGGGTCCGACCGACCGCGATCATCGCCGGCGCGGATCTCATCGCGCTGGGCGCGATCGACGCGGCTCGCGCCCTCGGGCTCGACGTCCCGCGCGACCTGTCGATCGTGGGTTTCGACGACATCCCACGCGCCGCCCAGACCTACCCGGCGCTGACGACGGTCCGGCAGCCGCTGCGCGACATGGGACTGGCGGGAGCGCGCGCCCTGGCGTCGCTCATCGAGGGCCGACCTCTCGCCGTCGACCACATCCACCTGCCCACCAGCCTCGTCGTGCGCGGGACGACCGCTCCGGCCCCTCGCTGACCGGTCCCGTCGTCTCCGCCGGCGGCTGCTCGCCGTCACGTCATCCACCCTCGCCGGAACCCGGCACACCCGTCGCGACTCTCAGGATCTGATGTCTCAGAACCCGGCCCGCCCGTCACACCACGACCCCCGTGGGGTCGTCCTCGACCCCGAGCACCCCGGCCGTGCGCTGCTCCGGCTGCTGCGGCCGTTCCGGGCTCGCCTCGGGGGCGTCGCGGGGATCTTCGTCGTCAAGGACAGCGCGCTCTGGTTGCTGCCCGTCATCACGGCGCGTGTCATCGACATCGTCGTCGCCGGTGGGCCGGCCTCGTCGATCGGCTACCTGGGCATCGTCGCCGCGGTGCTGCTGCTGCAGGTGTACCCGATGCACGTGCTGTTCACGCGCATCTACATGGGCACCGTCCGCACGCTCGGCGCGAACCTGCGCAACGCCATGACCGTGCGCATGCAGATGCTCTCGATCGGGTACCACGGGCGCACGAGCGCCGCCGTGCTGCAGAGCAAGGTCGTGCGCGACGTCGAGAACATCGAGCTGATGTTCTCCCAGGTCGGCAACCCCCTGGGCTCGGCCGTCGTCGTCTTCGTCGGTGCAGTCGTCATGACCGCCATCAGCGTGCCGCAGTTCCTGCCCATCTTCGCCCTGACCATCCCCTGCGGGATCGGCGTGTGGTGGACGATGCGCCTGCGCTCGCACCGCCGCAACGAACAGTTCCGCATCCAGATGGAACAGTTCTCGCGGCGCGTCGGAGAGATGGCGACCCTGATGCCCATCACCCGTGCGCACGGGCTCGAGGACGTCGCGATCGACCGCATCGCGCAGGACGCGGAAGCCGTCCGCAGCCGGGGCCTGAGCCTCGACATGCTCAACGGCCACTTCGGCGCGCTCAGCTGGGTCGTCATGCAGCTGCTCGCGGTCGGCTGCCTGATCCTGGCCGGGACCATGTCCGTCCTCGGCATCGTGCCGATCACGCCCGGTCAGGTCGTGCTGCTCGCCACCTACTTCACCACCCTGACGGGCACCGTCATGACCGTCCTCAGCTTCATGCCGATCGTCGCGCGCGGCCGTGAGTCGGTCCGGTCGGTCGCCGAGCTCCTCGAGGACCCCGACCTCGAGCGCAACGAGGGAAAGCGCACGGTGGCCGACGTCACCGGGACGTTCCGGCTCGAGCGGCTCAGCGTCACCTATCCGGGGGCCGCGGAACCCGCGCTCGACCACCTCGACCTCGACATCGCCGCCGGTGAGACCGTGGCGTTCGTCGGCTCCTCCGGCTCCGGCAAGTCGACCCTGATGAACACCCTGCTGGGGTTCGTCCGACCCACCGAGGGCCGGGTCCTGCTGGACGGGCGGGACATGGAGGAGCTCGACCTGCGCACGGTCCGGCGACACATCTCCGTCGTCCCGCAGGAGTCGGTCCTGTTCGAGGGGTCGATCCGCGACAACATCAGCTACGGGCTGGGCACGATCAGCGACGACCGGATGCGCGACGCCATGATCCAGGCCAACGCCCTCGAGATCGTCGACGCCCTGCCCGACGGCTGGCACACGCACGTCGGCGAACGCGGGGCACGACTGTCCGGCGGGCAACGGCAGCGGATCTCCATCGCCCGCGCGCTGATCCGCGACCCGCGGATCCTCGTGCTCGACGAGGCGACGAGCGCCCTGGACTCGGAGTCCGAGGTCAAGGTTCAGGAGGCGCTCGACCGCCTGATGACAGGGCGCACCACACTGATCGTCGCCCACCGCCTCTCGACCGTCATGCGGGCCGACCGCATCATCGTGCTCGATCACGGTCACGTGGTGGAGACCGGCACCCATGACCAGCTGGTCGAGGCCGAAGGGCGCTACGCGCGACTGTGGCGGCTGCAGTACCGCTGACGATCGAGGGCGCTGCTGCACCGGTGTCGATCGGCGTCCTCCAAGAACACCCGGCCCCGCTCAGCTGCCGGGGCGGTGGCACGGTGCGGTGAAGCCGATCGCCTCGTGGGTCCCGTCGCAGTAGGGCTTGATCGCCGACGCACCGCAGCGGCACAGCGCGACGATCGCACGTCGTCGAGGGACGGGCCGACCGGCCGCGTCGACGATGGCGATGGGACCTCGAACGAGGATCGGGCCATCGGGGCAGGCGACGATCGTCGCGCTGGCAGGTTCCGCCGGTGGCCGCCTCATCACGCGATCCGTAGGGACACGCGCCGACCCGCCAGGCGCCGAGCACGTGCGCAATCAATGGTGTCGTTCAGAGCGCGGTCCGGCCGGCGCCTCGAGCCAAGCCCACCATCACAAGCGACGCGGGCTGCCGACCGGAGCCGTCGCCGGCGTCGGCGTCGGCGTCTGAGTTTTCCTTGAACGCCCCGCCGCGCCGACCTCGGGCGCGGCCTACTTCACCGCGCCCATCGTCAACCCGGTGCGCAGGAGCCGGAAGCTCGCGACGTAGACGATGAAGACCGGCACGGCCGACACCACCGCGAACGCCATCATCGCGGGCCAGTCGACGCCGTACGCGCCCGACTGCACGGCGATCAGGGCGCTGAGCGGGTATTTGTCGGGCGAGAGCATGAAGGTGATCCCGTAGAGGAACTCGCCCCACGAGACGAGGAACACGATCGACGCGACCGTCAGCACGCCGTTGCGCGCGAGCGGCAGAGCGACCGAGCGGAAGGAGCGCACGGCAGCGGCACCGTCGATGCGCGCCGCCTCCTCGATGGAGACCGGGATGGCCCCGAAGAACGGGCGCAGGAGCAGGATCGCCCACGGCAGGAACAACGCGGCGTCCGCGAGGACCAGGCCGCGTGTCGTGTCGATCAGACCCCACTTCGAGAGCAGCCAGAAGAGCGGGATGAGGTTCGCGGTCTGCGGCACCATCTGCAGGACGACCAGCACGGCCAGGGCGGGGACGACCACGGCGGACCGCACCCGAGCAAGGGCGTAGGCGGCTGGGACAGCGAAGAGCAGGCACATGACCGACGTCCCGACCGCGACGATCACCGACTGTCGCAGCGAGTCGACCAGCGCGGGGTCCGCGATCGCCGCCCGGTAGGCGTCGAGAGTCGGGGTGAAGACGAAGGAGGCCTGCGAGGACAGGACCTCGTCCTGGCTCTTGAGCGAGGTCAGGACGATCCAGAGCAGCGGCAGGCCGTACATCAGGTAGAGCAACGTCCGGATCGTGAAGGCGACCGGTTCGCGACGAGCGCGGGTCACGGCGCTCCTTCCTCGTTGCGACGGACGTCGCGGGCGTAGACGAGCGCGAGCGACAGCACGACGACGAGGGCGAGCAGGGCCGCAGCGGCGCCCCGCCCGTAGTCGAGCTCGATGAACGCGTGGACGTAGGCGAGGTACGGCAGCGTGGTGGAGGACGTGCCGGGTCCACCGGCCGTCATGACGTAGATGAAGTCGAAGCTCCGGAAGGCGTATACGACGGTCAGGACGGTCAGGACGGTCGCGGCCGGGCGCACCGAGGGCGTCAGCACGTAGCGGATCCGCTGCCACGGGCCTGCGCCGTCGATCTCCGCTGCCTCGAGCACCTGCGGGTCCACGCTCAGCAACGACGCCCGCAGGATCAGGGCGTTGAAAGGAACCACCGCCCATGCGTTGACCAGGGCCACCGACCAGAGCGCCAGGTGCCGGTCGTAGAGGAAGCCGATGCTCGTCGTCCCACCCAGCGCCCGGAACGTCTCGTTGAGCAGGCCCTTGTCCGCGAGCAGGAACTTCCAGATCGATCCGTTGACCACGGGAGGAAGGGCCCAGACGAACACCATCATGCCGAGCAGGAACGAGCCGCCGCGGGTCGAGGACGACATGGACACGGCGACGACGTAGCCGCCCACCATGCCGATCACGGTGACCACGAGCACGAACGCCAGCGTGTTGAGGACGACACTGACGAGGTCCGGCTCGTGCAGGACGGCGGAGAAGTTGCCGAGCCCGACCCATTGCCACTCGTTGTTCAGCGTGGCGGCCGTGACCTCGTGGAGACTCATCACCCCGAGCTGGACGAGCGGCCAGATCGCCAGCGCGAGGAGCAGCGCTGCCGCGGGGATCGCGAAGGCGAGGCGGCGGTCCCGCCGGGTGGTGACCCTCCTCGTCGGGATGGCGTGTCCCGACGAGGAGGGTCCATGCGCGAACCCCCGAGGAGAGGAGGGTTCCTTCGAGAGGGCGCGCATCTGCATCGAGCCGTCAGTCCTTCAGGAGCGGCACGAGCTGGGTCATGAGCTCGTCGGCGAGCGCATCTGGGGCGCCCTGATCAGCCACGGCCTTGCTCCAGTAGTTCCCGACCAACGTCTCGACGGCATCGACGTTCTTCGACGGTACCTGCGGGCTCGGCGAGGGCCGACCCTGCTTCTGCACGATGTCGACGAAGGTGCTGAGCAGCGGGTCGTCGCTGATCTTCGGCGACGAGGCCGCGTCGGCCCGGGCCGGGATCGAGCCGAACGAGTCCAGCAGCGTCATCTCGCCGTCGACGGAGAAGAACGAGTCCTCGAGGAACTCCTCGGCCAGCTCCTTGTGCTTCGAGAAGGCGCCGACGTTCTGCACCTCTCCGCCGAGCAGCACTCCGCCGTCCGACGTGAGAGGAAGCTCAGCGACGCCGTACGTGAACTTGGCCTCCTTGGCGGCACCGATCTGCCAGTTGCCGTTGGCGGCGAACACCGAGTTGCCGGCGGCGAACTGCTGGAACGGGACCGCCTGGTCCCAGGTCGAGGCTTCCTTCGACAGGTAGCCCTTGGCCGTCCAGTCCTGGAGCATCGAGTAGGTCTTGGCCATGGGTGCGGCCTGGGGGTCGCCGTACGAGAAGCCGTCGGACGTGAACCACGGGAACCCCTGCCACTGGCTCTCGAGCCCGGGCTTGCCGGTCAGCGTGATGCCCTGCTTGCCCGCCGCCACGGCCTTGGCCATGGTGTCCTCCATCTCGGGGATCGTGGTGGGTACCTTCGCGCCGAGCTGGTCCAGCAGATCCTGGTTGTACCAGAGGCCGAGCAGGTTCACGTAGCCCTGGACGCCGTAGAGCTTGTTGTCGACCTTCTGCATGACGCCGGCGGGGAACTGGCCCTTGTCGGCGAACGTGTCCCACCAGCTGTCCATGGGTTCGATCGCGCCGGACTGTGCGAGCGGGTAGGTGCCGGACGCACCGAAGACGAGCACGTCGGGGCCCTTCTTCGCGCCGGCCGCTGTGACGGTCTTGGTGGTCATCTGCTCCACCGGGACGTACTCGAACTTGACCGTGACGTTCGGGTGGTCGACCTCGAACGCGTCCGCGAGCTTCTGCAGCCCGGCGACCTGACCGTCCGTGTTGTAGTAGTGCCACACCGTCAGCGTCACCTTCTCCGCGCTGCTCGACGACGCGGTGTCCGAGCCGCCACCCGCCGAGCACGCCGTCAGCGCCAGTGCGACCCCCACGAGCGCGAGCACCGCGCGGGATCGCTTGTGGTTCCTCATGAGCAAGCCGCCTCTCGTTGTCTTCGTTGACCGTGTCCCTGCCGGACGCCTGCGCACCATTTCCACGATGAACTCCTCGTCCTGGAGCGAGGATGTCGCCTGAAACCCTTTTCGTCAAGCATCAATGTCGAAACGGCGCGGTGGTTGACAGCCGTTGTCGGACCGCATAATTTCATCGAAGAAATGCGACCTGAAGGAGAGAGCCTCACCGTGATCACACCCTCCGCGGACGACGCCGGCGCCTCGGCTGTCCCCGTGACGCTCGCCCTCGGGCGCCGCGTCGGGACGGCCGACCCTCGACTGTTCGGGTCGTTCGTCGAGCACCTGGGCCGCGGCGTCTACGGGGGCGTGTTCGCCCCGGACGACCCGAGCGCTACGCCCGAGGGCTTTCGCGCCGACGTGCTGGAGCTGGTCCGTGAGCTGGGGGTGAGCGTCGTGCGCTACCCGGGCGGCAACTTCGTCTCCGGGTACGACTGGCGCGACGGGATCGGACCGCGGGAGGCGCGTCCGCGCCGGCTGGACCTCGCGTGGAGGTCCATCGAGACCAACGGGTTCGGAACCGACGAGTTCGCCGCCTGGTGCCGCCAAGCCCGCGTCGAGCCGATGCTCGCCCTCAACCTGGGTCTGGGCGACACGCGCTCCGCACTTCAGCTCCTCGAGTACGCCAACCACCCGTCCGGCACGACGTTGTCGGACGAGCGCGTCCACAACGGCTCGCCGGACCCCCACGACGTGCGCCTGTGGTGCCTCGGCAACGAGGCCGACGGGCCATGGCAGCTGGGCCACCGGTCCGTGCGCGACTACGCCGAGCGCGCCGCCGTGACGGCGGCGGCCATGCGGATGTTCGACCCGACGCTCGAGCTCGTGGTCGTCGGCAGCTCGAACCCGCAGATGAGCACGTTCGGCGCCTGGGAACGCGAGGTGCTGACCCGGACGATCGACCTCGTCGACTACCTCTCGTGCCACATCTACTTCTACGACGACGGCGACCTGGGCACGTTCCTCCGTTCGTCCGACGTGCTCGACCGGTTCCTCGACGACGTCGCGGCGACGATCGCCCACGTCCGGGCCGCGACCCGCAGCGTGCGCGACATTCGGATCAGCCTCGACGAGTGGAACGTCTGGAACTACGCCGCGTACGACGCGCTTGACATCGGCCGACCGTTCGAGGAGGCGCCGCGGCAGCTCGAAGAGGTCTACACGCTCGCCGACGCCGTCGTCGTCGGGTCCCTCCTGCAGAGCATCCTCAGGCACTGCGACGTCGTCTCGATCGCGGCCATGGCGCAGCTGGTCAACGTCATCGGTCCTATCCGGGCCGAGCCAGGGCGGCCGGCGTGGCGACAGACGACCTTCCACCCGTTCGCCGCCGTGGCACGCAGCGCGGGCCACACCGTGCACACGGTGAACACGGCCACGGGGCCCGACGAGATCGTGACCTGCATCGTCACCGTCAGCCCGGACGGGTCCGAGGCACTCGTGCACCTGGTCAACTGCTCCACCGCGACCGCCGCAGACGTCGAGCTCGACCTGACGGCCCTGGACGCCGACCAGGTCGACGGTGCACACCTCCTGTGGGTGCCCGACCCGCACGCGACCAACACGATCGAGTCCCCCGACGCCGTGAGCCCACAGCCGCTGGCTACGGACCTGCGCGGCGGCTCCCTGCGGCTGACGCTGCCCGCCGTATCGTGGGCCAGCGTCCGCATCCGGTGTGCTGCAGAGGGCGGGTGATCGCATGGGCAGCAGATCGGACGCCGTGACGATGGCTGATGTCGGGGCACGCGCCGGCGTCACCGGGCGCACCGTCTCCAACGTGCTCTCCGGGCACCCGTCCGTGCGCGCCGAGACCCGCGAACGCGTGCTGCGCGCGGTCGACGAGCTGGGCTACCGGCTGAACACCTCGGCCCGAAGCCTGCGCACGGGCCGGACAGGCTCGATCACGCTGGCCATCCCGGAGCTGGGCATCGACTACTTCGCCGACCTCGCGGGCCGCATCATGATCGAGGCGGAGCGGCACAGCTGGTCGGTGGTCATCCAGCAGACGGACGCACGCCGCGAGAACGAGCTGGCGATCCTCAGCGGCGCGAGCCGACAGCACTCGGACGGTCTGATCTTCCAGCCGCACGCCCTGGGGCCCGGCGACGAGCGGCACCTCACCGGCAACGACCGGCTGGTGATCCTCGGCGACCGCATCTTCAACGCGCCGGTCGACCACGTCGCGATGGCCAACGTCGAGGCGGCCCGGCTGGCCACGCGCTACCTCGTGGACCGCGGCTACCAGCGCATCGCGGCGATCGGCTCCAACCCGCGCGTCGCCACCACCAGTGCAGCCTCACTGCGTCTCGACGGGTTCCGCGCCGAGCTCGCCAGCCACGGGCGGCAGGTGCCCGACGAGTACGTCGTGGTCGCCGAGGACTGGCACCTGCGCGACGGCGCCGTAGGCATGGAGCGGCTGCTCAGCCTGCTCGAACCGCCCGACGCCGTCTTCTGCTTCAACGACACGATGGCGTTCGGCGCCCTCCACACGATCGCGGCGCGTGGGCTCAGCTCGCCCAACGATGTCGCGGTCATCGGCTTCGACAACGTCCCGATGGCGGAGTTCGCCGTTCCACCGCTCACCACCATCGAGCCCGGCACCGATCAGATCGCCAAGCACGCCGTCGACCTTCTGGCGGCACGCGTGGAAGGGCGGGCCGACGGCCCGACCGAGATCTTCGCGACCTGTTCCCTCGTCGTGCGCCGGTCAGCGTGAGCAGCGCTCAGCCGCGTTCTTCGGAGGGGTAGCAGGGCATCGTGTGGCCCGGACCGAGCTAGAAGCCCGAGCGGTTCTCGACCAGCCGGACGCGGCCTGGACGGAACTGGTGGTCGGTCGCTACTGACCTGCTGTGCCGAGCCGGGCACACCGGGGCGACGCATTCGTCCTCCTCGTTCGGCTCAGCGACGAGGATCCGGAAAGCAGCTTCATCGCCGAAACCGCCAGGGATCGAACGAACAAGCGGCGCGAGCGACATCGAGCCCCGGTGGCGAGCTTGAGCAGCCGCGAGGACCAGGGGGCGTCCGCAAACAAGCGGCATGTCCACCACGCACATCGGCCTTCCTTCCCCGTCCGGGGCACCTTCGTGCCGGCGGTCGAGCGTCGAGGGAAGGTCGCGGGAAGGCCGCTCGGCGAACCTCGAGGTCTTCATCCGCACGCACACCTCGGAGCCAGCCATGAACACGAGTTCCATTCCCTCCGCCCCTTCGCGAGGATCGGGGCCCGACCTGGCCGTGATCAAGGCGAACCAGCAGAAGACCTGGGCGAGCGGTGACTTCTCCGTGGTCGCCTCCCGCATCGTGCTCGTCAGCGAGCTGCTCGCGGAGTCCGCCGACCTGCGCGCGGGGTCGCAGGTGCTCGACGTGGCCTGCGGCAACGGCAACGCGACGCTCGCAGCCGCTCGTTCGGGCGCCCACGCGATCGGTGTGGACTACGTTCCGGCCCTCCTCGAGGACGGCCGGGCGCGAGCTGTCGCCGAAGGCCTGGACGTCGAGTTCCGTCTCGGCGACGCGGAACAGCTCCCAGTCGCCGACGACTCCGTCGACGCCGTGCTCAGCGTCTTCGGCACGATGTTCGCCCCTGACCACCGCAGCACGGCGGACGAGATCGTCCGCGTCAGCCGGCCGGGCGGGACCGTCGCGCTCGCGTCGTGGACTCCTGACGGATTCATCGGCCAGATGTTCAAGGTCATCACCTCGCACGTCCCCGGTCCCGCGGGTGTCGAGTCGCCCCTGCTCTGGGGCGCCGAGGACCACCTCATCGACCTGTTCGGCGACTCCGTGGCAACCATCGCGTCCGCGGAACGAACCTGCGTGTGGCGCTTCCGCACCGTGGACGAGTTCGTCGGCTTCTTCCGGCGTTGGTACGGCCCGACGCTGAAGGCCTTCGACGTCCTCGACGAGCAGGGGCAGGTTGCGCTTGCGGCCGATCTTGCGGACCTCGCACGGGCGTCCGACCGAAACGGGGACGGCGGCAGCATCGCGATCCCCGCCGCGTACCTCGAGTCGGTCATCACCCTCAAGTAGCCGCGCCGCCGGCATGCCCGGGTGTGATCCTCGATCGGCGCCGGTATGGGGAGTCCCACCCGCGGCCAGCGCTACCGACATCCCCGAAGGGATCTCAGATGTACCCCGATCTCACCGCCCCCAACGCGGCGGCGCAGCTCGCCGAACGGCTTCGCGAGACGGACCGTGCCCGACCCGCGAGCTCGCCCGGGAACAACGGCATCGCATCTCGCGTGGTGCCGGTCCTGGCACGCACGCTCGCGGGATTCCGCGGCCCTCGACCGCCGTCGCCGATCCGCTGACGACACGGAGGCCGTCCGGCGCACGCCCCGCGGTCGATGGGGCGGGGAAGGTCCCGGGAAGGCGTCCCTCATACCGTCCTCGACACAAGCGCACGACCCGCCATTTCCGGCACAACCAAGGAGAGATTCGATGACCGTCACGACGCAGAACCCGCGCCTCAACGGCGTGGACACGGCGACCCTGTTCGCCACGCTCGACGCCGTCAAGGCAGACAACGAGCTCGCTACGTTCCAGTTCCGGGCGACGAACGACTGGGTGAACGGCAACCAGAGCCGTTCCTCGCTGCTCGGCTTCTTCGGAGCACGGCAGGAGATGCAGCATCGGGCAGAGACCGTCGTCGTGTCCGACCACCCGAAGGTCCTGGCCGGCGAGGACAACGGCCCGGCGCCGGTCGAGTATCTCCTGCACGGCATCGCCGCCTGCCTGACCGCCGGCCTCGCCAACATCGCGGCGGCTCGCGGAGTCCGGCTGACCAGGGTCTCGTCGACCGTCGAGGGCGACATCAACCTCCTGGGCGTCCTCGGCCTGTCGCACGGCTCGGTGCGCAACGGATACGAGCAGATCCGAGTCACGGTCCACATCGAGGGCGACGCCGACGACGAGACCCTGCGCGAGCTGGTCCAGCAGTCGCGACGCCGCTCCGCCGTCTACGACGTGCTCACCAACGCCACGCCTGTGGCCATCGACGTGGTCACGGGCTGACGGCCCTGACCCTCACACGGGGACGGCCGGGCGCATCACGTGCCCGGCCGCCCCTGGACAGGAACTCTCATGATCACCATCGACACGATCGTCAT
This sequence comes from Cellulomonas sp. McL0617, assembly GCF_049994875.1. GTDB lineage: Bacteria > Actinomycetota > Actinomycetes > Actinomycetales > Cellulomonadaceae > Cellulomonas. The sequence continues at coordinate 2,768,431 of NZ_CP188256.1, forward strand.
CGGCGCCGGGCACGCCGGTCTGGCGGCGAGCCGACTGCTCACCCAAGCGGGTCGCGACCACGTCGTCCTGGACCGCGGACGGATCGGCGAGCGCTGGCGCACCGAGCGGTGGGACTCCCTCCGCCTGCTGACGCCCAACTGGATGACCCGGCTGCCGAGCTGGCAGTACGTCGGAACGGACCCTGAGTCCTACCAGTCCAGCGGCGACTTCCTCCGGTACCTCGAGGCGTACGCCTCGTCCTACGGCGCGCCCGTCGTGGGCGGCACAGCAGTGCTTGAGCTCACGCGCGGATCCGGAGACGGCGACCGGCGCTATCTCGTCGTCACTGATCGGGGTACCTGGTCAGCCCGGCACGTCATCATCGCGACGGGACCGTACGGAACCCCCCGCGTCCCGCCTGGCCTCGCCCGGCAAGACGTCCTGATGTCGAACCAGTATCGAAACCCGGCGCAGCTCCCCACCGGCGGCATCTTGGTCGTGGGTGCGTCGTCCTCCGGTGTGCAGATCGCGGACGAGCTCAACCGCGCCGGACGTGACGTGACGCTCGCCGTCGGCGGCCACACTCGGATGCCGCGCCGGTATCGCGGCCTGGACATCTTCTGGTGGCTCGAGAGAACAGGCCGGCTGGCACGAACCATCGACGACATGCCGGATCCCGAAGCCGCACGCCGTGAGCCGTCCTTCCAGCTCGTCGGCAGGCGGCGAGATTCCGACGCCCACGTCGACGTCGACCTGTCCACCTTGCAGAGCAACGGAGTTCGGCTGGCCGGGCGGATGGAGCACCTCACCGGATCGACAGCGCACTTCCGGCCGGATCTGCCGGAGAACGTGGCATCTGCCGACGACAGGATGCACCGCTTCCTCGATGCTGCCGACCGGTTCGCCGAGCGGACCGGACTAGCGCCCGAGCTACGGTCCGGCAGCAGGCCGCGACCGGTCGAGCTGGCCAACCCGCCTAGGCGACTGGATCTGGGTGCCGAACGGATCGCGACCGTCGTGCTCGCCACGGGCTACCGGTCCCACAACCCGTGGCTCCGGCTCCCGATCACTCGGCCGGGCGGCGTCATCGCTCAGCGGAACGGCGTCACGAGCGCGCCCGGCGTCTACACCGTCGGCCAACGGTTCCAACATCGTCGGGACTCGGGATTCATCGACGGCGCACGGCACGACGCTCGCTTCGTGGTGGAGCACCTGACCGGCCGAAGCCTGGGCGCGCGCCCCCTCGACAGGGAGCCGGCAGCATGACCAGCGCGTACGACGTCGTGGTGGTCGGTGGCCGGGTGGCGGGGGCGTCCACCGCGCTCCTGCTGGCCCGCGCCGGGGTGCACGTCGCCCTCCTGGAGCGAAGCCGTCTCGGCAGCGACACCGTGTCCACCCACGGACTCATGCGCGCCGGCGTCCTCCAGCTGTCTCGGTGGGGACTGCTCGACGACGTCATCAGGGCCGGAACGCCGCCGGTGCGGCGCACCGTGTTCAGCTATGCCGACGGCGACAGGGTCCAGGTCTCCATCCAACCCAAGGCTGGGGTCGACGCGTTGTACGCACCGCGGCGCAACCTGCTCGATCGGCTCCTCGTCGAGGCGGCCGCCGACGCCGGTGTCGACGTGTGGCACGGAGCGACCGTCTCCTCCCTGATCGACGGTCCGGGCCGACGCGTGGGCGGCGTGTCCACCCGGAGTGCGCGCGGCGCCGAGGTCACCCTGAACGCCACGACGACGGTCGGAGCAGACGGGATCCGGTCGACGGTCGCCCAGCACGTCGGCGCACCGGTCCTGACGGCGGGACGCACGGCCAGCGCCGTGCTCTACCGGTATGTCCACGACCTGCCCGCTGCAGGCTACGAGTGGGCGTACGGCGTCGGGGCCGCAGCCGGCCTGATACCCACCAACGACGCGGCAACCTGCGTCTTCGCCGCGACCACCCCGGCACGCATGCGCCGGCTGCGCCGGTCCGGGAGCGCCGAGTCGGCCTTCTCGACCCTGCTGGCCGCAGCCGCGCCCGCGTTCGTCGACCGGGTCCGTGCCGCGGAGTCGGCGTCCCCGCTGCGCGGCTGGGCCGGACTCCCCGGGCATGTGCGTCAGGCATGGGGACCCGGGTGGGCCCTCGTCGGCGACGCGGGCTACTTCAAGGACCCGATCACCGCGCACGGCATGACCGACGCGTTGCGCGACGCGGAGCTGCTCGCCGACCAGCTGATCGACGTCCTCGGCGGGCGTGTGCCGGAGGCACTCGGGCTCGCGGGCTATCAGCAGACCCGCGATCGACTCTCTGCACATCTCGTTGCGGCGACCGAGGAGGTGGCGGCCTACGACTGGGACGCGCACCGGGCCCGAGCCCTCGTTCGCCGGGTGAGCTCGGCCATGAGCGACGAGGTCGATCACCTTCAGTCGCTCCCGGCCCGTCCTGCATCTCGGCTCTCGCCCGCTGTGGTCCCTGACAGGACAGAGAGGCATCGATACGATGGCGCGGTTCCGAAAGGATGACCCGTCGTGAGTGTCTCGGTCAGATTGCTCGGGGGGTTCGACGTCGTCGTGGACGGCGTCCCCGTGCCACCGGACGCATGGTCACGGCGCCAAGCCGCATCGCTCGTCAAGGTCCTCGCGCTCGCCCCCGGGCACCGGCTCCACCGGGAGCAGGTGATCGAGGCGCTCTGGCCAGGGTCCTCGATCGAGTCGGGGGGACCGCGCCTGCACAAGGTGGCCCACTACGCCCGCCGGGCCCTCGGTGGCGATCTCGAGGCGGTGCTGCTCCGCAACGACATGGTCGCCCTGCTCCCGGAGCAGGACCTGACCGTCGACGTCGAGGAGGTTCGCCGGCACGGGCAGCACGCGCTCCACGAGGGCTCGTCGGAGCTGGCGATCGCCGCGCTGGAGGAGGACCGCGGGCCGCTGCTCCCCGAGGACCGGTACGAGCCGTGGGCTCACGACGCGCGAGAGTCGGTCGCGCTGCTCCATCTCGATCTGCTCCGTCTGGCCGAGCGCTGGGAGCAGGTGCTGGATCTCGACCCCGCGGACGAGCCGGCCCATCTCGCCCTCGTCCGTGCGCACCTCGACCGCGGCGACGTCAGGGCTGCGCAACGGCAGTTCGAGCGGCTCACCCAGGCGCTGCGGCGCGAGCTCGGGACCGCCCCGAGCCCCGAGGTCGAGCGTGTCCGCGCCCAGCTGGATGCCGCGAGCGGCAGAGCTGGACGTGCGCCGAGCGGGGTCCGCCTCGTGGGTCGTCGGGGCATCGGCAACCTCATCCGCGAGGGCCTCGCCCGGGCCGAGTCGGGACGGGGCGGCACGCTGCTGATCAGCGGGCCCGCGGGCGTCGGCAAGAGCGCCGTCCTGGACCTGGCCGAAGCCGTCGCCCACCAACGAGACTGGCGTTCCGGTCGGGGCGCGGCCTCCGCGGTCGAGGGACCGTGGCCGTATGCACCGATCCTGGAGGCGTTCGGTGACCTGGGCCGTCGTCACCCCGCGCTGCTCGACGGGTTGGACGACAACTACCGGACCGAGATCGAACGCGCGCTCTCCGGGCGCGACGTCACGTGGACCGGCGAGTCCAGCCATCAACGGCTGTTCGTCGCGGTCGCCGAGATGATGAGGCTCGCGGCCACCGGCCACGGGCTCCTGCTGATGTTCGACGACATCCACGACGCCGACGAGGCATCACTACGCCTGTTGCACTATCTGTCTCGCGCGGCAGTGACCGAGCCTGTGCTCATCGTGGTGGCGCACCGACCGGTGGGACCCGGGCCGGCGGAGGAGATAGCGGAGAGCCTGGTCCGCAGAGGGTCCGGCACGCGGGTCGAGCTGTCCCGGCTCGACCGGGCCGCGACGCGGCGACTGCTCGCGGATCGCTTCCCCGATCTTGCCCCGGAGGTCGTGCAGCAGATCTGCGAGGTGAGCGCCGGTCTGCCCTTCACTGCGTTGGAGCTGGCCCGCGGCGCGGCACCGGGCCTCGCGGCGGTGATGCCGATGCTGCCGGCCGACGTGGCGGAGACGTTCCAGCGGATCGCGTTGTTCGGACCCACCTTCAGTACCGACGAGCTGCTGGCCCTGTCCGGTCTCGCTGAGGACGAGACCTATCGACGGCTAGAGGTTGCCCTCTCCGCGTTGGTCGTCGAGCCGACGGACACGGGATACCAGTTCCGGCACTCGCTCGTCCGAGAGGCTCTGGTCCGGGAGATGGTCCCGCGGGCGAAGCTGATCGCGCGGCGGGAGGTCGCCGAGCGGATGGCTCAGCTGGGCGGATCACCGTCCCGACTCGCGCACCTGTTCGTCAGCGCCGGTCTGGCGTCCCGCGCGGTGCCGTACGCGATCCGCGCTGTCGAGACGGCCGGGGCCCTGGGGGCCTACCGCGACGCGCTGAGCCTGATCGACGCGGTCCGCCCGCACGCAGGCCCGGCCGAGCTGCCGCAGCTCCTGGCCCGCCGCGGCGATCTGCTGCAGGCCATCGGCGATCCCGAGGCGGTCGAGGCATACCAGGAGGCGGTCGGCGTCACGTCCGGCACCACGCAGCGGCTGGTCCGGGCCCGACTCGCACGGGCAGCGGCGTTCACCGGAGACCTCCCAGTGGCTCGCGCTGCCCTTGACGGTCTGTCCGTGAACGGAGACCCAGCCGACCCGTCGATCCTGCTGGCGCAAGGAATGGTGGCCTTCTTCGAAGGCGACCTGGAGCGTGCGTGGTCGGTCTCGAGCGAGGCCAGCGACCTGTTGGCGTCGCCTGACGACCCGTGGCACCTCGTGAACGCTGTCCTGCTGCAGGGGCTGATAGCCCATCAGCGGGGAGAGTGGTTCGAACGCTTCCACCAGGAGCTGCGGCGGACCCGGGGCAAGCAGCAGCTCGCCACCGCGCTGTTCGACGCTCACCTGTGTGTCGCGGAGTACGTGCTCTACGGGCCGGTGCCGTACGAGGAGGTCATCCGGGACGCGGAGGACCTGCTGCGCCGAGCCACCCAGATGGGCGCCCTGCGCGGGATTGCCTTCGCGACGGCGTTGATCGGCGAAGCCGCACTTCTCATGGGCGACCTCACCCGAGCGGAGCGCGAGCTGGTCGAAGCCGTCGACCTTCATCGGGACATCGACGCGCCGGCCGGGGAGGCGCACAGCCTGCAACGGCTGGCCGAGGTGCGTCTGGCCCAGGGCGATCGGCTCGGCTCGCAGCGACTCCTGGAACGAGCACTCCCCATGGCTCGATGGTCCGTGATCGGGTCGCACCTTCTCCAGCGGATCTACGGCACGATGATCTCGGCCGCTCCCGACACGGAGTCGGCCCGCGCCGTCGTGGATCAGGCCGAGGCGACGCTGGGGAACGACGACGAGTGCATCTATTGCGCGGTCATGCTGGCCGTGCCCGCGGCGATCGCGTGCGCGGACGTCGGCGACCTCGACGCAGCGCGTCGTCATCTGCTCGTTGCCGAGGTCTCGGCTGCGAGATGGTCCGGGCACGCATGGTCCGCCGCAGTGGTGGAGGCAAAGGCTCACATCGCCCGGGCCGAGGGCCTCGGCGCCGACTCAGCGGCCCTTTTCCACCTGGCTGCGGAGGCATTCGTCCTGGCTGGTCAGCCTCGTGACGCCGAAAGGTGCCGGGGAGCGGCGGTCACGTCGCTCCCCGGCACGGCCACCGCTGAGTCAGTGGGAGAACCGAACGTTCGGCAGGAGCCTACGCAGCCACGCGGGTGACGCCCAGGCCGCGCTCCCGGCAAGCCGCAGGAGCACGGGGAGCAGGACGAGGCGGACGAGAGCAGCGTCGAGCAGGACCGCGACCCCGAGGATCGCGCCCATCTCCTTGGGTGGCAGCGGTCCCGACATGGCGAAGGTGAAGAACACCGCAACCATCACGCCTGCCGCAGCAAAGATGACGCGTCCGGAGTGGGCGACCCCGGCAACCATGGCGTCGTGGGCGTCGCCCGTGCGTTCCCAGTGCTCCTTCACGCTCGCCAGAAGAAACACCGTGTAGTCCATGGCGATCGCGAAGATCATCGCGAAGAAGAAGATCGGCGCCCAGGCGTCCAGGAATCCCTGTGGTGCGAACCCGAACAGACCGCTGCCGCGGCCGTCCTGGAACACCAGACGCGCGACGCCGAATGCCGCGCCGGTGGACAGCAGGCTGGTGAGAACACCGAGAGCCGCAGCCAATGGCGCCTGCAGCACGACGAGCAGGAGCAAGAATCCCAGAACCAGGATCACCCCGATGACGGGCAGGGTCGTCGAGGCCAGCACCGCTTCGAGATCATGGTTCTCGGCTGCGGTGCCGCCGACGAGCGAGCCCGCGGGCAGCTCTCCCCGCAACCGGTCGATGAGTCGGCCGACGGCGGGGTCCGACGGTGCGGTGGCGGGCTGAGCCTGGATCAGGACCTGCTCGCCGGACCCGGGCATCGGAGCCGTCACGTGGGCGATCCCGGGGTCCGAGCGCAGGGTGGCGCTCGCCACCGTCGCGGATCCAGCCGGAACCACGAGCTGCAGCGTTCCTGGGGCGCCGGGTCCGAACGCGGCCGTGAGCTCCTCGTAGCCGACGCGGCTCGTGTCCGAGCTCGGCACGACCTTGATGCTCGGCATCGCTGTCCGCATGCCCAGAACAGGCAGGGCGAGAGCGACGAGGATGGCCAGCGCAACGGCACCGTAGGCAAGCGGGCGGTTCCACAGGCGGCGACCCCAGGCAGCGAAGCGCGGTGACGCCCCGTCGCTGACCCGGACACCGGGCACGGCGAGCGCGTTGACGCGCCCTCCGAGCCGGACGAGTACCGCCGGAAGGAGGGTCAGCGTTGCGGCGAGCACGAACACGTCGGCGAACATGATGCCCAGTGCCGTCGACCGGAAGGCGGGCGAAGGCACGAGCATCACGGCCGACAGGGAGATCAGCACCGTCAGCCCGGAGAACAGCACCGCCTTGCCCGCCGTGTCCATCGTCTCGGCGACCGCGAGGCCGGCCTCCTCCGGTTGGCGCCTGAGGGCGGCGCGAAAGCGGACGACGATGAACAACGCGTAGTCGATGCCCAGGGCGAGCGCGAACATGAGCGCGAAGTTCATGGCCCAGATGGACACGTCACCGAGCCGGGAGGTCAGGTAGAGCGAGCCGGCCGCCGCTGTCAGCCCGGTGATGGTGAGCATGAGCGGCAGCCCCGCAGCCACCAGCGACCCGAATGCCAGCACGAGGATCGCGAGGGTCACCGGCCAGCTCATGAGCTCGCTCTTGAGCATCGCCGATCGATTTGCCGCGTTGAAGTCGCCCCAGAGCGCCGAGGAACCCGTCAGCTCGACGGTCGCGTCCTTGCTCGACAGCGCCGTGAGCGTCGCCTTCAGGTCATCGGCGGCCAGCACCATCTCGTTGGTGTCAGCGTTCGCCGCCCCGGCCTGGATGACCCCCGTCCTGCCGTCTGGTGAGATCGACACTCCCACCGTGGGCGGCACGATCGTCGACACGTGACTGTCGGCCCGCAGGATGTCCGTCGCACGTTGCACGACCGCAGCCCCCGCTCCGCTCTCGATCGAGCCGGTCGGGACCTGGACGACAACCTGCAGCGCAGCCGACGACAAGCCCTGGAAGTCGCGCTGCACGATCTGGCGAGCCGCCACGGACTCGGACCCGGACGCCTCCCAGCCCGCTCCCGCAAGAGACGTCTCGGCGCGCGGCGCGAACAGTCCGAGCACTACCACGACGGCCGCCCAGCCGAGCAGCACGACCCGGACATGGCGGCCGGTCCAAAGACCGAGTCGACCCAGTGGGCCGTACGTCGTGCGGTGGGCCACGTCTATCGTGTTCGAGGCCTCCCCCGGCCGGAGTGGCATCTGCAGGCTCGCTGACGCCACCCTGCTGTGCGTATCGGCTTGGCGGGCGGTGGGCGTGGCGCCCAGGGGCATGTTCCTGTTCATCGTGGTCTCCGGGTCAGTGCTGGATGATGACCCGAGGTTGGCGGACCCGCCTTCCCGGTACCTTCCCCGGAGACAGTCCGTCGGCCGGCCCAAGGAGCCGGCGTGGCAGCGGCGCTCGCTGCCACGGGACTCACCCTGTGAGGTGCGCACCGCCACCGGGCATGTCCGAGCGATCGATACGCGTCATTGCCCGAGCAATGACGCAGCCATTCCACTCGGGGTCTGTCCGAGCTTGCTCCCGGGTGCCGTCACTAGTTCGAGTCCAGTCGAGGCAGCCCTAGCAATGGGGCGAGAATCACGAACTCGCCGCAGCGAAGCTCACCGCGCATAAGCGACTGATCGCCGAGCCGACAGAACTCATCGAGGCGACTCTCGACCGCTACCGCGGCGTCACCAAGGCTGGGTCCGTCACGCCACCGGGTCGACGCTCTAGCATTCGCGCGCACGGACATCCGTGTCGGCGACGTGTGAAAACTGACCCCTGAGCGACGGCTGAAAGTGAACCCCCTCGGCCACGCTGAGGAGGGTGATGACCGTGGAGGACTGGGCGGAGATCCGGCGGCTGCATCGGGTCGAGGGATGGCGATCAAGGCGATCGCGCGCAGGCTGTTGGTCTCGAGGAACGCGGTGCGGCGGGCGCTGGCGCGGGACGCGCCGCTGAAGTACGTCCGCCCGGCGCGGGGGTCGGTGGTCGACGCGGTCGAGCCGCGGCTTCGTGAGCTGCTGGCCGGGTGCCCGACGATGCCGGCGACGGTGATCGCGCAGCGGATCGGCTGGGAGCACTCATTGACAGTGCTCAAGGACCGGGTCCGGGTGTTGCGCCCGTACTACTTGCCACCGGACCCAGCATCGCGCACGACCTATGAGCCGGGCCATCGCCTGCAGTGCGACTTGTGGTTCCCGCCGGTCGACGTGCCGCTCGGTGCCGGGCAGGTCGGGTCCCCGCCGGTGCTGGTGATGGTCGCGGGCTACTCCCGGATGATGTTCGCGATGATGTTGCCCTCGCGGCAGGCGCCTGACCTGATCGCCGGGCACTGGGCGCTGCTGCAGACCATGGGCGCGGTCGCCCGTGAACTGGTCTGGGACAACGAGTCCGCGGTCGGGTCCTGGCGGGCCGGCAAGCCGAGGCTCACGGACGACTTTGAGGCGTTCCGCGGGATCCTCGGGGTCGGTGTCCATCAGTGCCGCCCGCGGGACCCGGAGGCCAAAGGGCTGGTCGAACGCGCGAACGGCTACCTGCAGACCTCGTTCCTGCCCGGGCGCACGTTCACCGGCCCGAGCGACTTCAACGCCCAGCTGGCCGACTGGTTGCCGCTCGCGAACCAGCGCAAGCACCGGGCGCTGGGCTGCCGCCCGATCGACCGGTGGACGGTCGATCGTGACGCGATGCTGACCTTGCCGCCGGTGGCCCCGCAGCTGGGCTGGCGGGCGAGGGTTCGGTTGCCGCGGGACCACTACGTGCGGCTGGGGTCCAACGACTACTCGGTCGACCCGGTCGCGGTCGGCCGGTTCGTCGAGGTCGTCGCGGACCTGCAGCAGGTCAGTGTCCACCTGGGCGGCAAGGTCGTCGCGGTCCACCCGCGGTGCTGGGCGCGTTGGCAGACCATCACCGACCCAGCCCACAAGGCCGCCGCGCTGGCCATGTCCACCGCGGCGGCGCACCGGCCGACGCCGGAACCGGTCGATGATGTCGAGCAGCGCGACCTGTCCACCTACGACACCGCGTTCGGCCTGACGGACGTGGCCTGATGCCTGCTACCAAGTCCCGGGACGTCACCGCCGAGCTCGCGTTCCTGACCCGAGCGCTCAAGGCTCCGACCCTGCGCGAGGCGGTCGACCGGCTCGCCGAACGCGCCCGGGCCGAGTCCTGGACCCACGAGGAGTTCCTGGCCGCGTGCTTGCAACGCGAGGTCTCCGCCCGCGAGACCCACGGCGGCGAAGGGCGCATCCGGGCCGCCCGGTTCCCCGGGCGCAAGTCGATCGAGGACTTCGACTTCGAGCACGCCCGCACCCTCAAACGCGAGCAGATCGCGCACCTGGGCACCTTGGACTTCGTGACCGCCCGCGAGAACGTGGTGTTCCTCGGCCCGCCCGGCACGGGCAAGACCCACCTCGCGACCGGGATCGCGATCCGCGCCTGCCAGGCCGGGCACCGCGTCCTGTTCGCGACCGCTTCGGAGTGGGTCGACCGGCTCGCGACCGCCCACCACGAGGGGCGCCTGCAAGACGAGCTCCGCCGCTTGGCCCGCTATCCGCTGCTCGTGATCGACGAGGTCGGCTACATCCCGTTCGAACCCGAAGCCGCGAACCTGTTCTTCCAGCTCGTCTCGGCCCGCTACGAGCGCGCCTCGCTGATCGTGACCTCGAACAAGCCGTTCGGACGCTGGGGAGAAGTCTTCGGCGACGACACCGTCGCCGCCGCCATGATCGACCGGCTCGTCCACCACGCCGACGTCATCGCCCTCAAAGGCGACTCCTACCGGCTCAAAGACCGCGACCTCGGGCGACCGCCCGCGGCCGGAACCGACTGAACAACCAACGAGAGGGGTTCACTATCGTCCGTCGCCAGGGGGTTCACTTTCAGCCGTCGTTGACAATCCGGCCCCGCAACGACCGGGCGCACATCTTGACCCGAGCACCCATCTGGCTTTCGTGAGCCCTGCCGAGTCTCGTCGCGGCCACCGCCAGTGACTATCGCGAACGTCGTTCACATGCGCCGGCGCAATCGCGCAGGAAGGTCTGCTGCGCGGGTTGAGTCAGGCCGCGTTGGCGAGGAATCGTGGGGTTGTCCTCATGGCGGCGACCTCCGAAGACGGCGATGCGCGCTCGTCAGCTGCTCGGTGGCTCCGGTCGGCCGATCGAGCCGGTCACGCGGTCTGGCTCTCACGGTGGGGCAAGGTCCACCCGGGCCGGACGTAGTGGCAGGTGTAGCCAGCGGGAAACTTCTCGAGGTAGTCCTGGTGCTCTTCTTCTGCCTCCCAGAAGTCACCGACCGGTACCACCTCGGTCACGACCTGCCCGGGCCACAGCCCCGACGCGTCGACGTCCTTGATCGTGTCCAGTGCAACATCCTTCTGTGACTCGCTGGTGTAGAAGATCGCTGATCGGTAGCTCCGCCCGACGTCGTTTCCCTGCCGGTTCCGGGTCGAGGGATCATGGATCTGGAAGAAGAACTCGAGCAGATCCCGGAACGAGATGATGTCGGGGTCGAAGACGATCTCCACGCTCTCGGCGTGGTCGCCGTGATTGCGGTAGGTCGCGTTCGGGGTGTCTCCCCCGGAGTAGCCGGTGCGGGTCGAGACCACGCCCGGCCGGCGGCGCAGCAGCTCCTGCGCGCCCCAGAAACAGCCACCTGCAAGGACGGCGCGTTCGGTGCTCATGATGTTCCATCCATCTCGGGAGAGTGACCGCGCAAGGGATGCGCGTCAACGGTAAGCCTGAACCATCTGGGCCCGACGCCTTCCGACCAGGGGAGTCCTGAGGCAGCCCGCGGGATGACGTCCACGTGTGCGACGTTACTGCCGACTGGAGAGACCTGCCGTTCGCTCGTTTCGCCGAGCCCGTCTCGGTCGGTCGAAGTACTGATCGGTGATCCTGTGCATCGGAGTTCGCCTTCCTCGGCTCGTCCCCCGCCGTGGGACGACCCGCCTTGAGCCTCCAGGCCGGAAGGCCGTACCGGGTGCCGGGCCACGAACGGTAGTGGGCCAAGATCCGGTAGACGATCGAGAACAGCGATGGGTCCGCGTGTGCTTGATCAGGAACGCCGCGCCCTTGGAGCGCGGGTAGTACAGCGCCTGGGTGCTGACCGACAAGTCGCCGGGGCGGAGGTGGTGGTCATCGTCGGCTCGGTGTCCGGCGTCACAGTGAGGTGTCCGAGCCAGCAGGCATCGCCAGACACGACGAAGACACGACGACTAGCCGACCGAGACGGGTCGAGCGACGAACGATGACTCGCCACCAAACGGCCAGTGGCCATGTCAGGCTCCCGCGTTCAGGATCCCGACATGGCCTCTGACCTGCAACGATTGTGGAGCTGAGGGGATTCGAACCCCTGACCCCCTGAATCACGCGGCTCTTTCGCAGTTGCCGATGAATTCGGGAGTTCTCGCTCGATCTCGCGCTGACCAGGGCATATGCCAGGATGCAACGGGCCCTTGGCGATCCAGTATCGCCCCAACTCGCGCATCTTGGAGCGCTCTAGACGGCATTAAGTGGCTACTTTCTGGCCAGTCCCGAGTCGATAGACCGGGTCAGCTCACCAATGAAGATCACGAGCGTCGGACCGAGTAGGGCAAACCTGATGGTGGAGGGCCTGATCTACGGCCCGGAACATGGTCAGATCGCCTCCGGGACGGCGTGCGGGGCTCCGTCCGGGAGCACCGAGGCGAGGTGCGCCATGTTCGCGCCGGCGAGCAGACGGGCGGTGGTCGGGTCGAAGGGTGCGCTCATCGCTGGATGAACTCCTCCGCGAAGCGGCGCAGCGTGTCGGCACTGAGGGCGTCCTGGAAGCCGAGGATCAGCTCGTCAACACCTACCTGCTCGTACGCGGCGAGGCGCTCGTGGATCGTGGCGATCGTGCCGACGAGCCCGTACCATCCAAGATCGCCGGGAAAGACCATAGGCGCCCACGGCGGTACTGCAGCCCGAGCCTGCTTGTCGGTGTCGGCGATGATGCAGTACGACGTCGACGTCTTCGTGATCGTCGAGTAGTCGCGCCCGACGACCGCGCAGTGCTCGGCGAGGATGTCGAGCTTGCGTGCGAACTCGGTGGGCGGCTCCTGGACGTTGCACATGTCGGCGTACTCCGCGACGAGCCGGAGCGTGACCTTTTCTCCGCCCCCGGCGACCAGCACTGGAAGCCGCGGTGTCTGCACGCCGGCCGGCTGGTTGACCACGCCTGAGGCGCGGAAGTAGGTGCCCTCGAAGCTGGTCAAATCCTGTGTCCACATCGACGTCATGATCTGCAGGGCTTCCTCGAGTCGCTTCAATCGCTCGCCTGCGGCTGGGAAGTCATACCCGAACGCCCGATACTCCTCCTCGTACCATCCGGCACCGATGCCGAAGGTGAACCGTCGCGGGCGACGACGTCGAGCGTGGAGGCCATCTTCGCAAGCAGGGCCGGGTTGCGGTAGCCGTTGCCCGTGACCAGCTGGCCCAGGCGGACGCGCGTGGTGTCACGCGCCAGCGCCGCCAGGGTGGTCCAGACTTCGAAGACGTACGCGCCCGGACGGCCGAAGGGCATGAAGTGGTCGGGCGCCCAGATGGTTTCGAACCCGGTCTCGTCGGCGACAGCCGCGAGCTCGCGGATCGTGTCGAAGGCGGCGATCGGGTCGGTGTGGCCAAAGCACTCCTGGGTGGTGCCAGTCGGAAGATACAAGCTCAGCTTCATGTGAAGTCCTCACGCTCGACGAACGATTCGAGTGTGTGGACTGACGCAACGGCTAGAACGGATCGGCCCGGTTCGTACCAGTCGCGGAGGTAGCGCATCGCGGAGTGCTGTCCCGGTCGATCCTGGCCCGCCGATTGACACCGGGCCGCGGTTGGCGATTCCTCGACCGCGCGAACCAGGTCTGCTCCACATCGAATCCGAGTGATCCCAGGAAGCGGTTGGTCCGCTCCGACCGACGGACCGCCGCAGGCCGTACTTGCCGACTATGCCGCCGAGGTCGAGCAGCCCAACGCCGTGATCGCTAGCAAGGGCACGGGCCGTCAGCGCTTGACCGCATGCCACCCACGGCTGCGGCTGACGAGCGCGAGCAGCCGGTCGAGATCGCACCATTGAGCGGGTGCGTCGTGCACGGCGCCACGAGCTCACGTCGGACGTCGAAGGCATCAGGCACTGCCGTGGTGCGCTTTCCGTTGCGGCGGGCTTTGCAGTGTTGACGCGGAGGCGACCCTTATTGCCTCGGTCGCGCGGTCCGGGGTGCCGCTCGGCATTCATCGCCGGTGGACCGATGCCGTTCGACCGGTGGTGAACTCTGCATGGGGTGACCATCTCTGCACGTCGAATTCGCCAGCCGGCTCTGATATCGATCAATGGCGTCGGCAGCACGCCGCTGGCCTGGGCCGGACCCTACTTCGGGCCGGGAAGCGCTGAATTCTCACTGCAGGTGCTGCGGGACTGTGACGGCCTCCTGATGGGACGCCACACCTACGAGATCTTCGCCCGGCAGTGGCCGGGTGCGCCCGGCGAGTACGCCGCCGCGCTCAACCGCGTGAGGAAATACGTCTTCTCGTCGACCCTGAAGCTGGCCGAGTGGTCGCACACGACCGTCGTTCGCGGCGACGTATCCTCAGCCGTGGCGTCGATGAAGTCGCATCCCGGCCGGGACCTACTCATGTACGGGCACGGCCGGTTGGGCCAGAGTCTGCTGGAGGCCGGGCTGGTGGACGAGCTGACGCTCAACGTCGTTCCGGTCTTCGCCGACGGCGAGCCGCTGTTCCGTCCGGGGACGGTCCCAGGGGCCTGGGAGCTGTACGACGTCGGCCCGGGCGCCGACCCTGGTCTCGCGACGTTGACGTATCGCCCCCGCCTGGCCGCCCAGCAGGTCGCACGACCGCCCACCCGAGCGCGCCCGCGCCGATGACCGGGTCGGGCGCGACCAGTTCCTCAACGATGCTCACGCCTACCGGCGCGAGCTGCTCGTGCACTGCTACAAGATGGTCGGATCCCTCCACGAGGCCGAGGACCTGGTCCAGGAGACCTATGTCCGCGCCTGGCGGGGGTGGGACACGTTCGAGGGCCGCTCGTCGGTGCGCACATGGCTCTACCGGATCGCGAGCAACTTGTGTCTCACGGCGCTGGAGCCTCAGAGGCGCCGGCTCGTCCCTGCGGGCCTGGGAACCGAGGACGGGCTCTCTCTCGATCAGGTGACGAGCGGTTCGATCGCCTCTCCGTTCCCGACGGGGCGCAGCGCCGAGGATCACCCGCATTGACGTGTTCGTCGATCCGCGACTTGTGCCGGTCTTCGATCCACGGCACTAGGTGTACCCGGCTATCGCCTTTTTGCTCGCAGTCGGCGGATCGGCGGACAACCTCCGAGTGCGCTGTGGCTGCGACAGTGTTGTAGTTCTCGAGAAGGAGGATCGTGGGCTCGAATTCGCGGCTGTATGCCCCGACCCGACGCTTCGTCAAGATGACGCCGCACGTTGCCTGCGAGGTCCACAAACTTGACCACGACTGGGTTAGCAGGAACCAGAGTGATCGCCCACCTGAGGACGCCGTCGGGTGCTACCGATCCGAGACGCAGGATGCGCCCGGCGTCCATAGCCAGACCTTCCCGTCGCCGTCCTGGATTTCGCCGCGGTGGACCAATGTGTCGCTGACCCGGACGCGATCGGGCGCGGGCACTTGCCGTGCGCGCCAACGAGGTGGTTGCTCACAGAACGCCCTCTGCGATCTGATGTGCCGCGATTTCCGGCCGCTCGGGCGACCGCGAAGAGGGCGACGGGCTCATGACGTATCCGCCTCCGTGCGCAGTTCGTCGTACAGGTCACCGAGGTACTCCACGACGATCTTCTGGAAGCCAGGCTGGTTGAAGAACAGATCGAACATTCTGGTGTTCTCCCCGTGCCGCGCGGCGACATGGCGGGGGACCTTGTCGCGCAGCACGAGGTCGAAGTGGTCACGCGTGTTGTTCAACGCGACCACACGCAGCTCGTCGTCAGCCAGCACCTCAAGGCGTTGCTGCTCGAACCAGACCTTGTCCGCGTCGGTGGTGCCGATGCCGAACTTGTCGTTGAGCCTTTCCACCAGGGCGGACAGTTTGTCGAGCAGCGGATCCGGACCACCCTTGCCCTCACCGGGCAGAACGTCGCCGGGCTCGTCGGAACCCTCGCTCAATGCGGCGTTCTCCTCCTCCGCGGTCAGCGCCGTACGCAGATGTGTCAACTCGACCTGATCGGACACCAACGGCATCGGATCCGACTCGGAGCGAGGCAACTGAGTGGCCAAAGCCTTGCCGAACAGGTACAACCGTTCGAGCTCCCGATCGGTCCAGGTCATGATCTGCGCCATGAAGGCGTATGCCCGAACGTATGACGTCAGCGCGCCACGGAACGTCTCCTGGTCGTCATCGTCAAGCGCGCCGAACCGGTCGACAGTCTTGCCAAGCTGGGTATAGACGACCTGCTGCTGCGACTGCTGCCCCGACAACAACGCCTGGACCGCCAGGTCCATCTCGTGCTCGTCGAGGATGCTCGCGGACATCAGCGTGTGCTGCAGGTTGTAGATGTCATTGGGCTCGGCCGCATAAGCCGTCGACGACTCGTAGAACGGGCCGAACGCTTCCTGGATCTCCTCGACCGTGTTGGCGAAGTCCAGGACGAACGTGTCGTCCTTGCCGGGGTGCGTGCGGTTCAGTCGCGACAGCGTCTGCACGGCCTTGACGTTGGCGAGCTTCTTGTCAACGTACATCGTGTGCAGCAACGGCTGGTCGAACCCCGTCTGGTACTTCTCCGCCACAACGAGCAGGTGGTAGTCCTCACCGCCGAATCGGCCGGGCAGCTCCCCCTCGCCGAACCCGTTCATGAGCGCCTCGGTGTAGCTGACCTCCGGGGCCTCCGGCAGCTCAAGGGACCCGGAGAACGCCACGAGAGAGCGCAGCGGACGTGGGCCCGTGTCGTAGCCCTTCTCGGAAATGTAAGCGTCGACAGCCTGCTTGTAGCGGACCGCGTGCTCACGGGAGCGGGTCACGATCATGGCCTTGGCCTGCCCGTTCACCTTCCCGCGCGTCTTGGCGCGGAAGTGCTCGACGATGATCTCGGCCTTGGCCCGCAGATTCGTCGGATGCAACGAAACGAACCGGGCCAGCTCGGCACGCGCCTTGTCGACCGGCACCTCCGGGTCCTCTGGCTCGGTCGTCGCGAGCTTGAAGTACGTCGAGTAGGTCGAGTAGTTCGCAAGCACATCGAGGATGAACCCCTCCTCGATGGCCTGCCGCATCGAGTACAGGTGGAACGGCACGAACGTGTCCTTCTCCCCACCCACCCCCGGCACCCGCTCACCGAACAGGTTCAGCGTCTTCGGCTTAGGGGTGGCTGTGAAGGCCACATAGGTCAGGTTCTGCTGCGCCCGACGAGCCGCTGCGGAGTGCGCGATCACGTCCGTGCCCAGGTCGACGCCCTCGTCCCCGTCACTCTCCTCGGCCTGCAGCTCAGCGATCTCGCCCGCCGAGAGCACTTGCTGAAGCTGCTTGATCGACTCCCCCGACGTCGAGGAATGCGCCTCGTCCACGAGCACCGCGAAAGACTTCCCGACGACATCAGCCGCCAGCTCGGCGACGACGGGAAACTTCTGAAGCGTGGTGATGATGACGCGTGCGGCGTGGCCCTGGAGCGCCTCCTTGAGCTGGGCCGAGTTCTTGTCGATCCGCACGATCGTGCCCGGCGTGTGCTCCAACCCCGCCACCGTGTCCTGCAGCTGACGGTTCAGAACGACCCGGTCGGTGATCACAATGACCTTGTCGAAGATCGGCTCGTTCGCCGCGTTATGCAGCCGCGACAACGCGTGCGCGGTCCACGCGATAGTGTTCGACTTCCCCGACCCCGCCGAGTGCTGGACCAGCCGATTCGCGCCGGCGCCGTCGCGCAGCGTCGCCGCGATGATCGACCGCACCGCGTGCCACTGGTGATACCGCGGGAACAGGATCGTGTCGCCCTCGGCGTGCACGAATGATCCGATCAGGTCCAGCCACGCGTCGCGCTGCCAGACCTGCTCCCACAGGTACGACGAGTCGTACCCGGACGGGTTCGACGGGTTCCCGTCTCCCCCCTTCTCCCCCGGACCTCCGGTGCCCTGGTTGAACGGCAGGAACCGGGTCTTCTCCTTGGCCAGCTTCGTCGTCATGTAGACCCGGTGAGGGTCGACGGCGAAGTGCACGAATGCCCGCGACCGGAAAATCCGGTCGGCTGGGTTGCGGTCCGTGCGGTATTGCCGCATCGCATCCTGCACGCCCTGCCGGGTGAGCGTGTTCTTCAGCTCCGCGGTCGCGGTTGGGATGCCATTGACGACGAGGACCAGGTCCAGGGAGTCACTCGTCGTGGACTCGCTGTGGTGCAACTGGCGAACGATCGCCATGCGGTTCGCGCCGTAGCGAACCGTCAGGGCATCGGTGAGCGCGTTAGCCGGCTTGAAGAAGCAAGTGTGGAACGTGAGCCCATTGAGCTTCATGGCGTCCCGCAAAACGCTGATTGTTCCCCGGTGGTCGAGCTGCGCCGCGACGTGCTGCGCCACCTTCACCCGCGCGACGCCTTCGCCGCCGAGCCGGGTGACCAGCTGCTTCCACACGGTCGGCTGCGATTGCTCGATGAACTGCAGCAGCACATCCGGGAACAAGCCCAACTCGCGGTCGTACCCACCCGGCGCGAGCCTGGACCACCCGCGGGTCAGCAGGCGTGCCTCGATGCTCGCCTCGAACGCCTCCTCCGTGTGCACGCTCATGCCGGGACGCTCCTGGTCGAGGCGGTGGTGACGTCGAACTCACCGATGACCGCGGCGGTGATTAGCGACTGCTTGTACTCCCGCAGCAATTCGATGTGCCTCTGCACGGCACCCACGTGAGAGATCGTCCGCATATCGAGCTCGTTAAGCGCCGATCCGATCGCGCGCTGCTGATCGAGACCCGGGATCGGCACCGCGATGTCTTGAAGGTCAGGAAAGTAGATGGTCTTGTGCGTGGATCCCATAGCCAGATGCCCGAGGAGGTACGGGCGCATCAGGCGCAATAGCCCGAGTAGGAATCGCGGGGCGAGGTCTCCACCACAGGTCCAAGTCACGAAGTCCTGACTCGTCGCCATCGGAGCGCCCATTATGATTGCGAACCCCGCCGACCCAGAGGTCCGGCTTAGCGCGACGGTCTGGGCCGGGTGCATTACGGCCGCGCTGTTCTCAAGGCCCGTCTGGCTGATAGTTAGCACCGTCTCGCTCAACGTCGTGATGTCATCTCTGCGAAACCGGTACACGTCTGAGGTAGTCAGCCAAGGAAGGGAGCAATCTATCCAGTACTCGGCGTTCGATCGCGACGGCGTGTGTCCGGTCCCCATCCGTGCCAGATGCGAAAGGCGACGGACAGTCCATCCCTCCCCGACTCGCTCCGCCCAAGGCAGCGTTGTCTCTACGGTGGCGCCCGAATCGAGTCCAAGGAGTGCATTCCGGGCGGCACTGGCGCGGGTGGATTCCAGTAGAGCCAGCGACCTGCTCCGCGCATCGATAATTCGGTCGATTCGAGAAATGTGCTCGTCGAGGAAGTCCGCGATCCGTCGCTGCTCGTCGACAGGCGGAAGCGGCACATCGAGGGCTTCGAGATCCGGCATGTAGATCGTGAGATGCGTTGAGCCATACGCCAGGCGATCGAACTCGCTCTTCATCGCGGCAATGGTGTAGAGCAGGTACCGGGGATCGAGCCGCTTCGTCGCCGCCCACGTCACGAATGCTTGCGTCGTGGCCATGGGGGCCCCGGTGATGCAGAAGAGGCCGACCGACGCCGTGCGGCAAAACATTACGGTGTGGCTCGGGTGAACCACAGCGGCACTATTCGCAACACCGATCTCACTCACATGTTGCTCAGTGCCGAGCAAGGGCTCGAACGCGGACTTGCGCTTACTCAAATCGGCCGCAGTTACCCACGGGATCGTGCAGTCCACCCAGTATTCAGGCTTCGCGCGATCTGGGGTGTGCCCTGTTCCAACAGCCGCGACGTACTTCAGCCGAGTCCAGTCCCAGTCAGCCGGGACCGTCCGACTCCACGCCTCGGGCAAGGTCGTCACAGTCCGAGGCCTTTCATCCAGTCCTGGATCTGGGCTTCGAGTTCGCGGATCTCCCCGGCAATCTCGTCGACCGGCCTGGGTGGCGTGTAGACGTAGAACTGCCGGGTGAAGGGAAGTTCGTAGCCGATCTTCGTCTTGCTGTGGTCGATCCACGCGTCCGGGACGTAGGGGTGGATGTCGTCGCTCAAGTGCGTCTCAGCGGTTTCGTGGAGGGCCTTGGCGCGCTGCTGGTCGGTCATGGCGATGTAGCCGGCGGGCAGCGGGATGTTCTCGAAGTCGCGCAGGTCCGCGTCCGGCTCCGGGGCACCCTTCTTGAGGATCGGCGCCGCGTTCTCGTCGTACACGGCTGCTGCCTTGAGGATGGCTCGCCGGGTCTTGGCGTCCAGGCCGCCGTTGGCGACCGTCGCCATGCCATTGAGGACTGTCGTGAACTTCGCCTCGGAGTCGACCGCGGTCCCGAGCGTGCCTTCGAACGGGGCTCGAGCATCGTCGGGAAGCAATGTGAGGACTTCGTCGGTCACTTCCCAGCGGCGCCTCAGCGGGCGTTCGACGGTGATGCGCTGGAACCCGAAGGTCTCGTTCGGGAGGATCTTGACTCGAGCGTCGTCGGGAAGCTCGTCGTAGAGCCGCACGATCTGGTCGATCGAGTCGTCGGTCAGGGTCTTGCGCTTGTCCCCCAACGACTTGCGCATTTTGGTGAACATCTCGCGTCCGTCGATCAGAGCGACCGATCCGGCGCGGTGGGCGGCCTTGGCGTTGGTCAGGATCCAGACGTAGGTGAAGATGCCGGTGTTGTAGAACATCTGGTCGGGCAGGGCGACGATGCCCTCGAGCCAGTCGTTCTCGATGATCCATCGGCGGATCTCCGATTCTCCTGACCCGGCCGCTCCGGAGAACAGTGGGGAGCCGGACAGGACGACCCCTACGCGCGAGCCGGACTTCATCTTCGAGAGCATGTGCTGCAGGAACAGGAACGACCCGTCCGAGATCCGCGGCAGGCCCGCCCCGAACCGGCCGCTGAACCCGAGCGAGGTGGCTTCGGCGGTGATGGGGGCGGCGTAGCTCTTCCAATCCACGCCGTAGGGCGGGTTGGCGAGCATGTAGTCGAACTTGGTGTTTGGGTAAGCGTCCTGGGTCAGGGAGTTGCCGAACGCCATGTTGTCGGCGCCGACGTTCTGGATGAGCAGGTCGGAGCGGGCGATTGCCCAGGTCTCGGGGTTGAGCTCTTGTCCGAACACCTGGACTTTCGCGGTGTCGTTCAGGGTGCGAATGCGGTCCATCGCGGCGGTGAGCATCCCGCCGGTGCCTGCCGCGGGGTCGTACACGGTGCGCACGGGCATCGTGGCACCTTCGAGGGCGTCGGCGGACTGGCCAGACAGCAGCAGGTCGACGACCAGGCGGATGACCTCGCGCGGTGTGTAGTGCTCGCCCGCAGTTTCGTTGCTCATTTCAGAAAATTTGCGTAGGAGCTCTTCGAAGATCAGGCCCATGTCCTCGTTGGACACCACGCTCGGGCTGACCTTGAGGTCCGCGAAGTCTGAGAGCACCCCGTACAGGATTCCCGCAGCGTCCATGCGGGCGACCTTGCCGGTGAAGTCGTACCGCTCGATGATCTCGAACGCCGCCGGCGACAGGCCGCCGACGTAGGCGTGCAGGTTCTCGGCGACGTTCTTGTCGTCTGCCAGCAAGGTGGCGAACGTCAGCGGTGAGGTGTTGTAGAACGGCACTCCCGCGATCCCCCGCAGCACGAAGTCCTCGCCCGGGCCGAGCTTCTTGTCCCCGAACATCGAAACCTGCCGCATCACCTGGACCTTGGTGGGTTCCAGGACGGCGTCCAGACGCCGAAGGACCAGCAAGGGAAGCATGGTGCTGCCATACTCGTGCGGCTTGAAGCTGCCGCGCAGCTTGTCGGCGACCTTCCAGATGAACGCAACCTTGTCCTGGAAGCCCTGCGGCTGCGACATCCTGCTCCTTCGCGGGTGACCCACGGCCCGGATGCGTCCGAACCGTGCACGCGACGCGCTGCGTAGCGGCACCTGCGATCGTAGCCACGCCGTCAGGGCGGCCAACGCACGAATCGACGCGCCGCACGAGACGAACTTCCACGTCATCACCGCCGCATTCGTCGGCCGAGTCGGGAATTGAGCAGGCTGCACTCCACCGAGATGTAGACCTCGACCCGCACGCCCGGTCCAAGCCATCGACGATCCGCCATGGCCCCGTGCCGCGCGCAGATGCCCAGCAGCGTCTTCGGGTGGGCTACCGCGTGTGGCGGATCATCGAAGCCAGCGATGGCCCGAGCGTCGCGGCCGCGTGGATGGCGGGCGCCAATCCGCGCCTCGACGAGGCGACGCCCGTGACCTACGTGCGCGAACTGCGAACCCGAGAGGTTGTCGGGGCCGCTGCAGCGTTCGCCGACGACGTGGTCGGGTGACGGGGGCAGACGACCACCGTTGCCCCAGGACGGGGCTCTGCCTGGTGTCCGCTCAGGGCCAACGTGCGTACCGCGTGGCCAAGAGACGCGTACGTACGTCGCGATGGCGTGCTCGGCGTGCGGGCCAACACCATCGTCGGTCACATCAACGGCGACGCCCTCGATACGCGCGGGCGCTTCGACACTCTCGGACGAACCGTCTACTTCTCCGACTCCCCCGAAGCCGCGTTCGCGGAGGTGTTCTCACCGTTCCGTCGAGAGCGCGGTGCCCTCGCGGCCGACGCGGCCGCGTCCGGGATGGGGCTCGACGAGTACATCGACGCTGTCACGGAAGACGCCGAGGCCCGTGGCATGGACACCCCCTGGGGCATCGGCGGCGACTGGCAGATGGCCCGCTCCCTGTACCGTGTCCGGATGCCGCTTCAAGGGTGGTGGGTCGACATTGAGCACCGCGACACGCTGGCCGCCATCACAAAGAACATGACGGCCACCCTGGGAGGGACACGTCGTCGCACAGCACTTCGAACCGATCTCCGACGAGGAGGTCGCGGGCGCGCCTATCCGAGGGCCGAGTACGCCGGGTATCCAACTGTCAGGCGTCGGATGCCTGCCGATGATCGTCCTCGGCCTGGTGATCTACGGCCTCTGGAGATCCGGCCCCTTCGGCTAGTAGCCGCACCTGCTCCCCCGCGTGTCGCGCGGGACACGACAATCGAGCGACCCGTGCGCCCGGTGGTACGCCGCGACGGCACCGGAAACGCTCGCCGCACTGGGCTGGAGGCGAGCATGCACGGGCGACATCATCACCCTGCAGTGCTGGCGTGAGGGCCCGAACCCGCTTGCACAGCCCTGCTCTGTTGACCGACGGCGCGGGCAGGAACGGATCTCACGTCCTCGGGTCGTGCCCGACCACTGCCCGGTGAGCTTCCCACGAACCCGACCTGCACCGAACTTCAGCAACGCATCGGGTCCGAACGCGAGGACTCTCCAACCACTCGCCGCCCCCGGAATCCCGCTGAGCCGGTCGAAGCGCTCTCGCCGGGCCGGCACCCCCGTTGTGGCCCGTCCGGTCCGATAGCAACAGTTGACGAAGCCGGGGCCGCCACTACTCTTCGAACATGCGTTCGATACCGGGTCTCGAACGGGTGCCCCTGCACGACCAGCCGATCGACGCTCCGGTGGAAGCTCGCGCTAGAGAACGGCTCGTCCAGCCCGAGACACCGATGCCCGTGACCGCGTGGATCACGAGCGGGCGCGGCAGGTCGTTCGTGGCGCGGGCGCACGCGGTCGCGTGGACAACGCGGCAGGTCCGGGTTCGTTACATCGATGCTGGAGGCCGCGAAGGCTTCGCGTGGGTGTGGGCATCGGCCGTCGCCCGTCGATAACCAGTTTTGCGCGTCGCGGCGCCGGCGCGCCGGCACTACCGCGTCGGCCCGCCGGACGCGGGGACCTTGACCGGGCCCCGAGGGAACGCGACCTCGCCGTGCTCCTTGCCTACCCGGTTCGCGACATCAATTCGGCAGATGCGACACCTGACACTGACGCCGTGGGTCGACGCAGAACCACACGTCCCTCGCGGGCCAGCTCTTTACGCAGCGCCCCGCGCCTCAGTCGAGGGCCTTCATGAACGACCACAGGTGTCCCTCGAGGTCGTTCGCGCTGTAGACGCGGTACCCGTAGGCCCGGTCGACGGGGCCGTCCTGCACGGCTGCGCCCACCGCGAGGGAGTGTGCGTGGTGCGCGTCGACGTCGTCCACCAGGACAGCGACGGACCCGGTCGACGCCCCCAGCGAACGGGGCGATGCCAGCCGGTAGGACTCCTGCTCCGGGTGCATCCAGATGACACCGTCGCCCGCATACACCTCGCCATGCACGACGTGGCCGTCGCCGTCGCGCGTCAGCTCGCCCGGTACGAGTCCGAATGTCCTGACCAACCAGGCATGCGCGGCGCCGATGTCGGTGTACACCAGCAGCATGATCCGCTGCTGGGCCGAGGGCTCCATCGTGGTCATCGCCTCGACGACCGCCAGCAGGTCGGTGCCGTCCGACGCAAGCGCTCCCGCGACCCGCGACCGCAGCCGCGCGGTCGCCTCGAGCCTCTCGTCGAGGGTGGCCAGGTGGGTGCGCATCGCCGACGCCAGGTCCCACGCCGGGTCGTCGAGCGCCCGCTGCACCTCTGCCAGCCCCATGCCGAGCCGGCGCAGCAGGCAGATCCGGTAGAGCCGCTCGGCGTCCGCGGCGTCATACAACCGGTGGCCCGCGCCGCTGCGGCCCGACGGTGTGAGCAGCCCGATCTGCTCGTAGTAGTGCAGCGTGCGGACCGTCAGCCCGCTCGCCGCCGCCAGCTCGCCCACCCTGTCGCCCGTCTCCATTCAAGAGACGCTAGGACCTGACGCGGCGTCAGAGACAAGAGGCCGTTGGCCGATCCGCCCGACTAGCGGACGAAGGTGAAGAAGGACTGGAGCTCGGCCGCGACGGCCTCAGGCTGCTCCCAAGCGGCAAAGTGCCGCCACGCTCAGGCTCGTTCCAATAGCGGATGTCGGTGAACCGTCGTTCCGCCTCTTCCTGGGACGGCCCTGGAGCTCGTAGGCAAAGACGCTGCAGCCCGTCGGGGTGTGCACGAGGTCGCGCTCCTCGACCGGCCCCTCGAGCCAGCGGACGACGTCATCCAGGCTCTCCCCGTACAGCGGGCAGCCGCCGCGCCGGTGCGCGGAAGCCAGTAGAGCGCGCGAGCTCGTCACGGTGACTCGCTTTCATCGCCTGCAGTCGCAACCGATCCGGTGTCGGCTACAAAGGCGGCCGACGAGGTCCCGCGTGTCAACGCCGGGCGCGCCCGGTTGCTCGGGGTGCCGTCATTGCCTTGGGCAATGACTCACCGATCACGACGCCCCCGAGCCGGGTCTAGTTGCCGTCATCGGCGCGGTCTGATCAAGCCGCGGGATGACGGCCTGCCCAATGACGGCGCACGTCATCGGGCAGCGTGATGACGCGGCTATGACGCGAAGTGCCGTCCTCGATTCTGTTCGGTGCCGTCATCGGTCCGTCTATCGGTGCTGAGCAGCGTCGCTGGTGTCCCTACGACACCGGAGGCGGAGATGAGGATGACGGCCGATGGCGGCGATGATGTGCCGCTGCGGATCACGCGCGATCGCGACGGTTTGCTGGCCGCGTTGGCGGCGATCGACAACGAAGGCTGGGACGGGCCGGTGGCCGAGCTGCTGCTCCGATTCGTCCGAGACGAGATCGCTCGGCCGCTGGCGATCGAGAGCGGCCTGCGCGGCACGGCCGCGTCCCAGGGCGAAGCGAGCGCGTGGGAGGCGGTCTGGATCAACCTGACCAAGCCGGGGCTGCGCCGGTCCGCGTCACCGTGGGGTGTTCTCTGGCAGTCGGCCAGGCGCGCTGTGCTCGGCGAAATCATCGCTGCCCGATACGTCACAACCGAGGCCAATGCCTGGGAGCTGCGCCGGCCGCGCAGGGGCCGTGATCCGGTGAGGATGCCCACGAGCCTGGACGCCCTGCTCGCCGCAGGCTGGGAGCCTGTGGATCGGTCGGCCGACCACGTCTCTGATGATCGCGCACTGTCCGAAGGCCTTGTTCGGCCAGCGGTCCGGGCCCTGGCCCGGGCGGGGTGGCCAAGGCTGCAGGCCAAGCAAATCGTCGACGCGGTCATCGAAATCCGCGCGGCCCCAGACGAGCGGCGCAGCGCCGTCGGCTGGCGCCCGATGGCGGTCAAACTCGAGTTGCCGCCCTGGCAAGCGCGCCGGCTGTGCGTGGTGCTGCGCGGCACCACGACCTGGCCCGGTCTCTTCGCTCGACTCCTAACCGACGGACCGCGGGCTGCGCAGAACCCGCAGATGCGCGCCGCGTTGCGCGCGACCCGCGTCCGTCGCCACCGCTCCCCCGCGCTGGCCGCCGAACTCGCGGCCATGAGCCAGGGCGGTCATCCACAGGATCTCGCGTCGTGAGATTCATCCACAGATCTTCTCCGAGGCGTCGCGTCTTCTTTGCTTTGTGCGACACCTGCTCTATGAGCGGTCCCGCACGACGAGTCAGGGTTCGTCCTGACTGCGGGCATAGACGGTGTGAAGGGTCTGGGTGTCCAATGTCCACGACGACGCAGTTGTCGGTGCGGTCCGCGTGCGGCGGGCTGGCACGGGGGGCGGGTGTGGTGATGAGCCAACGTCACAGCACAGCACGGGCCGCGGGCACGACGTTCATCGTGATCGCCGCGGCGATGCTGAGCGCCTGCACGACGGCCCGGCAGCCCGAGCCCGCAACGAGCGCCACCGTGGCCGTCGAAGCATCCCCAACACCGACGGCCACGCCGACGCCGACGTTGTCCGCTGAACAATCTGCCGCGCAGGCAGCGATTCTGGCGGCATATCACGGGTACTGGGACGCCAAGGTCGCCGCGTTCGCGAACACCACTGTCGACCCAGGCGCTGAGTTGCGAAAGTTCGCAGTCGACACGGCGCTCGCCGACGTCATCGAGGGCGTCTACACGTTCAGGCGGAGCGGCATCGTGGTCACTGGAGCCCCGACCCTTGATCCAGAGGTATCGGACATCGTGGTGGGTGACGGCGGGAAGGCCACGATCGTCGACTGTGTCGACGGAGCTGCCTGGACCCCGATCTACTCCGACTCCGGCAAGTCCGCCGCCGCACCCGGCCTAGCCACCCGACTCGTCACGACATCGACCGCGCTGTACTACGACAACCGCTGGACGATCCAGAAGTCCGCGGTCGACCACGACACGACATGTTGAGCACCCTCGTGGCGACTGCGCTTCTCATTGGCGGTGCGATGCCGTCGGTCGGGTTGCCAACTGACGTCGAGTGCGCGCCGTACTCGACCTTCTGCGTCATCGAGGTCGAGCTGCCTGGTCAGGGTGCCGCCACCCCCGTCGCGCCGCCCGTGGACGACGGCCTGGTGGCGCGCGTGTGCACGATCTCGAGAAGGGGCGAAGTCGTGCCGTGCCACTCCGAGCTCGGGTGGTTCGACGACCAGGGCGAGTGCTACTGGTTGCTGTTGGACCCCCAGCCGCCGGACGGCGTCTATTGGGAGGGCCACTACCCCGACGGCGCGATGTATGACGTGACGTGCACATCGCGCGTGCCCGGCGCAAGCGGTGGTTGGACGTGGCGGGCGACCTCTCCCCCCGGTGCCGGGAATGCGCCGACACCACAGCAGGTCGCGCAACGCGCGATCGCACTGATGGGCTTGTCGGGGCCGGCGATCCGCACGACTGTCCCGGCGGATGGGTTCGGGATCGTGGGGGTCCCGGTGTGGCTCTGGACGGACGTGATGCCCACGACGTGGGGACCGACGTCGGCGACCGCGTCTATCGCCGGCCTGTCGGTCACGGCGAATGCGCAGGCCCGTCAGATCGTGTGGGCGATGGGCGACGGGCTCTCCGAGACGTGCAGGAGCCCGGGAACGCCGTACTACACGGGCGGAGTGACGTCCCCGACGTGTCAGCACATCTATCAGCAGCATTCGGGCGGGCAACCGGGGCAGGAGTTCCCGGTCACGGCGACGACGACGTGGGACGTGACGTGGAGCGGCGGCGGGGCTTCGGGCTCGCTGAGCGTGACACGGACGTCCGCGACGAGCGTGCGCATCGGTGAGGTTCAGGTGCTCGTGACGCAGGAGTAGGGCTGTCAGCTCTACGCCGCGGGGGGAGGTTGCGGTGACGACAACCAGCGACAAGCCAAAGCTCAACGGCCGACAAGCTGCACCCGAGCTGCGGCCCGCCGCCTTGGTCAGGCCCAGAGGTCGGCGCCGGCCGGGATTCGTGGTCGCCGGGGTCGCGATGGCGGCCCTGGGGGCTCTGGTGGTGATGTGGTTGGTGTCGGCCACCGGGCACCGCACCGACGTGGTGATGATGGCCCGTGACGTCGACTACGGCTCGACGATCACCGCCGCCGACCTGACCACCACCGCTGTCTCCGCGGATCCCGGCGTCACGCTTGTAGCCGCCGACGATGCACCGATCCTGGTGGGGAAGGTCGCGGTCGCGAAGCTGGGCCGCGGCACCCTGCTCACGCCCGGCGACGTGGCCGCGTCGGGCGTCCTGGGCGCCGACGAGGTCATGGTCCCTCTGCCGTTGGCGGCCGAACGCATACCGGCCGGCGGCTTGGCCGCCGGGACACAGCTGCTCGTGGTCGACACCCCGGCGCAGGGTGCCGACCCCGTGACAGGGGTCCCCGCGACGTTCCAGGTGAGGGTCGTGCGGGTCGGAGCGCCGGACGTGAACGGGCTCGAGGTCGCCGACGCCGTAGCGGCAGCGGCTGACGGCCCCGCGTTGGCGATGCGGGCCGCGACCGGGCGGTTCGCCATCGTCGTCGAACCGTCGCAGGCGACGTCGTGAGCGTCGTCGTGCTGTGCTCCGCACACGGGGCCCCCGGCGTCACGACGAGCGCGCTAGCACTGGCCTGGGTGTGGCCGGCGGCCCGACCCGGGCGACGGGTGCTGCTCGTGGACGGCGACCCGGCCGGCTCGGGTCTGCTCACCGGGTACTTGTCGGGCGGGGTGCCGCGTGACGCAGGGGTGTCCATCCTGGCGGCGGGTCGGCCACCGTTGAGCGCCGACCAGCTGGTCGGGTGCTGCGTGGCGTTGGACGCGGACGCGACTCGGATGGTTCTGCCTGGGGTCCTCGACCCGGTGCAGGCTCGCCCGTTGGCGCCGATGTGGGGCTCGCTGCTGAGTGCAGCCCGGGACCTGTCCGACCAGGGTGTCGACGTCCTCGTCGACGCGGGCCGGGTCGGACACCACCACGAGCCGCGGGTCCTGGTGACCGAAGCCGACCTCGTCGCCGTCGTCGTTCGTGGTGACGTGTCGTCGGTCGCGCCGTCGGCTGCCGCGGTCCGTGCCTTGATGGCCGAGCGGAAGGGCCGTCACGCACCGGTGGCACTCGTCGTGGACGCCAGCGGCTACTCAAGCGGCCAGATCCGCGCCGCGCTCGGCGTGACGGAGGTGCTGAGCCTGGTCCGCGACGACTGGACCGCCCACCAGTTCGCCCTCGGTGCGACGAGCGGGTGGCGGTTCGAGCGTTCCCCGCTGCTCCGAGCCGCTCACGCCACAGCCGCCCGCATCGCAGATCTGGTTCCCGAGCGGACGGCGGTGACCTCATGAGCCTCGACGACCTGATCCGGACGGACGCGGCACCGCGCGGTGCACACGCGAGCGACCCCGCATCCACCCGGCTGCCCAACGATGCCAGGCTCGTCATTCCGGCGCCGGACCTGGCCCTTGTCCGCGAGGTCCGCTCGGCCGTCGCCGAACGGCTCGCCGAGCGGCTCAAGGTGCAGCGCGTCGAGGCACCGGGCGCTCGCCGCGAGCTCGCGCGTGCGTTGGTCGCGACCGAGCTGAGCGAGCGGGGTCGCGACCGCCTGCGCCGGGGGTCCGAGCCGTGGCCGTTCGAGGTCGAGATGGCCACCGGGCAGGCGGTGATGGCCGCACTCTTCGGGCTCGGCCGCTTGCAGCCCCTGATCGACGACCAGTCCGTGGAGAACATCGAGGTCGACGGTCACGACCGTGTCTGGGTGTCCTTCGACGACGGCCGCATCGAACCCCACCCACCCGTGGCGGACTCCGACGATGAGCTGATCGAGATCCTGCAGCTGCTCGCCGCCCGCACCGGCACCGCCGAGCGCTCGTTCTCCTCCGCGCACCCCGCCCTGCACCTGCGCCTCGAGGACGGTTCCCGGCTCGCGGCGGTCGCGTGGACGACCCCGCGGGTACACATCGTGATCCGCCGACACCGGGTCCGCGACATCGACCTGGACGACCTGGTGACTCTCGGCACCCTGGACACCGTCCTGGCGGGTTTCCTGCGCGCGGCCGTGCTCGCGGGCAAGAACGTGATCGTCACCGGGCTGCAGAACGCCGGCAAGACGACCCTGATCCGGGCGTTGGCCAATGAGTTCGACCCGATGGAACGCTTCGCGACGATCGAGAAGGAGTACGAGCTATACCTGCACGACCTGCCCCACCGGCACCCCCGCGTCGTGGCGATGGAGGGCCGTGAAGGCTCCGCCGAGCACGACGCGAGCGGACGCCACGCCGGAGAGGTGTCCCTGTCCGAGCTGGTCACCACGGCTCTGCGGTTGAACCTGCGCCGGATCATCGTCGGCGAGGTCCGCGGCCCCGAGGTCTTGCCGATGCTCGAGGCGATGTCGACCGGCGACGGGTCCCTGTGCACACTGCACTCGCGCACCGCTCTACACGCCGTCGACCGGATCGTCACGCTGTGCCTGTCGGCCGGGGTGCAAATGTCCGACACGTTCGCCTACCGGCTGCTGGCCGGTTCCGTCGACTTCCTCGTCCACATCGAGCTCGACGACCACACATCGACCGGTGGGTCGCGGCACCGGTTCGTCACCCAGGTCGTCGAGGTCAACGGTCTGGGCGAGCACAACCGTCCAGCGACCACGATGGTCTTCGGTCCCGGCTCCGACGGGCGGGCAGTCCCTCTGCACCGCCCGGTGTGCCTAGGTGAGCTCGTACGGGCGGGTTTCGACGAGACGCTTCTCGATCACCGCGCCGGCACCTGGGTCTACGGCGGTGACCCGCGATGAGTGTCGCCCTGGCCGGTGTCGCCGGCGCCATCTTCGTCGCCGGCGTCCTGCTCGTCGTCGCCGGGGTCCGCCGCGTCGAACCGTCCCCGCCGAGGCCGCGCCGTCACCGCCCGACACCAACCGGGCGATGGGCGCGATGGCGGTGGGGCATCGCCGCGGGCGCCGGGGTGGCGGCATGGGCGTGGACCGGGTGGCCGGTGACCGCGCTGATCGTGGCCGCGGCGGTGGTGGGGTTGCCGTTCCTGCTCGGCTCGGCCAAGACGGCAACCCGGGCCATCGACCGGGTCGAGGCGATCGAAGAGTGGACCCGGCGCCTGGCTGACGTCCTAGCCACCGGTGTCGGCCTCGAGCAAACCATCACCGCCTCCGTGGCGACCTGCCCACCGGTCATCAACCCCCAGGTCGGGGCCTTGATCGCGCGGATCTCGGCGCGGTGGCCCACCGAACAAGCTCTGCGTTCGTTCGCCGAGGACTTGGATGACGCCGCAGGTGACTTCGTCGTCGCGACCCTCCTGCTCGCTGCACGTCGCCGCGGACCAGGCCTGTCCGCGGTGCTCACCGCTGCCGCCGCGTCGGTCGCCGAAGAGGTCGCAGCACGACGCAAGATCGAGGCCGAACGCGCCCGGCCCCGCTCCACCGCCCGACTGGTCACCCTCATCACCTTGGCAGTCGCCGCCCTGCTCGCACTGAACGGCACCTACCTCGCGCCCTACGGGGACGCGCTGGGACAGCTCGTGCTCCTGGCCATCGCGGCCGCGTTCGCCGGGTGCCTGCTGTGGATCCGCGCCCTCACCCTGGCCACACCCACACCCCGATTCCTGACGGACGGGAGCGCTCGATGAACACCATCTGGCTCGTCGTCCTGGCCGGCACCCTGATCGGCGCCGGGCTCGTCGTCGCGATCGCTGGGCTGACCACCGCCCGCCCCGACCTGGCCGACGCCGTCGCCCGGCTGCTACCCGTCGACGGGGTACGAACCTCGGCCCCGCTCACACCGGGCCGGTTCGGGGTGCTGGGTCAGCGAGTGCTGCCCGGCGCCGTGGACACGTTTGGGCTGGCCCGGTTCGCTGCGGACCTGCGGATGGTCGAACTGCCCGCCGAAGCCCTGGCCGCCCGCAAGATCGCCTACGCCCTGATCGGCCTGGTCTCCCCCACGACGATGACAGCGCTACTCGCGATCGCCGGCATCAGCATCCCGGTCGGGCTGCCGCTGGCCGCCGGGGTCGGATTGGGGGTGGTGTTCTTCTGGCTCCCCGACGTGACCCTGCGTAAGGACGCAACCGCGGCACGAGAGTCGATGCGGCAGGCGACGTGCGTGTTTCTCGAGCTGGTCGCGATGGAACGCCTGGCCGATGCCGGGCCGACCGAAGCTCTCGACCGTGCCGTCGCCGTCGGTGGCTCCCCTCAGTTCGCCCGCATCCGCGATGCGCTGCTGCGCGCCGAGCTGGCCGGGCAACCGTCCTGGACCGGGTTGAGCGACCTGGCCGAACAGACCGGTGTCGTCGAGCTCGGCGACACCGCCGACATCATGCGCCTGGCCGGCCACGACGGGGCTGCCGTCTACGCCACGCTGCGCGCCCGCGCCTCATCGCTGCGTTCGCAGCTGCTTGCCGCGTCGACCGCGAAGGCCAACGCCGCCTCCGAGCACATGGTCGTGCCCGTCGCCGTCCTCGGCCTGTGCTTCATGGCCCTGCTGGTCTACCCCGCGTTCGTCCGCATCCTGCTGTCCTGACAAGGAGCACCACCATGCCCACCTACCTGGTCCTGACCTACCTGACCGCCCTGCTCACCACCACCAGGACTCGGATTCGCGCAGGCACCCGAAGCGACGTCGGGGCGTCCACCCTCGAACTGGTCATCATCATCCTGGGCCTGATGGCCATCGCGACGATGCTCGTCGTAGCCGTCACCGCTGCCGTGCAACGCCGCGTCGACCAAATCAACTGACCCATGCCCACGACCGCAGCACACCCCAGACATCGGCGCCGGGAGGACGGATCGGCCAGCATCGAGCTGGTCATCTTGTTCCCCGCGCTCCTGGCACTGGTCACCGCACTGCTGCAGTACGGCCTGTGGTTCTACGCCCGCTCCCTCGCGTTGGCCGCGGCTCAACAAGGCGTCGCCACCGCCCGCAGCTACAACACCGACCCCGGAACCGGCC
Organism: Cellulomonas sp. McL0617; assembly: GCF_049994875.1. Taxonomy (GTDB): domain Bacteria; phylum Actinomycetota; class Actinomycetes; order Actinomycetales; family Cellulomonadaceae; genus Cellulomonas. Next base: position 2,801,228 of record NZ_CP188256.1, read on the forward strand.
GGGACGTCGCCCTGGCCTTCATCGACCAGCACGGCGCCGACACCCTGCTCGACCCCACCGCCACCTCCGTCGCCAGCCCCGGGCAGGTGCAAGTCGTCGTCACCGGACGATCCCTGTCCGTGCTGCCCGGCGTCGATGGGCCCACCGTCACACAGGCCGCGACTGGACCCATCGAACGATTCGTCCCCGGCGGCTCACCGTGACCGGCCGGCACACCGATCGGGACCGCGGGTCGATGACCGTCGAACTCGCGATCCTGGCCCCCACCCTGATCCTGCTGCTCGCCCTGGTCGTGTTCGCCGGACGCGTCCAGACCTCGTCGGCCGCCGTCGAGCAAGCCGCCCGCGCCGGCGCTCGCGACGCATCCCTGACCCGCACCCCAGACGCCGCCCTCGCCACAGCCACCACCACCGCCACCGCAGAGCTGACCGGCAGCGACTGCATCACCACCGCCATCGACGTGGACACCGCCGGCTTCAGCGCACCCCTGGGTCAGGACGGCGCCGTCACCATCACCATCACCTGCACCGTCACCATTGCGGACCTGGCCGTCCCCGGCCTACCCGGCACCCGGACCATCACCGCGACCGCGACCTCCCCGCTGGACAGGTACCGCACACGATGACCGCCCTGCGAACGCGCCTGCTTACCGGAGCCGACCCGGAGGCCGGGTCGGTGACCGTATTCGTGGTGATCAGCGTGCTCGGGCTCCTCGTGCTGGTCGGGCTGGTCGCCGACGGCGGCGCCAAGCTGCGCGCCGCCCAACGCGCCGAGGGCATCGCCGCCGAAGCGGCCCGCGCGGGCGGGCAAGCCCTCGACCTGCCCGGCACCATCACCGGCACCGGCTACCAGGTCGACAACATCGCAGCAGTCCAAGCAGCCCAGGCCTACCTGGCCGCCGCCGGGGCGACAGGGATGGTCACCGTCAGCCAGGACCGCACCCGACTGCTCGTCACCGTCCACACCAGCGCACCCACAGCCTTCCTCGACCTGATCGGCATCGACCAGATCGAGGCCACCGGCAGCGCCCAAGCACAGCTCGTCGACGCCATCCCCCAGGAGGCACCATGACCGCGACCCTGCCCACCATGCACGAGCACCGCACCGGCGACCTGCTACGAGCCGCGGGCTCCACCGTCACACTGGTCACGTTCATCGCCGGCGTGCCGATCACGCTGATCGCGCTCGCGCCGACCTACCTGCCCGACACCCTGCCCACCTGGGGCCAGGTCCCCACCTTGCTCGTCTCCCCCGACGACGGCAGCCTGCTGTTCGCCGTCCTTGGTCTGGTGGCCTGGTGCGCTTGGGGCGCCTTCACCTTGAGCACAATCGTCGAGATCGGCGCCGGACTCCGCGACGCGCAGGCTCCGCACTTGCCCCTACTCGGCGGCCTGCAGCACACCGCAGCACGTCTGCTGGCCTCCGCAGGAATCCTGCTCGCCCTGGCCACTACGAACGTCGCCCACGCGCCGGCTGCCCACGCAACCACCGCGACGATCGCCGATCGCCCGACCCTGAGCCCGGCCCTCGCGATGGCCGGCCCCGCGACGACGGCCAGCCATTTCGAGAGCCCGGCAGTCACCGAACCCGCCCCCGCACCCGTACTCCCGGTGGTGACCGTGAAGCGCGGCGACACCTTGTGGAGCCTGGCCGAGCAGCACCTCGGCGCGGGCGTTCGCTACACCGAGATCCGCGACCTCAACGCCGGGCGCACCCAACCCGACGGTCGCACCCTGCGGGACGCCGACTGGATCCTGCCCGGCTGGCAACTGCTCCTCCCGGTCGACGCCACCCTCGAGTCCGCACCCCACCAAGCCGCCGTGGCGGCCCAAGCGACCGCCGCCGACACAGTGACGGTCCAGCCGGGCGACACCCTCTGGGACATCGCCGCCCAACATCTCGGCGACGGTCACCTGTACACCGAGCTCGTTGACCTCAACCGCGATCGGCCTCAACCCGGCGGCCAGGCACTACACGACCCCAACGTCATCGAGCCCGGCTGGGTACTCCAACTTCCGACCACGACCTCGCCGCTGACCCCGGCACCTCCTTCTGCGGTGACCGCAACGACGAGGGAAGCCCCCGCCCCACTCACGTCGATCCTGCAGACATCGCCGATCCCGCCACTCGACGACACCGCGCACGATGACGAGCCGCGCATACCGGCTCCGGCACAGGCCCCCCTTCAGAACACCGTCGCGGAGCCGTTAGCGACGATCACGGGGACCAGCGACGACTCGATCCCCCGGCCCGTGTGGTTCGCCGGCTTGACTGCGCTGGCCGCGGCCGGCGTCGCCGGCGAACTCACTCGCCGCCGCCACCTCCAGCAGCGCGCACGGCGGCTCGGCCAACACATCCCGCTCCCCGATCGGGCATCGAGCGCCGCACAGACCGAGGCCACGCTGCGTGGAGCAGCCCCACCCATGAGCATCGCGATGATTACGTCGGCCCTGGCCAACCTCAGCTGCCGCTGCTTCGATGCTGAACGCGAGCTCCCCGACCTCGCAGCGCTCCTCATCGACCAGACCACCCTGACGCTGCTGCTCACCGACGACGACCCCGATCCCGTCGCTCCGTTCACCGCGACGAATCCCACGACCTGGACCGCCGAGACCAGCGACCTTGCCGACGACCCGACGATCGACGACGCCGACCGGTGCGACCCTTACCCCTTGCTCGTCACCGCCGGCCACACCAGTACGGGCACGCTCGTGATCAACCTCGAAGCCGCCGGAACACTGTCCATCACCGGGAACGACGACATCGCCGACGACATCCTCCGCGCCCTGGTCGTCGAGTGCGCCACCTCCGACCTGTCCGGCCAACTGTGTGTCTGCCTCACCGACGACGACTCGCTCGCAGCCCTCGCACCCGCCTTCGAGGCCCACCGGCTGCGCGTCATCACAACACCCGCCGAACGTTCGATCACCACCGATTCGATCGGCCGATGCCTGGCCGAGCAGGGACTCGACGACACGCTGCAAGCCCGCGGCGACCGGCAAGCACCCGACACCTGGCTGCCCACCACCTTCGTCGAACGCGCAGTCACCGGGGAACTCGGCGTCCCATGGACCGGCACAGCTCTCATCACCCGCGAATCGAACGAAGGGGCCTGGACGATCCGCGCCAACGACGACGGCACCGCGGCCCTCAACCCTCTGCAGATCACGTTTCAACCGCAGCGACTGAGCACCGACCACCTCGCCGACCTGCACACTCTGCTCGCCGTCTCAATCCCACCCACGAACCTGGCCCAGGAGCCGGCCACGACCGCGGCAGACGACATCGCTACGCTCCGCAACGCGCACGGCTCAGCCACCCGGTCAGATCCGACGCGCGCCCACGTGATGATCCGCGTACTCGGGCCCATCGAGATCGACGGACTGCCCCCTGGCATTGGCACCCTCAGCCCCCGCATGACCGAGCTGCTCGTCTACCTCGCTCTGCACGGACCCGCGACGGGCGCCGACCTGGACGACACCCTCTGGAACGGCGCACGCATCAGCGCCGGCACCCGCAACGCGCTCGTCTACCGCACACGCCGGCACGTCGGCGTCGACGTGCTGCCCCTCCTTGCCGAGGACGGCCTGTACCGCCTCGGCCCCGGCGCCACCACCGACTGGCGCGAGTTCCAGCACCTGCTCGGCAATGAGCATGCGGAGCCCGAGCTGCTTGGCGAGGCTCTCGACTTGGTCCGAGACCGCCCCTTCCGCGGCATCAGCGGCGCCGAGTACGCGTGGGCCGACTATGACATTCAGCAGATGACCAGCGCAATCGCCGACGCAGCCACCGTGTTGGCCCGCATCCAACATGACGCCGGTCGGGACCGCGAAGCCCTGAGTACCGCCATGCGCGGCCTGCGAGTTGCTGCGTTCTCCGACGCATTGCAGGACTTGGCTCTGACTGCGACCGGATCGGGTGCCGGCGATGCCGATGCGGCGCTTCTCCGGAGCCGCTTCAACTTACTTCTTGGCGAACTCGATCCAGGCATATACATCAGTGGCAACGAACTCTGACTCGTCGCACTTAACGTCGCCGGCCAAAACCGCGGCGTGTCCGGTGGCTACAGGCACGCCGGGCACGGCCCCCGTTGCGTCGTGGACATCCGCCAAGCCTCCATATCGGTGCACGGCCCTCCCGAGCCGACCGGTGGACGCAATACCTCGCCAATCCAGGGCCCACGTCGACCCTGTTCGACGGGCTCGGGAAGACCCCGCGTACGGGGGCCATCGGTGAGTCGGCGGACAACGCGGTGGCGGAACGGTCAACGCATCCTCGAAACGCGAGACCCTCCTCGACGAAGCCGCCGCTACCTGCGACCTGGCCGCGCAATCACCGACGAACGTGTGCAGGACCTCGGGGCAAGGCCATTTGACGCAGTGTTGACATGCCGCCATGTCGGGAGCACCGTAGAGCCTGCTGGGCTGAATTCACCGGTCGCACTCTGGGCGCAAACACAAACTCGGGAAGGCCGCATTGTTCATGGGAACAAAAACGTGGAGCGGCGACGGACTCGGAACGTGGTCCGACCCGAAGGCATGGAAAGAAGGCTCCGTTCCGGATTCGAACGACGACATCGTGATTCCGGCCAGCTCATTCCAATGCACGACAGTTCCCGAATTTACCGCTGGCAAGCTCACCATCGAAGGCTCCGGCTTCGGAAGTATCATGGGTGGCGGACCGGTGACCGTTACAGACGAATTCTCGTGGACCGGCGGATGGCTTTCGGCCGAGTTGATACTCCAGTCCTCGGGAACAATTCGGCCGGGAGAACTTGGACCCCAAGGCGCGCCGAGCAGCCACTTTGCTGGAATCCTAACAAACCAGGGCTCGCTCGCAATATCCGGCGCGGGAACCATCGCCTGGGTGAACGGCGCAACGCTCGTCAACGAAGGTTCGCTGGTCTGCGATGGGAACGTCGTCCTCTTCCATGAGGCGGGCGGCCCCCCCGGAATAAACAGTAAAGCGGGCAGCATTTCGTTCGCTGGCGGGCAGACGGGCGCCGATCCATGCCTGACCCTTAGCGGCGGCTATCTGCTGGCTCAGGCTGGGCATCTCACCGTCAATGCGGCCGTGGCATTCCAAAACGGTGGCGAATTACAACTGAATGGGGCGACAATCCAGGGCTCGGGCCGGATTGTGATAGGAGACTGGGGGGTGCTTTCATGCGCAACGAAGACAGAGTTTCCGGCCACCGTAACGCTTGAGGAGAGTGGGCGGGCCGCAGTAATCAATGGTGGCGCGCTGTCGTCTAAGGATAAACACCTCGTTCTCAATGGGGCGCTCATTCTCGGTGGGACCGGACACCTCGAAGGCCTGATCGAGTTGAAGAGCGGTGTTCATCTATCGGCGGAGCCGAAAACCAGCAACAATTCAGTCACCGGTTGCCTGTTGATCAGCGGCAGCGTCCACATCGACTCCGATTCCGTGCTGGCGTTCTCCGAGGGCGGAGAACTTCTTATCCTTGGCAGCCTCGAAATCCACTCGACGCTTCATTGCTTAAACGCAACCATCACATGCGTTGGCACCCTGGTGTTGACCAAGCCCGAATCCCTCCTCAATCTCGAGCTTACGGTGCTCGCCATTTCCGATACCAATAGCAAGCGAACTCCAGAGAGGCCTTGGCCATTTGATCCGACGCGAACACACCGCGGCGCCTGCGCAATCGCCGATGGTCAGATTTCGGTTTTGAGTTCTCAAATTCATGTGGATGGTGGCACACTTCACGTGGTCCGAAAGGATGGGACTGCAACGCCCGGCGTTAAGGCTCAGGATATCCACTGCCAGGTGGCCGTGGGCCCAGCGGGCATTCTGCGAGTAGTCGACGCCATTAGCGTAATCGTGACTTGCGATGGCCGTCTCGAAATTTCATCCTCCGGAAGCACCGCCGTAGTCGTCACAGGCGACCTGACAATGCTTCAAACCGGACGGCTGGAGATAGTCGACCTGGGCGCGTGGCAACGTACCGCCCCACTTCTCAACGTCTCGGGTCGATTCGATCTAGCTGGCGCAGTTGGCGTTGGAGCTGTGGCAGCGGAACCGCAGACAATAGAGTTGGCAACCGCCGGTCAGGTAGTCCTCAGAACGCTCTTAACCCGAATTGATACTCCTCCAACACAGGACGTAATCATCAATCCGCCCTCCGAAACTGCCCTTTCAATTGCAGCGACAAAGGCCCTGTCGTCGATCGGTGGTGAAATGTTTGGCTGGCCCACACGATACCCCGAGGATGCCGCGCTCCCGGGAAGCCCTCTTACGTCCGCCGACTTCGGCGCATGGATGCTTCAACAAATTTATGAAAATACGAGTCTTGCGTTCCTCGGCTTCTATTTGGCACCAACGCACCATGGACGCAATGACGCAAGTTGGATGACACGACGATCCCTGCTAGCAGCGCAAGGATGGGGCTTGGTTCCGATCTATTTCGGAACAGCTTCGGACGTCGATGACAATCTTGGCTTCAACGCGACACCTCAAGAACTCACAGCAGCGCAAGCGAATGCCGACGCAAATCAAGCCGTAACCCTAGCGAAAAAGGCGGGATTCCCGACCAAATCACGCATCTATTTCGATCTGGAGTCGCCTGCACCGGGTACCAATCCCAAATCTAGCTTTGCGCAACGAGTCGCCTACGCCGCACTATGGGTCGACGCGGTCAACAACGCCGACTTCGAGGGCGCGCTGTACGCAAACCTTGTCCCGGCGAAGCTCATGCGCAAATCTCGGCCGGCCGCGCCGATCTGGATCTCCAATCCGAGGCCGCCGGTCGAGAACTGGTTCGTAAATGGCGGGCTAGTCCCCGCATCAATCAGCACAGCCTCGCTTAGTCCGTCTCCCGCGATTTGGCAGTATCTGCTGGATGTCCGAACAGTTCAAGCGTGGGAGGTCCTGACCACCGACGGCAAGACGCTGCTTCCAATCGTCGGACATTACCAGCAAACAGCGAAGGGACCAGTCTGGAAGGGTCGATCCTTTGATTTTGATCTGGCGGAATCCGCAGATCCCGGATCTCCGGACGACGTGCCGGCCAAGGCATACGCTCAGGTAACGGGAGTTTCTGCGGCTGACGAGGCCCCGTGGACGACCGGCGTTCGGAAGATCACTATAACGTTGAGCCGACCAGCTCCACCTCCACTGGGACAGACTGTGTACATAACCAGCGACGTCGTCGCTGCGCAGCCACCCACAACCGTTGTCGTCCCGTCGGATAAATCCTCGTTCGCAGTCGAAGTGGACGTTCACACACTCGAAGGCAATGTCTCCGGGAACATTTTCGCGTGGACGCCGAGGCAAACTCGTGCGTCGGCCAGTCAACTCAAGGTCTCGATTGACGCCTAGCCTCGATCTTCTTTCATCGGCTTCGGAGTGAGGTTCACGCGCGCCTCGGCGGTCGCTCCCGGTGTCGATTCTGGCCTGTGGAGTTGATGAAATCGCTTGCTGTCGCCGGGGCTTGGTCGCCGGTTCCGGGGTGGCCATCGTGCACGGTCGTCAGGACGGTGGTCCGCGCGATCGGTCTGGAGCGAGTCGGTCGAGGACGAAGTGGGCGACGGGTGATCGGCTCGCGAGGTGCGGCTGGACGCTGCGTGCGGTGCGGGGCCAATGTGGGGGAGCTCGTGAATATGCGGGACCTCAACGTCTTTGGGTTCCCACCGGCGCGTGGTGGGCCCGGCCGCAGGTCGCCCGCACGTCACCATGACTGGACTTCGCTGACAGCATCGCGAGCGTCGGCCCTCCCGGTCGAGCGTCTAGTCCTCAAACGCGTCCTCAGCGACTGGTGCGGACACCTGTGCGAGCTGTGCCAGCTCAGTAAGAAATGCGGAAACGGGCGCGCTCGCCTGCCAACTCGAGTCACACCGGAAGCGCAGTGGGTGGCGGGTCTGCTGCCGGCTAGGTGTGATTCCCGGGCGCGTCCGCGCTACCGCCTGGGGCAAAGCGCGTTCCTCATGACCTTTGTGCTTGGACCGAATCGGTAGCTCCCGTCGCGTCTTCTCGTCTGACGCCGACTCCTTCTCCTAGCGACGCCGTTTCGCGGTCGTCGACGGGACGAGGAGGAGACCATGAGAAGAGTCATCGGCGTTGGGGCGTACCGGTTGCCGTTCACGGACCCGGGCATCTCGCCGAACCAGGACGGCCTGCCCGGGTTGGCTGTCATCAGGCAGATCGTCGGGGCGCTGATGACGTGGGGCCTGGTGGCGTGCGTCGCCGGCCTGGTGGTCTCGGTGATCATCTGGGCGGTCGCCCGCCAGCAGGGCAACTATGGCGCGGCATCGGGCGGCAAGACCGGCTTTCTCGTCTCGGCCGGTGGGGCGCTGCTGATCGGTGGGGCGAACGCGATCGTGGCGTTCTTCTCCGGCCTGGGCGCGCAGATCTGACATGGCCACGCTCGCCGTGGATGCATGCGTGGGGCCGGTGGCGCTTGTCTGTCAGGGCGTGCAGTCGACTCAGGACGCCGCGGCGTCCTACGTCCTGGGTGGGCTGGGGTCGGCGTTCACCGGCGGAGCGGCGCAGGTTGGTGAGGTTGCTCTGGCGGCGTTGGACTCGACGACGAGCGTGGATCTGGGCGTGGGGTGGTTCCGGGCCAACCTCGCCGTAATCGCCGCGATCGCGCTGCCAATCGTTCTCGCGTTGTTCGTCGTGCAGGTGCTGACCTCGGTGCTTCGCCGCGAGCCGGGCGGACTGGTACGGGCCGTCGTCGGTGTCGGGAAGGCACTGCTCGGAGCGGGGCTCGCGCTGGCGGTGACGCAGCTGGCGTTGACCGCGGTGGACGGGATCTGCGAGTACATCGCCGCGGCGGCTGGGATGACGATCGCCCAGGCGGCGGCCGAGTTCTTCGACTTCGCGGCGCTGGCGAGCTTTGCGCCGGGGCTGCAGATCCTGCTCGCGGTCGCGTTGATCATCGGGTTCGTTCTGATGTGGGGCGTACTGCTGTTCCGCAAGGCGGCCCTGATCCTGGTCGTGGTGTTCGCACCGATCGCGTTCGCCGGGTCCGCGTGGGACCAGACGCGGGTCTGGACACGGCGCTGGATCGAGGTCGTCGCGGCGCTGGTGTTCTGCAAAGTCGTGATCGTCGTCGTGTTCGTCGTCGGGGCGTCCGCATTCACCAGCTCCGGGCCTGGTCAGGAGGCCGGCTCGCAGCCGAGTTCGGGTGGGACCGCGGGGCTGTCGGACATGCTCGTCGGGATCGTGCTGCTCGCGATCGCGATCTGGGCGCCGACGTTGACGTGGCGATTCGTGCACTGGTCGGGCATGGAGGCGGCCGCCGTGATGCACGGTGCGGTCGCAGCGAACCCGATCAGCAAGGTCGCCCGCTCGTCCGCGACCACGTCCCGGTACGCGGCACAGCAGGTCGCGATGTCCGCCGTCACGGGCGGCGCCGGCGCTGCGGCCAAGGGCGCGGCCGGCGCGAAGGCGGCCAGCGGTACGAAGCCAGCGATGGCGGCCGGGCCCGCCGCCCCACCGGCGACGACCACGCCGGCCATGCCTCGTTCGTCTGGGGGCCGGTCGTGAGTGCGCCGCAGGTCGGTCCGACGACCCGGTTCGGGCGCCTCGAGTCGCACAGTGTGCTGCTCGGGCTGTCCGCGTTGCAGCTCGTGGTCGTGGGGGTCGCGACGCTCGTCGCGGTGCTGGCCGTGTACTCGGCGGGGATGACCGGGCTGGTCCTGGCGTCCCCGGTGTGGGTGCCGCTGCTGGTGGTCGGTGGCGTGCAGGTGGGTGGCCGACCCGTGGTGGAGTGGCTGCCTCTGTTGGCCCAGTGGCACACACGTCGGATCAGCGGTGTGACAGCCCACGCGGCGAGCACCCGCACGGTCACGGACGGCGAGTCGTTCACCTTGCCGGGCGTGGGGGGGCGGCTCGATCTGGTCGGGTGCGCTGCGCTCGGCGGGGTCCTCGTGGTCGATCGACGGGCCGGCTCGGTCACCGGAGTCGCCGCGGTCGTGGGGTCGGGGTTCGTGCTGGACGAGCCGGGCGTCCAGGAGCACAAGGTCGCCACTTGGGGGCGGGCACTGGCGGGCTTGTGCCAGCAGCCCGGCGTGCTGCGCGTGCAGGTGCTGGTCCGCACGAGACCCGGCGGGCTCGCGCCAGCGCGGCGCTGGTGGCGTGAGCACACGACCGGCCCTCGTGAGGGCCTGGGCGGTGCGCTCGCCAGCATGCTGGACGAGGGATTCGTGACCTCCCACGTGCGCGAGACGTTGGTCGCCGTCTCGGTGCGAGCCCCCCGCCGTCGCGTCTCGGCAATCGATCTGGCGGTCGTGGCCAAGCAGCTGGACGCCTTCGCAACGGCCTTGGCCAGTGCCGATCTGAGCGTGCAGGGCTGGCTGGGCCGTGACGAGCTGAAGATGGCGATCCGTGCCGCCTATGAACCCGGTCCGGTCGCGCGCGCAGAGGGCGGCGCCCTCACGCTGCAGCCTGCGTGTGGGGTGCACGAGCGGTGGCGGAACGTGGCCACGGGTACGGCGGTCCATGCGACGTACTGGGTGTCGGCGTGGCCACGCTCGAGCGTGCACGCCGCGTTTCTGCAGCCATTGCTGCTGGGCGCGGTCGACGACCGGACGGTCAGCGTGATCGCCGAGCCGCTAGCGGCGGGTAAGGCGTTGCGGGAGATTCGCCGCGCGATGGTCGAGCACACCGCGGACGCTGCACAGCGGGCGCGCATGGGTCAGATCGAGACCGAGACCACCCGGTCGCAGGTCGCGGACCTCCAGCAGCGAGAGGCCGAGCTGGTCGCCGGGCACGGCGACCTTCGGTTCACCGGCTTGATCACCGTCACGGCCGCCGACGAGACCGAGCTGGAGCAACGCTGCGCGCAGCTGGAGTCCGCCGCCGCGCAGGCGATGTGCGAGGTCCAGCGGCTGGTCGGCCAGCAGGGCGTCGCGCACGCCGCCGCCTGCCTACCCCTGGCCCGAGGTGTCCTGTGAACGCCCCTACGACCCGACCGTTCCGGGCGAGCGTCGGGCGGTACCGGGCCGGCCCACGGTTGCGGCTGCCCGCGCATCGGGCGTCCTCGGCGGTCCTCAGTGGCGCCTATCCGTTTCTGACCGGCTCCCCATGCGACGTGGGTGTGCCGGTCGGCGTGGATGCGTTCACGGGTGGGGTGTTCTGCTTCGACCCGTGGGCCCTGTACCAGGCGGCCGAGCTGACCAACCCGAACGTGGTGCTGGCCGGCGTGATCGGGCAGGGCAAGTCCGCGCTGGCCAAGTCGTTGGCCGCCCGCTCGATCGCCGCCGGCCGCAGCGTCTACGTGCCGGGCGACCCCAAGGGCGAGTGGGCGCCCCTGGCCCGCGCGGTCGGCGGGACCGTCGTACAGCTCAGCCCCGGGCACCCGGCTCGGCTCAACCCGTTGGACGTCACGGGCACCGACCTGGCCGCCGGGCAGCGGTTGCTGGCGGCGGTCGCCGGGCTGACCTTGCACCGAGACCTGAGCGCAGCCGAGCACGGCGCCCTGGACGCCGCCCTGACTGCCGCCACAGGGCGGGGAGTGCCGACGATCGGGCGGGTCGTCGACGCGCTCTCCACTCCCGGCGCCCATACGGCACGCGCCGACGGGGTCCGAGTCGAGGACCGGACCGCCGACGGCCGGGACCTCGCACACGGGCTGCGCCGTCTGGTCCGCGGCGACCTGGCCGACCTGTTCGACGGCCCCTCGACCCAGCAGCTCGACCCAGCCGCGCCGATGGTCGTGATCGACCTGTCGGCGCTTGGGTCCGACGAAGACGCCCTCGCCCTGGCGATGACGTGCTCGTCCGCGTGGCTCGAGAGCGCCCTGGCTACGTCGACGAGCAAGCGGTGGGTGATCTACGACGAGGCGTGGCGGGTACTGCGGCAGCTCGCGCTCGTGCGACGCATGCAGGCGCAGTTCAAACTCTCCCGCGCGCACGGCGTCGCGAACCTGATCGTCTTGCACCGCCTGTCCGACCTGGACGCCATCGGCGCCCGCGGCTCCGAAGCCCGCGCGTTGGCCGAAGGGCTGCTCGCGGACTGCTCCACCCGGGTCGTATACCGCCAGGAGGCCGACCAGCTCACCGCGACCGCCACCGCCCTGGGTCTGACCTGCCCCGAACGCGATCTGCTCCCGGTCCTGCCGCGCGGCACCGGGCTGTGGAAGATGCCGCACCGCACCCACGTGGTGCACCACCTGCTGCACCCGGCCGAGATGGACGTGATCGATACCGACGCTGCCATGCGCGATGAGCCCGGCGAGTTCAGCGTTCCTGACGGCTCCTCGAGCGGTGGTGGTCCTCGTGCTGCGTGACAACGTCGTCGAGCTCGCCGAGCAATGCACGCTCGGCGCCCTGATGCTCGCGCCCGGCGCGACGACCAGCGTGCGGGAGTGGCTGCGTCCCGAGGACTTCGCCGACCTGTGGCACGCCCAGGTCTACACCGCCTTTCTCGAACGCCACCCGGTCGGCGGCATCGACGCCGAGTCGATGGGAGACGTCCTGGTCGACCGGCTGGGCGTCCGGGTCGCGAACCTGCCTCGAGTCGCCCGCCTGATCGCGGTCACTCCCCCACACCCCAACCCCATTGCCTACGCGCGGATGGTCGTTGAGGCCGGGCTGCGCCGCCAGGCCGCCGGGCTGGGGCTGCTCCTGCAGGCGGCCGCCGTGAACGCAGCACTCGAGCACACCGCACGACCGCTGACCGCGACCTGCTCGGTGGTCGACGCCGGCCTGGCGTCCATCGAGAACCGTTGGGCCGCCGCGACAGGGCAACCCGTCGACGATGTCGTGGTCCCACTGCACCTACGCGCCGCCGTCCGCAACACCGGACTGGAAGCGCGAACGGCCGCCGACCGGTACCTGGCCGCCCACCCGGCCCGCGACCGGGACGCCGAACAAGCGCATGTCGTGACCCTCGTCGGGATGCTGATCGCCCACCCCGACCTCGTTCCTGCCGTCAGTTCCTGGCTGCCCGTGTCTGGGATCGACCCGTTGGGATGGCGCGCGGTCTACGGCACGACGATCGCGATGACCGAGCTCGGCAACCATGTCGATCTGACCACGGTCGCGTGGTCGCTGGGCGAGCTCACCCACATGCAGCCCCACATGCCGGATCTGACCCAGCTGCGCGACGCGGTCGACACTGGCCGGCTTGCCTACCCACCGCAGGTCGTGCGGGACGTGGCGGCCGACCAGGTCCGCAAGCTGGCCGACATCTGCGCGAACCACCTGCGCGAGGCCGCGGACACCCCCGGCGTACTGGTCGGCGACCTCATCGACGCGGGACGCACCTTCACCAGCGCCCTGCGCACCACCGCGACCGCGCTGCCCAGCCAGAGCATCGCGACCCGCGACGACGGCCGCGGTGCCGGTCGTCCCACGGCCGGACACGAGGAGGTGGCCTCACGATGAGCCCGCGACCGCCAGTACGACCCGACCGGGCCGGCCCCGGACCGGACTGGACCGGGTTGGCACTCGGTGCCATGTCCGCGGTCCTGCTCCTCGGCGCGGTGCTCTGGCTCGGCGCCGCGGCCGCGTGCCTGCTCACCGGCGCGCCGGCGGTCGAAGGCGGGCTCCACCCGGCACTGGCCGCGCTCGCGCATCCCAGCGACCCCGGTGCGGCGTGGCCGCACGCGGACCAGATGCCCGGGCCGCTGCCCTACTGGTCGACGACCGTCCTCGTCGTCGCCATCCTCGCCACCGCCGCCATCTTCGGGTGGCGACGATTCGGCCGCTACGCCGCATCGGGAACCGAGGTCAACGAGCTGCGCCGGATACCCGGGTTGGCCAGCCCGGCCCGCGTCCACAAGGCCGCCGGCCGTCAAGCCCTGGCCCGCCGGGCACACATCGTGCGCCCCTCCCTGGATCGGCACGCCAAGCCCGGCCAGGTCGGGTACCGGCTCGGAACCCTGGGAGGGCAGGACCTGTGGTGCTCCGTCGAAGACTCAGCGCTACTGGTCGGCCCACCGAGGCTCGGCAAAGGCGCAAACGTGGTCATCCCCTGGATCCTGGACGCGCCCGGCCCCGTCGTGACCACATCGACGCGGCCCGACACCCTCGCCCTGACGACGCGGCACCGCCGCACCCACGGACCGGTCGCGATCTTCGACCCTCAACGACTGGCCGGGCTGCCTGGCGGCCTAGCCTGGTCCCCGCTGCGGGGCTGCGAAACGCCACGCACCGCCCTGATCCGGGCCCGCGCCCTTGCCGCAGGAGTCGGGTTCGGGCGCTCCGTGTCCGACTCCGACTTCTGGTCCGGCCAGACCGAGACGGCCCTGCGATGCCTCCTGCACGCGGCCGCCCTGGACGGGCGTCGAGCCGTCGACCTGTACCGGTGGTCGCTGAACCCCGCACTGGCCGAAGACGCCGTCACGATCCTGAACCGCACCCGCTCCGCGGACGGATGGGCCGACGCCCTGGACTCCACCATCCACTCCGACCCGCGCACCCGGGACTCCATCTGGCTCGGCGTCCGCCAAGCCCTCGCCGCCCTGGCCGACCCCGACGTCCTAGAAGCCGTGGACCCCGCACCCGGCAACGAGTTCGACCCAGCCAAGTTCCTCACCGAATCCGGCACCTTGTACCTGCTCGCCTCGGCCGTCGCGTCCGGGTCGTGCGCGCCGTTGGTCGCCGCGTTCATCGAAGACATCACCGAGACAGCGCGCGCCATGGCGGCCCGCTCCCCCGGCGCACGCCTGGACCCACCACTGCTCCTCGCCCTCGACGAGATCGCCAACCTGACGCCCCTGCCGTCCCTGCCCTCCCTGATGGCCGAGGGCGGCGGGTCAGGGATCACGACCCTGGCGGTGCTGCAGTCCCTCTCGCAGGCTCGCGGCCGGTGGGGCGAGCACAACGCCGACGCCATCTGGGACGCCGCGACCGTCAAGATTATCCTCGGCGGCCTGAGCAAGTACAGCGACCTCGAGGACGTCGCCCGACTCCTGGGCGAGATCGACCAATACACCGAGACCCGCTCCAGAGGCCACGGTGGTGAACGCTCCAGCTCCACCTCCGTTCGCACCGTGCCTGTCATGCAGGCCTCGCAGATGCGGACCCTGCCGATGGGTATCGGGTTGCTGCTCCTGCGCCAGGTCAAACCCGTCGTCATTGACCTGTGCCCCTGGCAGGACCGCCTCGACTCGACGCGACTGCTCGCCGACAAGGTCCTGGTCGAGCACGCCACCGCCACGGGAACCGCGGTGCCCGAATGATCGCCAAGCTCAGCCTCGGCATCTTCGCGGTCCTGGCCGTGCCGGCGATCGCGGTCCTCACGGCGGTCGGGGTCACACTCAGCGCGAGCGACTGCATTGCGACCGCGGGCGGCGCCTCGCTGGCCGACGACGCACCGATCCCCGCCGCAGCTCGGGGTTGGGTGGACGAGGTCCGTGCCGCCTGCCCCGACCTGCCCGAGACCTGGATCGCCGCCGTCATGGCCCACGAGTCCGGATTCCGACCCGACACACACGCCGACGACTCCAACGGCGGCACCTGGGGACTGCTCCAGCTCAACGCCACGATCTGGGCGGCGAGCTACGGGCGCCCCTGGAACGCGGACCTGAACCACAACGACACCCCAGACATCACCGACCCCGACATCCACGCCGGCGTCGCAGGCCGCTACCTCTGCACCCGCCTGGCAGGGGTCCGCGCCATCCGCGCACGGCACCCTGACTGGGCGTCCTCGACCATCCCCGAGCTCGACGCCCTGGTCATCGCCCACAACGCCGGCGAATCACGCCTCGCCACCTACCCAACCATCCCCGCCACCACCCGAGCCTTCATCGACGACGTCGACACCCACGCGGCGGCGTGGGCCGCCGACCCCGTGTCGGGGGCAGCACCCGAGAACCCCGACCCGACGCTCAGCCCAGATAGTGCAGATCCCGCGGCGACCCCGTCGAGCGGCGGCTGCGTGCCGGGACTAGGGGGCGGCGAGCAGGTCCAGGTCCCACCCGGGACACCGGTCGGCGTCGCGAGCGCCGTGAACAACGCCATGGCCTACGTCGGCGTCACGTCCGGCTGGTACGAGCTGTGCGACCGGCTCGCCTGCCGCGCCTACGGCTACCTCGGCTCCGGGTACCCCTCGGCCAAAGCCCACTGGCAAGCCATGCTCGCCACCGGGCACGCCCACCCCAACGACCCCTGCCCGCCGCTCGGCTCCTTCGTCTTCTTCGACACCGGACGCCCCTACGGGCACGTCTCCCTCGTCGTCCAAGCCGACCCCGGACGCTGCGACCCCACCCAGATGAAGGTCACCGCCAACGGCGTCTTCGACACCGCGACCGGCAACCACGGCGGCGTCTACCTGCTCACCCTCGCCCGTCTGACCAGCTTCTACCGCGGCGGCCACGGCTACCTCGGCTGGGCCGAGCCCATTTGCCGCGGCGCACTCCTACCCGCGGGCACCACCCAGCCCGCACCCTCCGGCAGGTGATCCATGCCCACCGCAGATCGTCCGTCCAGCGACGACCGACTGGCCGCCATCCACGCCCAGCTCGTAGACGCGGTCAACGACCTCACCACCTCCGAGGCCTGGGCGCGGATGCTCACCATCGCCGCCCGGTTCACCGACTACTCGCCGTCCAACGTGCTCCTCATCGCCACCCAACGCCCCGACGCCACCCGCGTCGCCGGCATCCGCACCTGGAACTCCCTCGGACGCCGCGTCACCAAGGGCGAACACGGCATCGCGATCCTCGCCCCCTGCATCTCGCGACGAACGGACGACCAGCCGCCGCCGCGACCAGATCAACCTCCGGAGCCGGGCACCGCGGACTCGACGACCGCCGCCGACCGGCACGTGCTGTCCGGGTTTCGAGTGGTCCACGTTTTCGACCTCACTCAGACCGAGGGCGATCCTCTGCCCGACGTCGCGCCGCAACTCTTGACCGGCGACGCCCCAGACCACCTCTGGGAGCACCTCGCGACGCTCGTCAGAGAGGACGGCTACGCCCTCGACCGCGGACCCTGCCCGCCCGGCGTCAACGGATACACCGACCCCCTGAACAAGAACGTCCGAGTAAGCCAAGCCGTCGAGCCCGCCCAGGCCGCCAAGACCCTCGCCCACGAACTCGGCCACATCCGCGCCGAACACGCCCGCCGATTCCCCGACTACGCCACCGACCTCGTGTGCCGAGGGCAGGCCGAAGTCGAAGCCGAGTCGATCGCCTACATCGTCACCACGAACGCCGGAATGACCAGCGACGTCTACTCCGTCCCCTACGTCGCCTCCTGGGCGCGAGGTGACACGGTCGTCCTGCGTCAGTCGGTGACCACGATCTTGGCGACCGCCCGAACGATGATCACCGGACCCCGCGCTGCGGAACTGAGCAGGAGCGGAACCGGTCCGACGCTGCTGGTGTCTCGAGCCGCCGCCTCCGCGAGGCGGGCTGGCGCACCACAATCCCGGGGATAGCCGATCCGTGCGCGGCCGCGGTTGGTCGGAGCGCCGGCGGCACCGATGTCCATTTCGGGCAGTCCGCGAGTCCCCGTTGTCGCGCGCCGGTCTCTAATGGACGCCTCCGGCTAGCGCGAGACCCGCTATCCCGCTGCGACACTGGCGCACCCGGGCAGACGCGAAGGACAGAGACCCGCTTCAGGAGCTCGATCGGATGGAGCCCTCAACCTGCTGACCTGCAGAAATAGATGCGGGCATGGCAGCCATCGCCGACATTCCGGGAGCTTCGATGACCACATGCTGACCACGCGTCGGCGGGCAATCGGATCATCCTCGCGCCAGCTATCTCCACCTCCGGCCAGGTGATCTCACACTCTCTCCACTCCGACCACCTGCCTAACGGCGGCAGTCGTAGTCGTCCGACTGCAACTGAGCCAGTCCGCGAACGGAAGAGCCACGTGCACCTTCGACACCGGCGGCCATCCCCCGGAACGCTGGGGAGACGCGTCCAAGAACTCGGACTCTCGAGATCCGCCGCCTGCAGCTTCCAGTTCGCCGAACTCGGTCGTCCGCCGAAACCGCTGTCGATCGGCGACACCCGACCCTTGCGAAATCGCGATCGTTTCGGCAAGGACTACGCCGGATGAATTTCACGTGCGACACACGCCACGACAGTCGCGGTGCTAACGTCGGGGCGTGGCGAGCGTGTCGAGCAGAACCGCATATGTGGTATTGGCAAGTATCGAGGACGAGTTCCGGACCCTCGTCGATCATTTCGCGGGCGACCGACAACCTTTAGACGTGCTATCAATCGATGTTGTGGAACGCGTCCGCGAGCGAAGGCGCCGCGACAACCAAGCGCGCGACTTTGAGACACTCGCACAGGCACTGCCATACCTTGATTTTCAAGAGGCCTACGACACAGCCAACGCCATCCGCGCGAGCCTTCCTCAAGAGTTAAAGAGCGGCCTCACGGGGCTCGCGTCAAGAGTCAGCGTCATAACCGGAATACGCAATCGAGTCGCCCACAACCGTCCGCTCGGCGTAGACGATCTGCCGACGGTTATCGACTTTGCGCACGACCTTGCGAGCATTAACGGGTGGGATTGGGATTCGATCTCTAGCACGCAAGCAGAACTGGAGCGAGACCCATCCTACATCTTTAACGTCGACCCCCTTCTCATCGCAGATCCCGACACGTCCGTCGCGCACAACCTGCCGATTCCAGATTATGACGAGACCTCGTTGCTTGGCCGAAAAGATGAGCGCAGACGCCTAATCCGCGCACTTCGAGGGGCCTGGCCGGTAATTTCGGTGCTCGGCGACGGAGGAATCGGCAAGACCGCCTTGGCGCTCCAGGTGTGCTACGACCTGCTGGAGCAAGACTCATGCCCTTTCGAAGCTATAGTCTGGGTTACGGCAAAGAACGCCCAGCTTACTTCGACCGAAATCGTCCGGATCGAATCCGCCGTAGAGGACTCCCTTGGATTGTTTGCGTCCGCCGTAGAGGTCCTCGGGGGCACGGCCAACTCGACCACAGCCATCGAAGAACTCATTGAGGTTCTCGAGGCGTTTCCAACCCTACTGGTCCTGGACAATGTTGAGACAATTCTCGATGAGAACTTTCCGACCTTGCTCCGGGAGATTCCCGTGGGAAGCAAGGTTCTGATCACCAGTCGAATCGGCGTCAAGACGGAGAACCCGTACAAGATATCGGGCCTTTCGGTCGACGACGCGGTGATTCTTCTCCGGTCCCTTTCTCGGGCTCGCGGCGGCGTTCTGCCGGCGGGCGTGGAATCGGACCAGTTGAAGCAATGGGCCTTGCGAATGAATTGTCACCCTGCATACATAAAGTGGTTCGTCGCCGGCCTTCAGACCGGTCAGGTGCCGGAGAAGTTGCTGGACGACGACGGACTTGTGCTCGAGTACTGCATGTCAAACGTGTTCGACTATCTATCGGACACGGCGAGGGCTGCGCTGCGCGCTATGCTAATGGTGCCCGGTTCCCACACAATGGCCGAGCTGGCGTTCATGGTTGACTTCGACTCGGCAACAGTCCAGCAGGTGGTACTGGATTTGACGACAACCAATTTTGTGACCCAAGTGCGGAGCGGAGCATCCGGCACCGGTCTTGAACTCAGCGAATTCGCGCGGGCATACCTCAGGCGGACGCTTTCAATCGATCCTGTTGAGCGAGAACTTGTCACCGAGCGCCAAAAAGCCCTGTACGCTGTCGGCGGAGGGTTGCGGGCGGCGCATGCTCTAAATCCATACAGCCCCGAAACTGTCGACATCCGTGGAGTCGGCGACTATTCAGCGGCCAAGTTGCTCCGCGAAGCGCTCGATCTCGCCGCGAACGCTCGCTTCGATGACGCGCTTCGTCTGTGCTCTGAGGCTGCAGAACTCGCTCCTGGATATCACGAGGCCGCCCGCGTAGAGGGGCGCATTCATCATCTCTCGACGAACTTTGGCGAAGCATTCGAAGCATATTCGCGCGCCCGTGATTTGGCCACCCAGGATGGGTACGTCGCATACGAGTTTGGCGAGTTCCTGGTCCAGTCCGGCTACAATATTCGGCAGGGTGTCAGAGAATTGCAGCGCGCGGCGACGCTTGATAAGGGATCGGCGACCGTGAGGCTCGCCGTAGCGGGCGCGCACATCTCGAACGGTGATCCGCGTTCTGCGATGGACGCTTCCGCGTACGCGGTCAAGAATGCAGTTGCGGCAGGTGCCGAAGTTCAGGCCGCCGCATTCTCGTTGTGGCGATCGGCCGCCTACACTATCCAGGCCGCGGTTAGCTCGGAGAACTGGGCCGACGTCGCCGAAGTGGTCGAATCAGCACTTGACGCCACCGCCGATCTAGCGAGAGACCAGTTCCTGCCAAACACTCTGGACCTCATGTCGTGGGTCGAAAAAATGAGTCGGCACAGCGCGATCGACGCCTCCGATTCCTACATTGCTCGGAGGTTGCTTGCGTTGGCCGATCAGGTGATGACGCGGCGTCTCGCGGTGGATCCCGAGCATTCTGCTCGTTGCGTGGGCGAAGTGCAGAACGTCGTCGATCGTGGATTTGGTTTCTTGCGGGACGGCGAGAGGATATTCTTCTTTCACGCACGGGACATGTGGACCCGAGACTTCGACCGACTTGCCACAGGATCGGTCCTTGCGTTCACGCCGAGCGGCAAACCGCAGCGCGATGGAAAGCCTCAGGCCGTGTCGTTGAACTGGATCGGCTGAGGCCGAACATCTCGTCCGCTCCGGTGCGGGGTAGGCGCGCATGCGCTCGTCGGGCCCTACGCAGATGCACACGGGGCCGTCGGGTCGGGCCGCCCGACCATCGTTGACCAGACACTCCACGTCTGCCCGCAGTATGTGAGGTGCTTCGTCCGGGCGAAACCGCACTCGACGTTGGCCACCTTGAGCGCGGAGAGGTCGCCGCCGAATTGGTTTCAACCGCCGGAACCGCAGGGCGCTCCCGTTTCGATCCGTTTGATTGCTATCGACGAGCGCGGTGGCCGTCGGGGCGGCACCCGGTTCGTGCGACCCAGTCGGTCAGGCGATTGATCGCGGCGGCGAACTGTTCGTGCCAGCGGAGCGGCGCGTCGGGCGACGCGCTGGTGGCGAACGCGCCTTGCCAGGCGAGGTGTAGGGCGGACAATTCCTCGAGGAGCTCGGGGTGGTCGTGCCAGCAGTCGGGCACGGTCCGATGGTCGAGTCGGTAGCGGTCAGTCAGCCAGTCGATCCACAGGTCGAGCTCTTCACGCAGGAGCGTCTGCGAGTCGGGCGAGTGCGCGGACCACACGATCGGTACGGGCAGGATCGTGGGCTGGGTCAGGACGCGGGGCGGGTAGAACGGGTCGTCTCGTTCCGGTCGGCTGGTCATTGGCTACCTCGCCATCGTGGGGGTGGGTACCCGTGTCGGGGACGCGGACAGGTGTCGACGGTCCGCGTTGGCCGCGTGTGCTGCGATGGCGGCGAGCCAGGCGTCGTGGGCGGGTCTGTCGTGGGGTTCGGGGCCGAGTTGCTCGAGCCAGGAGGGTTGTCCGTCGAGTGCGGTGCGGGTTAGTGCCTCGACTCGGTTGGCGATGATGCCGTGGACTTGGTCGAGCAGGTCTAGTCCGTCTGGGTCCAGGCCGATCGGGTCGTTGCTGGAGGGGATGTCGCGCGGGTCGTCGCTGTTCCGGCGCAACCAGGCGGACGTCCGCGCGAGGATTGCGGCTACCGGCTCGCTGTGGTCGCGAACGTCGAGCACGGCTCGTACGACGGAGTCGACGCCGTCGTTCGGGGCGACGGTCGCGATGCGGTCGAGGTCTGCGAAAAGGCGCCCGCCATCGGGTGAGGTGCCGATCGCGTGCATCGTGTCGTGGTCGACGCCGAGCTCGACGAGTCGGGTGGTCCACCGGTTGCGGGTGGCGTCGCCGTACAGGGTGCTGGCGATAGGTTCGAGGCGCCGCAGCGACGTTGCTTCGTCGAGCCGGTCGGCGATCGTGGCCGTGGCGGAGCGTTCCGCGCCGCTGGTGGCCAGGATCGTGGTCAGGATGTCGCGGGCGTCCCCGGCAGCGCCGGGGTCGGGTGGGGCGTCGCAGTCGGCGTCAATGCGATCGACCGCCAGGTACAGGTGGTTGCTGTCCCGTCCGCGGGTCATCGCGACGTACAGGTTCTCCCGGGTCATCCCCACGTGTGCGAGGACGTGCGCGTTGTCCACCGTGATTCCCTGCGCGCGGTGGGTGGTGGTGGCGTAGGCGAGGTCGAGGTTCGTCGTCGCGTACGCGGCGGGCAGCGTGACCTCCGCGTCGTCGGACCCGGTGATGGCGACGAGGCCGCGGCGCGCGAGTTTTGTGCGTGCCGGGGCGACGAGCAGTGACCCGTCGGCGTGGATGGCGCGGACGTCCCAGAGGTCGCCGTTGCGGACGTATCCGCCGGCCCAGGTCAGGTGCCGGTCGTTGAGCCGGGTCACGATCCGGTCTCCGATCCCGATCGTGGTGCCGTCGCTGGTGGTGATGCCGCCCGGCTGCACGAGCCCGTCCTGTACGCGGTCGTTGTGTGCGCGGGTGTTCAGTGCGGTGACGGTCGTGGTGTCGGCGGCGAGCAGGATCGCGGTCGTGCCGGCGGCGACGTCGGCGGACCAAGCTGTGTAGGCGTCTTCGAGCATGGAAGGTGCCGGGCCGGCGTGCAGGCGCCCGGCGTGCTCGTAGTCGTCGAGGATTCTCGGGTCGCCGGCGCGTAGGCCGGTCGTGGCCGCCGCTTCCCAGGGATGGGTAAACCGCCACAGGGTTCGCAGGTGCGCACCGCCGACCCGGTCGACAAGGAGCCCGAACGCTCCCCCGGCGTCCACCGCAGAGAGTTGGGCGTGGTCGCCGACGAGCAGGATCTTCGCCCCGGCGGCCTGGGCTTGGCTGGTCAGGTCGCGGAGGGCGAGGGTGCCGGCCAGGGAGGCTTCGTCGACGATGACCAGTTGTCCGGGGTGCAGCTGCCAGCGCTGCTGCTCGGCCAGCAGCGCCATCGTGGCGGTGTCGATCGTGCGGGCACGCAGCAGGTTCATCCCGACCGTGCGCCGCTCGGCGACCAGGTGCGCGAGCACCGCGCGCCGCTGGGTGGCGGCGGGACCGGTGGACTCGTGCAGCCACTTGGCGGTGTTCTCGCAGACGATCCCGAGCGCCCCGGCCAGGTTCGCGGCCGCGGTCGAGGAGGGTGCGAGCCCGATGACGGACGCGCGGCCGTGCGAGCGTTCCCAGACCTGCCGTACCGCGGCCAGGGTCGTCGTCTTGCCGGAACCGGCGGGGCCGACAAGGAGGTCGATGCGTCGCCCAGACGTGGCGACTTGCCGGGTGGCGGCTTCCTGGTCGACGGCCAACGGCCGGGACGGGTGCACCTGCAGATCCGCGTCCAGCACCATCGCCGTGGGGCCGGAGGTGTCGGCGGCCGCGGCCAGCAGGTCAGCCTCGGCCCGCAAGATGACTGCGTCGGTGAAGGTGTGCTCGTCCGGGCGATCGAACACGCTGGCCCCGCCCGGCACGGCATAGACGCCGGCCGCGGTGAACACGGCGGGCGCCTCCAGGCTGACACTGCGCCGCACCACCTCGTCAGAGATGACCTCCGTCAGCGCGAGACGCTCAGCCTCGCTCGTAGTCAGCAGGGGCTTGGTGACGCGCAAGGTCTCGGCCTCCACGTTCCACCGGGTCCAGGTCGAACGTCGCTCCCGCACTCCGTCCAGCACCCGCGACGCGAGCTCGCCAACAACCTCCTTCGGCAGGTCGCCCACTCGGACAGGTCGCGCGTGCGACGTGCGGATGGCCCGCGCGGTCAGCTCTTCCGGCGTCAGCCCCGTGACCTGGCGGGCTCGTGCACGCCAACGGTGCAGCAACTGGCCCAACGGGTGGACCTGCTTGGTGGGGCGCGTCAGTCGGGTCACATGCTGACGCAGTTGGACGATCTCGATCCGGTTCGGCGCCCGCCCATGACTCGCAGCGAACGTCGCGATTTGGGCAGTCATGGCCTCATCGATCTGCGTGGTGCGCTGAGAGAACGCGCCCATCAGCTCATCTGTCACGCCCTCCAGCTCGAACCCGGGCGTCCGCCGCGGGCCGAGCGAACGCCACCCCCAGCGCACCGGGAGCCGGCGAGCGACCTCGTCGGCAAGGAACGCGTTGTACAGCTCGCTGACAGTGACTACGGCATGGTGCAACGCGCGCGAGTCCAGGGACCGCCACGCCCCGTCCAAGCCCTGCACCTTGTTCGCGAGCACCACATGGGTGTGCAGGTTCGGGTCCCCCGCTCGGGAGTCCCAGTGGTCGAACGCGGCTATGACCGCGCCGCGGGTACGTTCCTGGCGGCACCCGTCATGGCCCGTCCTGGTAAACAGTGCGCGGTCCTCCACGAACCGCACTGCAGAGGAGACCGCGGCGCGGTGCGCGTCAGAGACCGCCTGCTGCACCTTCGGGTCCCCGAGCGCCCACAACGTGGAGACCGACTTCTGCACCGTGAACGTCATGTCGAACCCGGCGATCGTCGCACCCGTCCGCTTACCCAACTCGACGTTCGCGATCGACTCGACCGCGGCCGCACGCGCCTCGGGGTCCATCCCGTCCGGAAGTTTTTGTACAGCTGCTGCGACCCGGTCCGTGGGCGATGGCGACGGGCGATACGCGCGGCCCAACGCACCACCCGTAATCGGGTCGACTCCACGGGAGAACAGCCGCGCCATCGCTTCCTCGTCGACCATCGTCCCGGCGACCAGACCGACCGGCTCATGCCCGTCGCGGGACTCCCCCAACCGGTCCAGACCCCGCCCGAACCAGCGGCCCGACGGGTTGCCCGACTCCGCGTAGTACGCCGTGACCGGTGAGACGCCTGCGCGATCGCAGTCACCCGTCGCGATGTGCCGCAACAGGTACTGGTAGCCGGCACCGGCCGTCAACCGGTGCATCGTCATCACCATGACGCGTCCCCGCGCGTCTCACTCGCACTTCGCTCCATGCCAGCAGGAGTCGACGATCGAGCAGAAGACGCGACGCCTCAGCCGAGATGCCAGAAGTGTCAAGCCACTTCGTACTTCCGGACTTGGTCGTCCGAGGCTGCCGTCCGAGCTTCTCCGCCGGCCGCTGCGACGGGGTGGTGCGAGGTTGCGCGTGGACATCGTCGACCTCGATTGCTGACCACTGAGTTCGCGTGCGCTCCGCTCGCAACGTCGACGTGACCGGCCGTCGCGTGTTGCTCGTCGTCGTCGCGTTCCGCTCGTGACGACGACGCTCGGCGCGTCGTGGCCAGCGGCCGAAAGTCTGCTGCCGTCGCGTCTTCTCACCCTTCGTCGATACCTGCTGGTGACGGTGACCGTTGCCCACAGCTTTGGACTGTCGATCGGATCGACTGCCTGGCGATGCAACCGTCGATGACGGCGCGGATTGGCCGCGTCGGCGTGGGAGGTGGTCATTGTGGGTGCAGCATGGAACGAGCCGGCCTCAGCACTTCTCGAGCGAGGTGCGCCGGGCTGGGCGGGCCTGTGCGCTCTGCTCGACGCGGCCAGTCACGGCGCCCTGACGTTGAGCCTGGCAGTACCGCTGGGTGCCGGTGTCGATCTGACCTTCGCGGCGATCGAGCTCGGGGAGGCACGCGAAGAGCTGACGTGGTCGCGACGACGACCGTCGTCGGATGCGACGTCCCGCCTCGGTCCATTGCACGTCCGCGACGACCTCGGCGAAGCCCTCCAGATCATCGAGCACCTCGTCGACGTCGCGATCGACCGGACCCTCACACTGGACGACGACGAGGCAACGCCCGATGACCTGGACTGCCTGGGCAAGGTGCTGCGCAAGTTGCACAACGCCCGGCAGGAGCTCGCGAGCGCCGTAGCGTGAACCCGGCAACCTACGGCGGACTCTTCTTCGACGCAGCACTACACGCCCAAGACGGGCGCAACGCCCTGCACCTCGAGCGGTTCCGTGACAGGGATCAGGCCGTGACCGCGATCGCGTCATACAACCGGCTCTGGGACGCCACCCGCCGGCACATCTGGACTCTGCTTGGACTAGGACGCATGGTCGGTCTGGCCGCCTCCGACCATCAGGCCCCAGTGGAGGCCGGTGCTCTCCTGCTGTCGCGGGAGATCCGGGTTGGCCGTGCCTCGGCAACGCGCCGCGCGGTGACCTCGCCGCCGCAGGAGGCGTGGGACCAGGCCGCGGTTTGCTTGGGTGCCGCATCCGATCTGCTGGCCTTGCATGTCAATGACACCGGGGGCGCGCTGACCCCCGACGCCGAGATCGTTTGGGAACCGGCCGCCCGCAACGCGGCACTGGACAGCGTCGCCGAACTCGTCGCCCGACTCTCGAGCACGCGAGACCCACTGGCCCTGCGAGCCGGCCAGGCGGGTCTCGCCTGGGAACGTGTCTCTCGCAGCTTGCCCCCCACCGAGCGCGCGCGCGAAGCCGCCTTGCAGCTTCGAAGCATCGCTGAAGTCGGCGACGCCGACCTGCCCAGCTTGGATGGCCTCACGCCTGCCGGAAACCACCTGCTCAGCGAGCCAGTCGACCGGCTCGGCAGCCTCGTCGCACGGATCCGACGCGCCTCCTGGAACCTTCACCATCAGCCCGACCGCTCGATGCGCACACTGATCGACGTCGCGCGATGCGGCTTCGAAGTCGCCGTCCACACCGCCGTCTTCCACGGTGTTGATCTGCACGACCCCGGCATCGTGACACGCGAACCGGCCGCACAGCGGGTGCTGGCCTGGCACACACTGCTCGTCGACCTCAACACCTACCTCGGCACGGCACCCGGTAACGCCCAAGTGCACGCCGACGTCGTCGCTGTTCACGAGCTGCTCGCTGGCCTGGTGCCGCGCGACCAGATGACCGGCGACCGCGGCGCATCGGCGGATCTTGCCGAGCGCTACCTCGGCGGCACACTGCACGGCGCCTGCGCCGGTCTTCGCCAGGCCGGCGAGTGGACCTCGACGGCGTTCGCACTACTCGCCCACTCCGAGCAGGCCTTCGTCCCGATCACCTCCCTGAGCCGGAACCTGCTCAGCGAGAACCACGAACTCGCCGCAGCGAAGCTCACCGCGCACAGGCGACTGATCGCCGCGCCGACAGAACTCATTGAGACCACCCTGGACCGCTACCGAGACGTCACCAAAGCTGGGGTCGTCGGGCCATCGGCCGACACGCCAGCGTCCGCGCGCCCGGGCCCTCGACCCCGCAGGGAAACCGCACACATCTTGGCCCGCGAGCCAATCGCACGCCCGTAAGGTCAGGCGAGAGCGGGCCCCCGCGTGTCCCTAGTTTGAGGATTCGGCGTGTGCCAGCTCCCGGTGTCGAGCGCGGTCCGCGGCCTCTACCTGGGCCGGTGGCGTGTTGCCGCAGTACTCATCTCGCAGCACGAACGCTCCCACTGCGAGCAGGTCAGGTGGTCAGCCTCGCGAGGCGCCTCCCGCTCCCGATCGCCGGCGGCGTGCGGTGGAACGAGCCACATGATCGACCGCGCCACGTCCGAATGCTAACGACCGGAGCTGCCAGTCGACCGATCGCGCGCAACCCAGATTGATCACTGAGCCGTGCTCAGGCGGTCTCGCGACTGCGCCGCAGTCATCTGGGTGAACGACCCGACGCCCGGCCCTCCGATGTGCTGCTGCCCTTACTCCGGGGCGCCGGCGGTCCAACCGCTGGGAAGGAGCGACGCTGGCGTGCATCGGCTCTCGACCACCACGGGAAGTCCCGTGTCGGCCGATTGGATCGTGGACATCATGACGTCGAGAACGTGCAACGCGAGACGCCCGTCCGTGCGATGGGGACCGCCATCGCGGATCGCGCGGACCATGTCTACGATCCCGCTGCCCCGTCCCGAGCCGCCGGTCGTGCCCGGCGAGACGACGTCGGAGGTTTGCTCGATCGAGAACGGGAAGACGATCGTGTCGCCGTCGAATCGGTTGGGATCGGGCAGACGGATACTGCCTTCGGTCCCCGAGATCTCGAGCTCGGACGCGAACAGAGCGGTGTCGAAGCTGATCGAGAAGTCAGCGATGGCTCCGCTCGCGAACGTGTAGATCGCCAGGACGTGCGTCGGGACTTCGACCGGGATGGCCTCGGCGGCGTGGGAGCCCATCGCGACGACGCGAACGTCACGAGCTCGGTCCGCCACTGCGGTCACCCGGGCGATTGGGCCGAGCGCCTGAACGAGAGCCGTCAGATAGTACGGACCCATGTCGAGCAACGGACCGCCGCCGTGAGCGAAGAAAAATGACGGATTGGGGTGCCAATAGTCCGGTCCACAGTATTGGAATCTTGCGTGCGCGCTCCGCGGGATGCCGATGCGGCCAGCCTCGATCAACGCCAGCCCCGTCTGCAGGCCTGGTCCGAGGAACGTGTCGGGTGCGCAGCCCAGCCTTACTTCGTGCTGCTCGGCGAGCTCGACCAGTTCTCGGCCTTCGTCCATGGACACCGCCAGGGGCTTCTCGCTCCACACATGACGGCCCGATACGAGGGCAGCGCGGGTGAGCTCGTAGTGCGCCTGTGGAACGGTCAGGTTCACCACGAGGCCGACGGTCGGGTCCGCGAGCAGCTCGTCGTACGTGCCGTGCGCGGGAACCCCGAACTGGGCGGCCCGTTCTGCGGCTCTCGCGACGTCTCGTCCCGCCAGGAAGCGGACATCGACCTCATCGCTCGGAGCGAAGGTTTCCATGAACTGGTCAAGGATGTCGCCAGTTCCCACAATGCCCAGACCGACTGGATCACTCACGCGGGCCGTCATTGCACGGACCAGCCGCCGTCGGAGGTCAAGACGGCCCCGTTGATGTTGACGGCGTCGTCGGAGAGCAGGAACGTGATGGATGCCGCGAGGTGCTCGGCGAGGGCCACCGGGGGCATGAGCGCAATGAACGGGCTCGTGCGTTCCTGACCGAAGGCGGAGATCCCCGTCGGCGCCATACCCGTGGCCACGCCACCGGGCGCGACGGCGTTCGTGCGGATGCCTTGGGGTCCGTACATGAATGCCGTGGATCGGGTGAGGCCGAGGACCGCGTGCTTGCTGGCCGTATACGCCACACCGGCCGCGTTGCCACGGAGCGCGGCCTCGGAGGCGACGTTGACGATGGAGCCTCGACCGGCCGCAAGCATGAGCGGGATGAATGCGCGACTGAGTCGGAACGCCCCGTCGACGTTGACGGCAAAGCATCGCTGCCACACGGCGTCCGACGTCTCGTGGACGGGGCTGAAGTCGTCGACGACGCCGGCGACATTCGCCAGCGCGTCCACCCGCTCTCCTGCTGCTGCGACGATCCTTTCGACATCCTCGGCGAGGGTGATGTTCGCCGTCACCCCCACGAACGTGTCGGCGTCGAGCGACTGGGCGGTTGCCTCCAGTCCGACGGTGTTGACGTCGACTCCGATCACCCGCCCACCTTCTCGGGCGACCCGGGAGGCGACGGCGCGGCCGATCCCGGACCCGGCGCCGGTCACAACGACCACACGCCCGGTGAAGCGCTCAGGCACTATCCGCTCGTGCCACGTGCTGTCGTCCAAGTCCTCCTCCGGTGCGACCCCGCCGTTCGCCTGGAGCACCAGCTGATCCACGACCTCTTGCGGGAACGCGCCCTGGCTCATTGCCACGACCTGCTTGAGCGGGAGGTTCCGCGCCGGTGCCAGGGCATCCGGATCCGTGCCCGCTTGTGCGAGGAGGTTTCGCAGGAAGGGCCCGCCCTCAGGGTGGTCCAACCACTGGGCGACGGTGCTGCCGGCCGTCAGAGGCTTGTGCGTAGTCACGAGCACTTCTCCTTCGTCGATGCTGCAACGCGAGGTGAAGACCATGGTGGTCGACCTGGCGCCAGGGGTGCGTACAAGACGGCGATCTCTGGGTCAGAACTCAGGACCATGGCGATCCCGCGCCGATCGGGTACAGCGGATGGGGCGTGACTGTGACGTCTTCGGGCGTCTGCCGGACATCCTCCATCGACCGAGGGAGCTCGACCGGAAGCCGTCCGCTCGGACGCACGGTGTCGGTCAGTGCCGACAGCAGGGCTCGCTCCGAGACGCCGAAGGTGACACTCAGTCCTGCGACGGCATCGACCAAGGGCGTCAGAACAGCCGGCCGATCCATCGAGACGTCCACATGCAGAGGCACCAAAGCCGCGAGGGTCTTGAGGCGGTACACCAAGCCTGGCTGCAGGTCGAGCGAGCCTTGATGAAAGTACTTCTCCAGGAACAGGTCGTCCCGAGGTTCGAACGGTGCCCCGATGCGAACCAGCGCGACATCCGCGTCCGCTGGATCCGCGACGACCGTGCCGTACTCACTCACGATGCTTGCATCAATGCCCTCGACGTAGATGCGCAGGCCCGGCCGCAGGGGCAGGAGCCGACGACCATCGACCTCCCTGTTCTCGAGAACGACCACCGAACGCGCCTGCGCCAGGAACCCGGCGTGGTGTGAATCCGGGTTCCCGAGAGTCTGCTCAGCGTGGTCCTCGTCGACGAAGGGGTCGTCGAACAGGCCGAGCTGGAACTTCACGAGCAGAAGCCGTTGCGCCGACTCGTCGATGCGCGCCTCGGTGACCTGCCCTGAGCGGACGAGCTCGAGCAAGAGTTCCGTGCACTCTTCGCCGCCGAACTGATCGGCGCCCGCCTCGATGATCTTCAGCATCCGTCCGGTCGGGTCGAGGTGCTCGACACCCCAGGCCCGCGCCGGAAGGACCTGGTTGCCCACGACGTTGTCGTTGACGAGCTCCCAGTCGGTGACGATGACGCCTGTGTATCCGAGCTGTTCGCGGAGAAGTCCCGTCAGGATCTGGCGGTTGTAGCCGAATCCCACCTCCTCGATCTCCTCGCCGTCGATCACGAGGCCCTGCGGCATCCCGTAGTACGGCATCATGGCCGCGGTGCCGGCGCGGATGGCTTCTCGGAACGGCTCGAGGTGCTCCTCGAAGGCACCGCCTCGATACACCTGCTCGCGGCCGTAGGGAAAGTGCGCGTCCTCTCCATCCTTCTGCGGACCCGCCCCTGGGAAGTGCTTGGTGGTGCACGCGACGCTTTCGTGGCTCACCGCTTCACCCTGGAAGCCCTCGATGTAGGCGCGTGTGTACTCAACGGCGAGAGCCACGTCTGCGCCGAACGTCTGTAGCCCGCGGGTCCACCGTGGCTCGCTCGCGAGGTCGACCTGGGGATGGAGTGCCGCTCGGATCCCCACGGCGCGGTACTCGTCCCGCGCTGTTCGTGCGAAGTCACGGACTGCGCCCGTGTCCCGCAGAGCGGCAAGGCCGAGTCCGTCGGGCCACTTGGAGAACGGCCCCTCGGCGAACGAGGCAGCGACGTTCTCAACGAACGCGTGGCGCGGGTCGGTCGAGACCGTTACTGGGATGCCGTGGGGTGTGTTCTCAGCAAGCCGTTGGAGGGAGTTGCTCCAACGCGCGGCATTTCGAGCGTTGTCGAGATGGTGAACATTGAAGTGATTTATGAGCTTCCCGCCGACGATGTCGCTGGTGGCCGACATCGTCATCATCCCGGGTTCTTCCAGGAGCGTTCCTTGCTCGCCGACGGCGATGCCGGTCTGGAAGAGCAGGCCCACCTTCTCCTCGAGCGACAGCCTGGCGAGCAGATCGACGGTTCGCTCCTCCGGCGCTCGACGTGGGTCCTCGTACGGATCCATGACGCCGTTGCCGTTGAGGTCCCGGTAGGCGACGCCATCCGGACTGATCGAGTACGTGGGTTGCATGGGGTGTGACCGTCTTTCGCAAGTGGGAATCGCACGACACCGACGAGAACTCAGATGTGGCTCATTCGGGTCGGCACTCGACGAGCGCCCAGAAGGCCCGCATCGCCGCGGCCATGTCGATGTCTGGATCGACGAGCCAAGCCGACTGCAGACCATCCATGAGAGCTGCGGTGAGCAGCGCCAGCATCGTGGGGTCGTGCTGCGTGGGCACCGCGTCGGCTTCCTGGAGACCGTGGATCTGTTCGCTGTAGGCGGCGACGAGCGCCCGCCGGCGGTTCTGGAAGAACTCCCGTGCCGGGTGGTCGGGCTCTGTCGCTTCGGCAGCCAGCCGGGCATAGAGCTGCATGAGGCCCGCGACGTCGGTGTTGCCGGTGACGCCCTCGGCCAACATCTCGGCGAAGTCCAGCGTCGGATCCTCGTCGAGGGCCTGTCTGTAGAGCTTCTCCGCAGCGCTGTCGCGGCGTCGCAGGACCTCGATGAAGAGCGCCTCCTTGCTCTCGAAGTGATGCAGGAGGCCTGTCTGTGTCAGCTCGACCGCCGCTGCCAGCTGTCGAAGGCTGGCGCGGCTGTAGCCCTCTCGAGCAATGACCTCCAGAGCTGTGTTCAGGAGCTCTTCGCGCTTGGCGACGCCCTTGGGATATGTACCGCGGCGAGTCATGGCTCTATCGTGCGACACGGTCACCGACCGCCACCTCGATTTCACCTGTTGGCGCCACTGCGACGTCACACGACCGCACGAGGTCGTCGACGCTCGAGCCGACTGAGAGCCGGTAGGTTCCGGCGACGGCCACCCAACCGTCCTCCGACCAGACGGAGAACGCCCGCTCTGCGACCTCGATCTCGACGTCGGTGCGTTCGCCCGCGTCGAGCCTGACCACGGCGTACCCGACAAGCCACCGATCAGGTCGCACGGCCGAATCGTCGTGGCACGAGGCATACACCTGAACGACGTTCTTGCCCGGCCGGCCGCCCGTGTTGGTCACAGACGCGGCGACGTACACCTCCCCGTGGGCACCGACCGCGCCAAGCATCGCCAGGTCGTCGACCTGCCAGCTGGTGTATCCCAGGCCGTGACCGAAGGGGTAAGCAGGTTCGTGATCCGCGTTCGACCACGCGCGGTAACCGATGAAGACCCCCTCGGCGTACGCGAGCCGACCGTCAACGGGCGTGACGTCCAGGATCGGCACATCGGACTGGGCGGCCGGCCAGGTCGTGGGGAGACGTCCACCCGGCTCGACGACCCCGGTGAGGATGTCCCCGATCGCATGACCCATCTCCTGCCCACCGAAGTAGGTGAGCATCACGGCTGCGGCGCGGTCGCGCCAAGGCAGGATCACCGGCGCGCCCGCGTTCACGATGACCACCGTCGGCGTCCCTGTCGCGAGCACCGCCTCGACCAGGGCGTTCTGCTCCCCCGGCAATTCCAGCGTGGTGCGGTCGAAGCCTTCCGACTCGTGCGAGCCGCTCGTACCGACGACAACCACGGCCAGGTCGGCGTGCATGACTTCCCGTGCAGCCTCCGCGATGAGAGCGTCACGGTCATAGGGCGCCGGCTGCGTTCCGGCCTTCAGCATGAACAGGGCTGCGGTCGCCGCAGTGACCGGTCGCGACCGCAGGTCGACCTCGATCCGCACGTCGATGCCGTCTCCGGCCGTCAAGGTGACGGGCACCGACACGGTGGGAGGCGCCGCGAGGGCTTGTTCGAATGTGAGTCCGACCTCCGCGACGTCCAGGGCCGCCACATCGGAGCCGTTCACCAGCAGGCGGCTCGAGCCACCGGTGGTGTACGACAGCAGCGCATCGACATCACGCTCCGGCTCCCACCGGAATGACACCTCGAACATTGCCGCACTGGCCGTCGGTGCCGTCCCGCCGAAGTAGAAGAACTCGGTGGCCCGGCGATCCTCCCGAAGGATCTCGACACCGTCAGCATCGAGGAACCGCACGAGGGAACCAGCTTCGCCGGTCGTGGGATGCGTGATCTCGTCGATGGGCAACGGGATGATGCTCTCGTCGAGGATCGCTCCGAGGCTGTAGTCGACACTGACGGTCGGGAGCGCGGCACGGATCCCGTCGAGCGGGCTGACGACCCTCTCGGGAATCACCGTGGCCGAACCTCCGCCCTGGCTCCGTGCGAGCCGGGCACTCTGTCCGACGACCACGACGCGCTTGAGGCGAGTGGGTTTCACCGGGAGGACCCCGTCGTTCGAGAGAAGGACGGTGCCTTCGGCTGCGGCTCGGCGCGCAAATGCGGGGCCGTCAACGACGTCGGTGCCGACCGCGCGGACATACCCGTCCAGCGCGCCGACTCGCGCTGCGAGCAGGAGCAGTCGCACGACCTTGTCGTCGATGGTCGATTCGGGTACACGTCCGTCGCGGACGGCCTTCACCAGCTCGTCGCCCCAGGGGCCAACGGGACCGGGCATCACGAGGTCCTGCGCTCCCCCAGCGGCGGCGAGGCTGTAGACGCCGCCCCAGTCACTCAGCACGACTCCGTCGAAACCCCACTCCGTCTTGAGGGGGGACTGCAGGAGCTCGGACTCGGAGGAGGGCGTCCCGTTGACGCCGTTGTAGGCGGACATCAGCGACCAGGCACGCGCCGAGACGACGGCCTTCTCGAAGGCCGCCAGGTACAGCTCGCGCAGAGCCCGCTCCGACACCTCGACGCTCGCGCTCATCCGCTCGGTCTCAAAGTCGTTCGCCACGTAGTGCTTGGGGCAGGCTGCGACGCCTTCGGCCTGCATTCCATCGACGTACGCGGCCCCAAGGTCGCCCGTGAGCAGCGGGTCTTCGCTGAACGCCTCGAAGTGCCGGCCACCGAGGGGTGAGCGGTGCAGGTTGATGGTCGGCCCGAGGACGACGTCGACGTCCTTCCTCCGCGCCTCCTGCGCCATGACCCGCCCGTAGGTCCTGGCGATCTCCGGATCCCACGAGGAGGCGAGCGCTGTGCCGGAAGGCAGGCTCAGCGAGGTCTCTCGCTCGTCCCAGGTGGGGCCACGTACCCCGGCGGGACCGTCGGAGAGCACCATCGAGCGCAACCCGATCTCGTCGAGCGGATGAGTCGACCAGAAGTCACGGCCGGTGAGCAGGAGGACCTTGCGTTCGAGTGTCAGCCGGCTGAGCAGGTGGGCAAGCTCGGGTGCGTCTAGGTGCAGCGTCATGGTGAATGTCACCCCTTCAGGTGGCTAGGCGCTGGTTGTCGATGACGCGCGGGCACGTCGACGTTCAGCCTGGATGTCTGGGTCGGGTACGGGTGCCGAGAGGAAGAGACGCTTCGTGTACGCGTGGCTGGGCCGGGCCGTGACCTGGTCACCTTCCCCCCACTCGACGATGTCTCCCCGGTACATAACCGCGACCCGGTGAGACAGGTGGCGAACCACCGCGAGGTCGTGCGAGACGAAGAGGTAGGCCACGCCGGTGTCCTCCTGAATCTCGCGGAACAGGTCGAGCACCCTGGCCTGTGTCGTCAGGTCGAGTGCCGACACCGGTTCGTCGCAGATGATCAGCCGGGGCTGCAGCGCGAGAGCGCGGGCGATCGCGATCCGCTGTCTTTGGCCGCCCGAGAACTCCCTGGGCAGGCGATCGGCGGCCGAAGTCGGCAGCCCGACGCGATCCAACAGTCCGCGCACCCGAGCAGCCGCCTCGGAACGCGAGAGGTTCCGCACCGTGAGCGGCTCCGTCAGAATCTGCTCGATGGTCATGGACGGGTTGAGCGACCTGTACGGGTCCTGGAACACCACCTGGATGTCTTCTGCGAGTGCGCGGCGGCGCTGCTTCGGAAGGTGCGTGATGTCCTGGCCGTCGAAGATGATGTGGCCACCAGTGACAGGCGCGAGACCGAGCACGGCCCGGCCGAGGGTCGTCTTTCCCGAGCCCGACTCCCCCACAAGGCCGACGCACTCGCCGGGGCGGATGTCGATGCTCACGCCGTTGACAGCCTGGAAGGGCTTGCGTCGAAAGCCCTTCACCGGGTACTGCACGACGACGTCCGAGACGTCGAGCAGGGGCCCAGTCATGAGTCCACCTCGGTCCCGGACCGGTTCGAGACGGGGCTCGGACCGGTGCCGTAGGGGGCGCGTGCCTGGCCCTCGTCGACGATCGCGGCAAGCAGACTCTTCGTGTAAGGGTGCTCGGCCGCTCTGAAGATCGACCGCACAGGACCGGACTCGACGATCCGGCCCTCGCGCATCACAGAGACGCGATCGCAGAGGTCGGCGACGACGCCGAAGTTGTGCGTCACGAGTACCACACCCATTCTGTATTCGTCCTGAAGCGAGCGGATGAGGTCGAGCACCTCGGCCTGCACCGTCACGTCGAGCGCGGTCGTCGGTTCGTCGGCGATGAGCAGGTCGGGCTTGCACGCGACGGCCCCGGCGATCAGCACGCGCTGAGCCATACCCCCCGACAGCTCGTGCGGATACGCGCCAAACGTGCGAGCCGGATCGGGGATACCGACCCGCTCAAGGAGGGCGAGGGCCTTGTCCCGCGCGTCAGCTCGAGAGATTCCCAGGCAGTGCCGGATCGGGCGAACGAGTTGACTGCCCACCGTGAACGACGGGTCGAGGTTCGCCATGGGCTCCTGCGGGATGTACGCGATCCGCCTGCCACGGATGCCGGCCATCGCGCGCTCTGACGCGTCGGCGAGGTCTTGGCCGTCGAAGACGATCCGCCCAGTCAGGATGTGACCACCCTCTGATAGCAGCCGCATGATGGCCCAGGCGGTCTGGGTCTTACCCGACCCGGATTCGCCGATCAGACCGAGCACTTCACCGCGGCGTACTGACAGGGATACGTCCTGGACGACAACCTTGTCCGGCTGCCCGGCTGGCTGCTCGTAGCCCACTGACAGGTGCTCGACCGTGAGCAAGGGCGCCTCGTCGGGATCCGACCGATCGGCGTGCACGACGGTCCGCGCGGTCTCGTCTCCGGCGTTTGGTGCGTCCGCCGGTCGCGGCGCCTTTCGCCGACGCGAAGGCTGCTGTGTCCGCTCCAGCACGTCGCGCATCGTGGTGGCGAGCAGGTTCAAGGACACGAGCAGGAGCACGATGGCCGCCGTCGGCCACACCACGAGCCGGGGAGCGTTGTACAGGTTGATGAACCCGTCGTTCAGCATCGTGCCCCAGGTGGGGATGCTTGCGTTACCCAGGCCGAGGAAGTCCAGGCCGGCTTGGATCGCCACGGCGATCCCCACGATCATCACGGACTGGATGATCACGGGTGCGCGCACGACAGTGAGCACGTGCCGGGCGATGATCCGGCGGTCCGAGATGCCCGCTACGCGAGCGGCGTCGAGGTAGAGCTCGTCCCGGACGGCGTTGACGGACGCGTAGACGAGGCGGAAGTAGGACGGCGAGAGGATGACGCCGAAGGCCACCATCGTCCACCACAACGACGGGCCGATCACGGTGCGCAGAGCGAGAAGCAGGATCAGGACCGGCATCGCCATCATCAGGCTGGCCAGCCATGAAGAGACCTTGTCGAACGCGCCGTGGAAGTACCCAGCGATCAGTCCTGCGGTGATCCCGATAGAGGCCGCCACCAGCACCGCCAGCATCGCCGCAGCGAGCGTGAACCGGCCGCCGTAAAGGAGCCTCGCCCAGACGTCTCGCCCTGCGCTGTCGAAGCCGAGCGGATGACCCGGGGCACGGGGACCAAGGACGTCCTGCAGGGATGCGGCCGCAGGGTCGGACGACGTGAGAAGGGGGGCGAGGACCACCGCGAGAACAATCAGCGCGAGGACGACGAGTGAGACGGTCCCGATCGGCCGACGCAGAATCTCTCGAAAGAGGGTTCGACGGCGTGGGTTCACGGCCACGCCCGCGGCCGCCAGGTGCTCTTCGGTGTCAGGGGTGATACCCGACGGGTCGATGCTCATGCAAGCCTCGCTCTCGGCGTGACCCAGCCCTGGACCAAGTCGATGGCCAGGTTGACGACGACCACGAGGATGGCCGTCACAGCGACGAGGCCCATGACCACGGGGATGTCGCCCTGGATGGTGGACAAGACGGTCATCTGGCCGACTCCGGGGATGGCGAAGATCTGCTCGATCAGCACGACGCCGCCGAGCATGCCGATGAACTGAAGGGCCAGGACCGCGAGCGCCGGTCCCGCGGCGTTGCGGAGCACGTGGACGAAGGTCACCTGAGTGCTCGACAGTCCTCGACTCCGAAGGGTGCGGACGTAGTCCTGCCGCATGGCGTCGAGCATCGACCCTCGAATCTGCCCGGAGATGGCGGCGATGCCGCCGATGCTCAGCGCGATGATCGGCAGGGTGACGGTTCGCAGCCACCCGCTGGGACTGTCAGTGAAGGCGACGAACCCTGTGGGTGCGAACCACCCGAAGTTCAGCGCGAACACGGCGATCAGCCCGATCGCGATGAGAAAGCCCGGGACCGCGAAGCCCAGCACCGAGAGCACCTGCACGACGCGATCGGCCCATCCGCGTCGGATAGCGGCCCAGACGCCCAGGACCACAGCGATGATCGCCGACACGATCGTGGCCCCGATGATGATCGACAGCGTGACGGGGAGTCGCGTCGCGATGGTGGACGTTACCGGTTGGTTTGTGAACCAAGACGTCCCAAGGTCCCCGTGCAGCGCGTGGGACAACCAGTCGACATACTGCACGGTGAGGGGCCGGTCGAGACCGAGCTGCGCGGACTTGAGGTCCACGGCCTCCTGAGAGGCGGTCTGCCCGAGAATGGTTCGGGCCACGTTGCCACTGTTGAAGTACAGCAACACGAACACGAGCGTGCAGACGGACCAGATGAGCACGATCCCGCTGACGACACGCTTTCCGATGAATGTGAGCACGGGGCTTCCTTGTCGATGCTCTGTGGTGCGCGCCGGGTAGAAGTGCGACACGGTCGGGGTGAGCGGCACGCGGGGCTCACCCCGACCAGTAGGTGCTTCAGGCCGCCGGCTTGATGTTCCAGAGGCTGGGCAACGCGTTTCCGGCCTGCGGCTCAGCGGTCGTGGCCGAGTCGACTGCAAAGTTGGAGTCGGGCCGGTACCAGGTGCCGAACCACGCCTGGTCGACGAGATAGGTGTTGAGTTCCTTGAGAGCGGCGTTCAACGTTGTCTCGTCCGCCTGCGAGTCGTGGATCGTCTGGATGAGCTCGTCGATCTTCGGGTCCGCGTTGTGGAACGGGTTGAACGTGGCGTTGGGCGCGACCTGGAAGTTGATCAGGGTCCAGTCGGGATCCTGCGCAAGGCCGAACGGGCTCACGGCGTATTTCTGAGCAAGGATGTCGGGGAAGAAGTTGGCACCGGCGTCGACGAAGGTCGCCGTGACGCCGACATCCTTGAGCTGCTGGACGATCAGGGCGTTGGTGGCCGGGTCCTGGCCGGGCGGGGACGGCATCTCGAGCGCGAAGCCATTCGGGTAGCCAGCCTCAGTCAGCAACTTCTTGGCCTTGGCGGGGTCGAAGGAGTACTTGTTGTCGAGGGCCGGGTCGTAGGCGGCAGAGGTCGTCGGGAAGATCTGAGTCGTCGTGGTCCCTGCGCCGCTGCCGACGGTCTTGAGGAGGCCTTTGCGATCGAACGCGTAGTTCAGCGCCTGGCGGACCCGGACGTCGCCGAGCGCCGGATTGACCGCACCGTCTCGATCGAAGTAGAGCATCCCGACCCAGCTCGCCTGGATGCTGACCAACTTGTAGCCCGCTGACTTCACCTGATCGAGCGTCTTGTTGTCCCGAATGACTCCGAAGTTCACCTGGTGACCCTTGATGGCGTTCAGCATGGCGGTCGAGTCCGTCAGCACGGTGAACGTCAGAGCGTCGTAGTGCTGCGAGGCCTTGTCCCAGTAGTCGGGGTTCGCGGTGAACTGGTACGTCGAACCGGGAACCGACTTCGCGGCATCCAGCTCGTAGGGGCCGGAGCCAAGGGGGACGGTCTTCTCGTCCGCGCTGCCGAAGTGCGAGGGCGCCTCGACGGCGCCCGCTGCCTGCGCGAGGGCAATGAGCAGCCCGGGGTCGCTCTCCTTGAGGGTGATCTTCACCGTCGTGTCGTCGACGGCCGTGGCATCGGCCATGTTGGCGAGGTTCGCCTTCGCCGACGAGGCTCCGTCGCGGAAGCGGATCAGGTTCTTCGCGACCGCGTCGGCGTTGAGCGGCGTTCCATCGGTGAACTTCACTCCGTCGTGGAGGGTCAAGGTCAGCACGGTCTGGTCGTCGTTGTACGACCACTTGGACGCTAGGCCGGCGATGACGGCGCCCTTGGTGTCTTGACGGAGCAGGGTGTCGTAGACCGCCTGGACGTACGGGGCCTGGTTTCCCCACTCCATGTCAGCGGCCGAGAACGACGAGACGCTGCCCAGCAGACCCAGGTTTGCACTGGACTTGGCAGCCGAGGTGCTGCTCGAGTTCGAGTCTGAGGAACCGGAGCACGCTGTGAGCGTGAGTGCCGCTGCCGCAGCAACAGCAGCAGCCACCCATCGTCCCCGTAGACGCATAGTGCGGTGCATGTGAACTCCTTCGTTCGCAGGTGGGCCGGACCGGACTGCAGCAGTGCGGTCGATCGGTAGAGAAAACCTAACAGCACTCGTTTTTCTCGTCAATACCCCATCGCGAGCGGGTTTTCGCGACATCGGGCACCTCCTGCAACCGGCCTGCCCGGTCCTCAGGACCTGCGGGACGCCGGTTGCGCCCGGTGCCGGAGCCGGTCAAGCGCAAAGGGCCGGCCGACCCTGATGGGGTCGGCCGGCCCGCACCTGAGCGCTGGTCACGATGCTCAGAGGGAATGCCACCACGTACAGATGCCACAGGTCCGGCGAACCGTCGCTCGTCTCAGCTCGTCCGGTGATGGGTGAGACTCACGGCCGGTTGCGGGCCATGTGCCGCGACGCACGAAGGCCGAAGACGGTCGCGGGACCGATCGTCGAGCCAGGGCCTGGGTAGGTCCGGCCCATGACCGACGCGGAGTTGTTCCCGGCCGAGTAGAGGCCCTCGATGACTGACCCGTCGTCGCGCAGCACGCATGCGTCGGCGTCGGTGACGACGCCGCCTTTGGTGCCCAGGTCGCCGATGACGACCTTGAACGCCGTGAACGGCCCCTTCTCCAGGGGGGCGAGGTTCGGGTTCGGGTGGACGGTCGGGTCGCCGTAGTAGCGGTCGTAGGCCGAGTTGCCACGTCCGAAGTCGGCATCGACCCCGGAGCGGGCGAACCCGTTGAAGCGGTCGAGAGTCGCCTGGAGGCGCTCGGGCTCGACGCCGATCCCTCGCGCGAGCGCGTCGACGGTCGCCGCCTTGACCATGGTTCCGGCCGCAGCCATGGCCTTGGTCGCGCGCGGGTCCATGGCGTAGCCGCGCAGGTAGCGGCGCGCGTGCCGGGCGTCGGCGACGAGCCAGTACGTGCCGTCCTTGTCGTGCGCGAGCATGTGGTGGCCCAGGTCGACGTACGACTCGGACTCGTTGGCGAACCGGTCGCCCTCGGCGTCGATCATCAGCGAGTACGGCATCGAGCGCTCGTTGACGAGGAATGCCGGGCTCCCGTCCGGTGCGGCCACCACTGAGGCGCCCCACCAGGCATCGTCCATGAGCTCCACGGCGGCGCCGAGGTCCTGGGCGAGGTCAAGGGTGCTGCCGACGTTGCCGGGGTTCCCCGACGGGTTTCCGTCGATGCCCTGGTACTTCTGCCGCAGCGCCACGTTGTGGTCGAAGCCGCCGGCGGCGAGCAGCACACCGCGGGTCGCCCGGACGGTCACGAGGCGACCGTCGTGCGTGGTCCGGACCCCGACGACGCGTCCGTCGGTCACAACGAGCGCCTCGAGCGGCGCGTCGAGCCACAGAGGCGTGCCCTGCTTCTGCACGACGATGTTCAAGAACGAGCTGGCCAGGCCGGCACCGGTGCCGACGAGGCGCTTCCCGCGGACCGCGCCGCCCAGCGTCCGGAACACGAACTGGGCACCACGCACGAACCCCGACGGCGTCGACCAAGCCCGCCCCAGCAGCCAGACGTCGTCCGTCTTGAGCGGCAGCGGCATCAGCGCGCGGGTGGTCTTCCACCAGTCGCCGATCTTCTTTGAGTCGAACGGCTCGACCTCGATGGAACGACCGATCTTGCCGCCCGGAAGCTCGGGGTAGTAGTCCGGGTAGTCGGCGGCACGCGCGAACTTCATGCCGTACTTCTCGGCGGTAAGAACGAAGTCCTCGACCCCGTCGACGAAGGCTTCCTTGCGTGCGCGCGATGTCGCCCGGTAGTCGTCACCGACCGTGGCCTCCAGGTAGGTCAGCGCTTCCTCTCGCGAGTCGCCGGCACCGTCGCGCTGCGCGAGCGGGTTGTTGGGCAGCCACATTCCGCCGCCCGACATCGCCGTGCTGCCACCCCACTTGTCGGTCGACTCGAGCATCAGGACCCGCAGACCCTCGTCGGCGGCGCCCATGGCTGCCGCGAAACCGGCGCCCCCGGTGCCGACGATGACAACGTCGTATGTGAGGTCGAACTTCGGGCTGCTGGCGTCGGACATGTGCGGGCTCCTTCGGTCAACCGGACATCGAGCCCGGACAGTGAGGACAAGCTCGACGGCTCAGGCGCTCGGGGGTCCATTGCGTGCCATGCCGCCGAGCCATGCGAGGCTCGGCTTGGGCGTGCGGACGAAGGTTGATCGATCGACCGCGATCAGGCCGAAGGTGGGCTTCCAGTTGCCCCATTCGAAGTTGTCGAGCGCGGACCAGTGCAGGTAGCCGCGGACGTCGATGCCGTCGACCATGGCGGCCGCGACGTGCTCGAGTGCAACGCTGGTGTAGGCGATGCGGCGCTCGTCGTCGGCGGTCGCGATCCCGTTCTCGGTGATGAGTGCGGGGACGCCTCCGGTGACGTCGGCAGAGTTGCGCAGGGCGATGCCGATGGCGTCGGGCCGGTACGCCCAGCCGGCCAGCGTGTTGTCGGGGTTTGGTGGGTGCGCCACGATGCCGTTCGCGTCGATCTGCTGGCTTGTGTACGCCTGCACGCCGATGAAGTCGTCGTCGCGCGACGCCTCGAGGAACCGGTCCTCCCATGCGTACTTGATCGTCGAGTAGAGCTCCTCATTCCCGGGTGTGCGCTCGAACGACTGGTTGGCGACTGTCCACCCGACATTGCCGCCCACTCTGGACTTGAGCACCTCGCGCGCCGCGTGGTGCGCCTCGATGAGGCGGAGGCTGATCCCCTCGTCCGGGACGACCGACGCGAGAGTCTGCGCGCCAGCCGAGAGGTTGAGGCCCTCGATGCCGTGTGTCGCGAGCGCGTCGTCCAGGAGCCACATGAGGGCGAGGATGTTGGGTTCGTTGATCGTGACGATCCACGGGACGTCGTGCAGGATCTCGGTCGTGGCCTCAACGTAGGAGCGCCAGCGCTCGATGGCGGTGTCCGCGAGCCATCCGCCCTCATGGGAGAACCAGAGCGGGACCGTGAAGTGCTGGAGGGTGACGACCGGTGTGAGGCCGAGCTCGAAGGCCGTGTCGATCATGCGCCGGTAGTGCTGGAGCTCGGCCCGGGAGATGTGTCCGGGTACGGGCTCGATGCGGGCCCACTCGATGCCGAACCGGTAGGAGTTCAGTCCGGCGTCGGCGAGCAGCCGCATGTCCTCGGCGAATCGGTGGTAGCTGTCGTCGGCGTCGCCGCTGCGGTCGAACATCTCGGGGAAGTCACGCTCACGCTTCCACCAGTCGCTGTTGACGTTGTTGCCCTCGACCTGGTGCGGTGACGTCGCGGCGCCCCAGAGGAAGTTCGTCATGCGAGAACCGCCCGTCCGGACAGGTCTGCCTCGATCTCGTGGTCGCCGGCGCCGAGGGTCTGGTCGGGATGTCCGGGCAGTCGCAGCACCGCCTCGGTCCCGGGGGCGACCTCGAGCCGCACCGAGATGCGGCCGCCGGCGAGGCGCCACTGGATCGAGGTGGTGCCGAACGGTGTGCTTAGGCCCGCGCTGGCAGACGTCAGGTCCCCGCCGGGCTGCGGTGCGAACAGGACGCGCTCGTATCCGGGTTCGAGGGGGCTCATCCCTGCGACAACCTCGTGCATCCACTGCGCGACGGAGCCGAAGGCGTAGTGGTTGAAGCTCGTCATCTCTCCGGGGTTCACTCGCCCGTCGGGAAGCATCGCGTCCCATCGTTCCCAGATCGTGGTCGCTCCCATGGAGACCTGATAGAGCCAGGACGGGCACTCGCGCTGGGTGAGGAGGCGGTAGGCCGTGTCGGCGTGACCGGTGCTGCTCAGGGCGCGAAGGACGAACGGTGTGCCGATGAACCCGGTCGGGATCACGTATCCACCCTCGGCGACCAAGTCGGCCAACCGGTCCCCCGCTTGCTGCGCGCCGTCGTCGGTGAGCAGGCCGAATGCGATGGCGACCGCGTAGACCGCCGGGGCGTCGGACCGGATGCGCCCGTCGTCCCCGACGTAGGTCGTCACGAAGCCGCGGCGGACTCGCTCCGCCAGGGCGCGGCGGCGGGCTGCCTCGTCGTCGTCGCCGAGGACGCTGGACATGCGAGATGCCAGGTCGAGCGTGCGGAACATGCAGGCCGTCGCGAGGACCTC
Organism: Cellulomonas sp. McL0617; assembly: GCF_049994875.1. Lineage (GTDB taxonomy): Bacteria > Actinomycetota > Actinomycetes > Actinomycetales > Cellulomonadaceae > Cellulomonas. The sequence continues at coordinate 2,845,265 of NZ_CP188256.1, forward strand.
CCTATCAGCACGTGCGCCCCGGGGATCCTCCGGGGGCGCGGCGGGGTCGAGCCAGTCGCCGAGCTGGTACCCGGACGTCATCGTGCCGTCCTCATTCAGGGCGCCCTCGATCACGGCAAGGTGCCCGGCGACCGACTCGGCCTGTTCTACGAGGACCTGACGCTCGCCGTACTGCTGCCACATCGCCCACGGGATCCACACCGCGCCGTCCTGCCACAGCGCCATGGGCGCAGGCGTCACGACGACGCCGGGGGGCGGTGCCTGGAACATGGTCGGTTCGTACTTGAGCGTGTTCGGCGCGGTGAGGGGCACCTGGCCGCCCGCGATGCGCTGTTCCAGGGTGAGGTCCCGCAGCCAGTCGCGCAAGAACGTCTCGACGTCGTACAGGAACGTCGCAGTGGGGGCGAAGGCCCCGAGGTCGCCGACGTAGCCCATGCGCTCGTCACGCTGCGGGCAGTCGCTCGGCACGTCGAGGAAGTTGCCGCGCATCCCCCACACGACGTTCTCGTGCAGCCGGTTCAGGTCCGGGTCGGAGCACTCGAAGTAGCCAGTGCGTCGAAGCTCGGAGCCGACGACGACCGCACGGACCGAGGTGAGCGCGTCATCCTCGGTTCCTGGCCAACCGGTCAGGCGGGCGTACCGGAAGCCGTGGAACGTGAAGGTCGGCTCCAGGAGGTCTTCATAGCCGGACAGGACGTAGCGGTCCTCGGCTCGTGCCGAGCGCAGCGGCCTGAGCGAGAGGTCACCATCTTCGAGAACTTCGGCGTGGTGCACGGTCAGTTCGTCGCCGAGAGAGCCCTGGACCTTGATCCGGAGCCATCCGACTAGGTTCTGCCCGAAGTCGAGCAGGAGCTGCCCGTCAGCGGTGCGTGTCACGGAGGTGGCGGCGACGTCCTCCTGGCGACGTACCGGCGGCCCGATGTAGGGCTCGAGCATCCCCGCGTCGAACTCGACCTCACGCACGGGTCCCCAGAGCGAGCCGTCAGCGAGGTGGGCGTCCGCAGGCTGCAGGAGACGGGTGTCGATGCTCTGACCGTCGTAGAGGTCGTCCTGGAGAATCGCGCTCGGAGCGCCCACCCAGTTGGCGCCGGTGACGATGACCTGTCGATGCCCGTCGGTGTATGTGAGGACAAGCTCGGCCGCGGCGGCACGGTCCGGCCCGTAGACGCCCTGCAGGCCGAGCCAGCCGAGACGCCCGCGGAACCACCCGTTGCCGACCGACAGGACCAGCGTCGTGCGGGCGGCGACCAGTGGCAGGACATCCCACTCGGCATAGCGGAGACGCTTCTCGTAGGTCGACCAGCCCGGGGTGAGCACGTCAGGCGAGGCGAGGACTCCGTTGAGTCGCGCCTCAACGACACCCAGGGCGGTGATCCGCAGCACGGCAGCGACGACGTCGCCGTGACCCGCTTCCTGGTCGAACGCGGCGCGCAGCAACGGCGCTGACTCGTGGTCGGTCGTGATCATGCGGGCGGTCCACGCAGGACCGGCTGGCACAGACATGGGAGCTCCAGTTCGGAAGGTCAGGCAAGGAAGCCGTCGGCGCCCCAGGCGGCGGGAAGAAACCGCTCGGCGATGCGCCGGTAGCCCGCCGTGTTCGGGTGCAGGCCGTCGGGTAGGTCGACTACGTCGTCCGGCCCGAACAACGTCAACCCGTCGAGGACCTGCAGATGCTGGTCCCCCTCGCTCCGACGGATCTCGACAGCCCGGTGGATCAGCTGGCGTATGCGCTTCAGGGACAGAGCACCGGCCGCGAGCACGTCGGGCCGGGTCACGGTGCAGGCGCGCTGGTCGGGGCCGATGATGGTCGGGCCGGGCTCGTCCTCCGCCGCTGGGCAGATGATCGGCGTGACCACCAGGATGGGCGTGTCGGGGTGGCCCTCTCTGATGGTGTCGAGGAAGCCATGGAGCGCAGGCACGAATGCCCGTTCTCGCATGGTGTCGCCGTTGACCACGTTGATGCCGATCTCCAGGCTGATCGCGTGGGCGGGCAGGTCACGGATGGCTCGGGCCATGAACGGGTCGAGGTGGCACTGCCCGCCGATGCCGAGGTTCGTCATGTCGAGCCCGGCGGTACGGGCGACGATCGCCGGCCACGTGCTGGTTGGACGGTTCGCCTCGGAGCACTGACTGATCGAGCTTCCGTGGTGCACCCAGCGTCGTCCGGTTGCGGCCGCGGCTCGCACCGCGGCGCCTGCTGGGACCCGCAGATCGCGCAGGGTGGTCTGGGACGCGTGAGGCAGCCACACCTCGACATCGCGCTCGAGTCCTGGCGCGCCGAGCTCGAGCCTCAGCGTCGCCGTTGCGCCGACGTGCGTCTCCATGTCCCCAGTCGCCATGTCGATCAGGATGACCGTTTCATCCGTCGTCACGATGGGCGGTCGGAGCTCGCCGTCGACGACGAGGTCGACGACGGTGCCGGCGGTCGTGTCGAGCGGTGAGACCACTCTCACGAAGTCCGCGTCGAGCTCAAGCCAGGGGGCGTCTGAGTGCACGCGCAGCCGGACACCCGAAGGCACGGCGCTCATGAAGTCCAGCGGCTGCTCCGCGAGGCGGGCCCGGGCCCGGGCTGGCACACGGTGCAGCACCACGCCGTCCAGATCCACGTCGGTCTCGAGCGCGCCGGACGTGCCCCCGAGAGCCGTGGCGAGGACGGACCTGACCGCCCCGACGTCGACGGTCATGGCTTGATCTGCTCGGCCGCGCGGGGGGCGTACCCGAACTCGGTGATCCGGACCTCGCCGGTCGTTGCGCGTAGTCCGATCGTGCGTCCGGTGAAGCCGCTGGCGACCTCGGTCGACACGAGTCGACCGTCGACGCGCGCGAGCTCGATGTCACGTCCACCGCTGCGCACTCCGACCGCCAGGGTGTCTGGCCCGCCCATGGGGTACGGCGCTGGCGGCTCAGCGATCGCGGCGCACCACAACCCCTCGACGGGGACTTCGAGACCCGTGTCGGGGAACGTGTGCCTCAGCCCTGCGACCGACACCTCGGCGACGGCTCGGCCGCCCTCGAGGCGGACCTCGAACCAGTTGTCGGTGTCGAGGTGGACCTGCAGGCCAGGGCCTCCATCTGGCGACGCGAGGTCGATGTGGGCGCGCCAACCCTCGTCGCGTGCGCGAACGCACAGCGCGGGCAGTGGGCGTTCGTCGTCGACCGGTGAGATGACCAGGCCGCCGCCGGGAGCCGGGCGCACGGTGTCGACGTGCACTCCCCCAGGTGACATCCATCGCGGGTCGAGGTTGTCGGCGACGAAACCATCGGTGAATGCCGTGTCGGTTTCGGGCACCTCGAACCGGGACTCATCCACGACCGGCCACCCGTCGACCCAGTCGACGCCCACGACGAAGGTCTCGCGGCCGTTGACGTGGAAGGCGGGCGTGCGACCTCTCGGTCGGTTGCCGAGGTGGACCATGGCCCAGGTGCCGTCGGGGCGCTCGACGAGGTCGCCGTGCCCGGTGCTCTGCACGGGGTGCGTGCTGCTGCGGTGGCTGAGGATGGGGTTGTGTGGCGCGGACTCCCACGGCCCGTCCAGCGAGGGTGCGCGCGCGATCGTCACGCAGTGGCCGCGCTCGGTGCCGCCCTCCGCGAGGAGGCAGTAGTAGGTGTCGTCGATGCGATAGAGGTGCGGTCCTTCGGGGTGCGCCAGACCGGTTCCCTGCCACAGGCGGCGGATCTCTCCCAGCACGTCGCCGGTGTCGGGGTCGATGGGGAGCGAGAGAATTCCGCCGTCTCCCGACAACGACCACCCTGCCCAGGTCATGTGGCACGAGCCGTCCACATCCCAGAAGAGGTCAGGGTCGATCCCCATCGGCCCAGGGACTCGAACGGGCACGGACCACGGTCCTGCCGGGTCGTCGGCGGAGGCGATGAGTTGGCCCTCCATGACGGTGGTGATGTCGGTGGTGATCAGGTAGAACCGACCGTCGTGGTGACGAAGGGTGGGCGCATAGGTGCCAGTACCGGAGGGCGCGCCACGCAGGTCGAGCTGTTCGCGGCGGTCGTAGACGTTGCCGACCTGGCGCCACGTGACGAGGTCCGTGCTCTCGTGGATCGGCACACCCGGCAGGTACTCGAAGCTCGAGTTCGCCAGGTAGTACCGGTCGCCCGCCCGGCAGATCGTCGGGTCGGGATAGAAACCCGACAGCACGGGAACGTCATTGAAGCGGACAGCAGCAGGTGTCGTCTCGCTGCTCATGCCGTCACCTCAAGGACGGTGGTGAGCTCGGTCGTGGAACTTCCGCCGACCCACAGGTCGAGGGTCGTGGCGTCCTGGATCCATCCCCGCGTGGCGGCGCTCCAGTAGCGCAGCTCGTCGGGGCCGACGGGGAATGTCACGGTGCGAGTCTCGCCTCGCGGAACTGCCAACCGCTGGAAGCCCTTCAGCTCGCGGACGGGACGCGACGAGGTGCCGTACCGCTGGTGGATGTAGAGCTGGACGACCTCGTCAGCGTCACGGTCGGACGTGTTGGTCACCTCTACGCTGACCGTCGCGGTCTCCCCGGCCGCGATCGTGTCGCGGTCCAGACGGAGGCCGTCGTAGGTGAAGTCCGCGTAGGACAGGCCGTGGCCGAAGGGGTACAACGGCGTGCTCAGTTCCTCCCAGTACCGCCTGTCCTGGTAGTCGGGAGCGAACGTGCGGTAGTGGGCGTAGATCATCGGCACCTGCCCGGCATGGCGGGGCCAGGTGAACGGCAGGCGCCCGGCCGGCGAGACGTCGCCGAGCAGTACCGCCGCCAAGGCTTCGCCACCGCGCGTCCCCGGGTACCAGGCCTGCACGATCGCGGGAACGTTGGCGTCCGCCCACTGCAGGTCCAGCGGTCGTCCGGACATCACGACCAGGACGACCGGCGTTCCCGTCGCCACGATCTGCTGCAGCTGGTCGAGCTGGCGGCCGGGCAGGTCCAGAGTCGCCGACGAGGCAGTCTCACCGATCTGGTTCTGCCGCTGCCCGACAACGACGATCGCGACGTCGGCGGCCGCCGCGAGGTCGACGGCACGCGCGATCTCGGCGTCATCGTCGTGATCGGAGCTCGTGTCAGTGACCGTCGGATCCATGGCGTCGAACGGCGAAGGGAACGTCCGGGCCGGGATTCCGGCACCGGGCGCGTGCTCGACGACAACGGCATCGCCGACTCTCGCTCGCAGCCCATCGAGGACCGTCACGGTCTCGGCGGTGTCGTGGGCGAACACCCACGGGCCCAGCGTGTCGCGCTGACTGTTCGCGAGCTGGCCGACGACTGCGACCGTCGTCAGTCCCTCTGGGCGCAGCGGCAGCGCGTGCGCGTCGTTCTTCAGCAGCACGACCGACCGCTCGGCCGCGACGCGGGCCACGTCGCGGTGCTCGTCGGCGGCCAGGATGCCGGCCGTCGCTGTCTCATCGACATAGGGACGCTCGAAGAGTCCGAGGCCGAACTTCGCGGTCAGCACTCGGCTCACTGCCTGGTCGATCGCGTCGATGCTGACCAGGCCCTGCGCTACGGCGTCGGGCAGTTGGCTGAACGCCGGGTCCAACATGGTCATCTCCATGTCCATCCCCGCGGTCATCGCTCGCGCGGCGGCGTCGGTCTGGTCCCGAGCGAAGTGCTGCGTCTCCAGGGACCGGACCGCGTTGGCGTCGGAGACGACCCAGCCCTCGAAGCCCAGCTCGTCGCGCAGCACGTGGGTCAGCAGCCATGCGTTGCCTGAGGCCGGAACGCCGTTGAGGTCCATGTACGCGCTCATGACGTTGCCTGCACCGGCCGCCACAGCCGCACGGAACGGCGGCAGGTAGACGTTCCAGAGCTCAGCGTCCGAGATCTCGGCGTCGTCGTAGTCGCGGCCGCCCCGGGCGGCGCCGTAACCGGCAAGGTGCTTCGGCCCAGCAATGACGCTCTCGGCTCCGCGGTCGCCCTGGAAGCCACGCACCTGAGCGGCCGCGACGGCTGCGCCGAGTACCGGGTCTTCGCCGGCACCCTCGATGATGCGGCCCCACCGAGGGTCACGAGCGACGTCGACCATCGGCGCGAACGTCCAGTGGATCCCCACCGCACGGGCCTCACGAGCCGCGATCGCCTGAACCTGCTCGATGGTGCTTGTGCACCACGAGGCGGCCAACGCGATCGGGACGGGGAAGATCGTCCGCAACCCGTGGATCACGTCGAACCCGAAGATCAGGGGGATACCGTGTGGGCTCTCCTCCACTGCGGAGCGCTGCAGCCGGTTGGCGAGCGACGGGTCGGTGACGAACAACACCGACCCGGCCGCACCGGTGCGGACGGCCGTCTCCACCTTCTTTGGCTGCTCGGCGAACGCACGATACTCAGGCGGCAGGGACTCGATGTCGAAGTCCTCGGGCACTGGCTCGCCGCTGGTCATGTAGAAGTACTGGGACAGCTGCCCGGCCTTCTCCTCGAGCGTCAAGCGTGCCAACAGGTCAGCGACCCGCTCCTGGACGGTCCGCGACGGGTCGCGGTACGGCAGCGTGCTCACGGTTCTCCTCAGGTCAGTCATCGGGCGGTCACAGCGATCCGAACAGGGCGGCATCCCTCGGTTGAGGCCGACACGGTGACCTCGCCGGCACCGGTCGCGCGCAGGACCGCGACCGCTCGACCGTCGAAGGTCGTGCAGCCGGTCCCGGACAACGGCTCCTCGGTCACCGGAGCGCCCGAGGCCACGCCCGCCAGGAGTGCGGGGCCGTCGACGGTGATCTCGACGCGGCGGTCGCGCCCGGGGTGGACGATCCCATCGCCATCGGTGAGCTCGAGGCTGACGTAGACGAGGTCCCGACCATCACTGGCGACGTCGACGCGGTCGGCGACGGCACGAAGCTCCAGCTCGTCGCTGGCGGTGCGCAGGGTCGACCGCGCTACCTCGACACCATTGGCGAAGGCCACGGCAGTCAGCGTGCCCGGCTGGTACGTCACCGTGAAGTCGGCGCGGAACGCCCGAGTCGCACCCACCTTGACGCGATCGAGGACCACACCGTCGAGGAGCAGCTCGACCTCATCGGCCCGCGCGTACACCTCCAGGCCGACGGTTCGACCTTCGTGCCCGTGCCACGACCAGGACGAGACGACGTCGTTCCAGGCCCAGCCTGTTGCCATGGCGACCTCCCGCCCGTGGTTGTCTGGCCGCTCCACGGCGATGAACGGTTCGGTGCGCAGTCCGAAGACGATCTCTCGGTAGTACGAGGCCGGCCGCCGGTGCCCGATGATGTCCAGGTCCCCGGTGTAGGCAGTCAGTGCCGGATAGCCTGTGGAGAACCCGCTGGTGGAGTTCTCGTCGGCGTAGATGACGCGGCCGATGCCCGTCTCGCCGAGGTAGTCCCAGCCGGCCCACGCGAAGTCGCCGATGACGTGGTCGTATGCCTTGACGAGGTCCCACGTGCGGTCGATGGACGTGGCCAGGGTCTCCGTGCCGCAGATGACGCGGTCCGGGAACAGCTCGGCATCCAACGAATAGCGGGCATCCGAGTAGTTCATGCCCGCTACATCGAGTACCGCGAACGCCTCCTCGGTCGCTTCAGTGGTCTGCGGCGCGGTCTGAATGCCGGCCATCATGGCGCCGAAGGCGTCCATCATCGTGTTGACTCCGCCGGCCGGCTCTGCGGTGTCGGCGGGCGCCTCCGCTTCCACGCGGGCCGCTGCCATGAGCGGCAAGACCATGTCCAGCATCGCGACGAACCCGTTGACGCCATTGGTGACCAGCCGGGTCGGGTCGAGAGACCGGACCTTCTCGGCTAGCCGGCGCGACCAGACAGCCCCGTGTGGACCGCCGAGCTCGGGGATCTCGTTGCCGATGGAGTACATGATGACGCTGGGGTGGTTGATCGCACGCGTTACCATCGCCTCGACGTCGCGCTCCCACCACTGAGTGAACTCGAAGGCGTAGTCGAAGTCGGACTTGCTCGACGTCCACATGTCGAAGGTTTCGTCGATGACGAGCATCCCGAGTCGGTCGCACGCCGCCAGGAACGCCTCGCTCGCGGGGTGGTGCGACATGCGGACTGCGTTGAATCCGGCCTCCTTGAGCAAGGTGATGCGGCGCTCCTCGGCGCGGGGCAGCGACACGGCTCCCAGCGGCCCGTTGTCGCCGTGCACGCACGCCCCGCGCAACTTCACGGTGCGCCCGTTGACGCGCAGCCCGCGGCGCGCGTCGACCTGCAGGGTCCGGATCCCGAACTCGGTCTGCTCCTGGTCGCGCGTCCCGTCGTCGTTCGTGAGTGCAACGCGAGCCGTGTAGAGATGGGGCGACTCGACATCCCAGACCAGCGGCTCCGCGACGAGGAGGCGATGGCGAGCCACGCTCCGCTCACCGGGCAGCAGCGTCACGGGCGACGAGCCACGCGCCACGACCTGCGCCGAAGAGTCGAGCAGCTCGACCTCCACTCGCGCGGTGACCGTGACCGCCGAAGAGTTGGCGGCGGCGACCGCGACGACGACGACAGCATTCTCGACGTCCACCTCCGGCGTGGTGACACACACGTCCTCGCGCACCAGGTGCACGGCCGGCTTGACGACGAGGGTGACGTCACGGTGCAGACCTGCTCCGGTGTACCAGCGGCTGTCCTGGTGCGCCCGGCACGCGACGCGGATCTCGTTGTCCTGTCCGCGGTTCAGGAAGGGGTCGATCCGGACGGTGAACCGGGAGTACCCGTACGCGTGCTGCCCAGCCAGGACCCCGTTGACGTAGATCATCGCGTCCCGGTAGACACCGTCGAACTCGAGCGCAACCTGCTGCCCGTGCCAGTCGACCGGCACCGCCAGGGTGCGGCGGTACTCGAATGCGCCACCCGGGAAATAGCCCGTGGTCTCGCCATGCGGCAGCCCCGGCACGCGATCGAGTCCGACGACCGCGTCGTGCGGGACCAGCACATCCGTCCAGTCGCTAGCGCCCGCAGACGCCAGCTCCTGGAACGGGGTGGTCCGGCGGCGGACGGACCAGCCGTCTGTCAAGGTCTCTCGCGTCATGGCAGGGATCGCCTCTGTTGGAGTGGTTGCGCGTCTCGAGGGGACGGGCGGCGGGCGTGGTGGGCGCGGGGGGATGCCGAAGGGTGGTGGTCCCACGCGTCAGCGCAGCCCAGCCGGATTCGATGGGCGACGGCGAGAACAGGGCGAGCGGTCACGAGATCCTCCTTGATCAAGCGGTCGCGCTGTACGAACCTGCCGTTGCGGCGCGATTTTCAAACTATCACAACTTCGCGCCATGGCGGTAGTTTGGTTTGAGCCGCTCTCGCCGCAGCGGCGGGCGCTGGTCGTCGACAGGTCCCCGACGACTGGGTGCGCCGGTGCGGTGCGCTACCTTGTCGTCAAATAGCCCGCACGGCGCGAGATTCATCGGACGGATAGGCACACCATGACCACGACCCGCCGAGGCCCCTACGCCAAGACCGCTGGGGTGCGCCGGCGGATCGTCGACGCGGCCCTGAGCGCGTTTGCGGAGACCGGTTACCGCTCCACAACGATGAAGGAGATCGCGCAGCGGGCCGAGATCAGCGAGCGTGGGCTCGTGCACCACTTCCCCACCAAGGAAGACCTGCTGCTGGAGGTGCTGGCGCTGTACGAGGAGGAGAGCGCCCAGTACATGCCACCAGACGCAGAGCATGGCCAGATCGACGGGCTGCTCGCCGTCGCACGCCACAACCTCGAGCGCTCCGAGATGCTCGAGCTGCAGAACCTGCTGGCAGCCGAGGGGACCTCTCGCGCCCACCCGGCACACGACCGGTTTGTCCGCCGGTATCACGGCCTGCGCATCGTGCTCACCCAGGCGTTCGAATCCATGGAAGCTGACTCCGCATCGCCCTCCGGTGTAGCGCCGGAGCGCCTCGCCGCCATGTACATCGGGCTGCTTGACGGCTTGCAGACCCAATGGTTGTACGACCGGGAAGCCGTGGACGTCGAGGGATCGCTCAAGGACTTCTTGACGATGGTCTATCCCGGCGTCGCCTTCACACCGGCGAACTCACATCTGGCCGAGACGGCCCCGTAGGCCCGGCGACGGCTGAAACTCCCGCCGCGGCGCGGAGTTGTGAATTTCGCGCCGTGGACGTAGGTTCGCGAAGGGCGACCCGATAGGCACCAGTCGACGGCCGCACCACGACGCCAGGGCTCGTCGCGCCCGGAAGATGCAGCGCACATAGGAGTGTTCATGCGGACCATCCAGGACAGGCACGTCGTCGTCGGCGCAGACTTCGCCGGCTTTCGTCTCAAGGAGTCGGTCAAGCGACACCTCCAGGCACGGGGCTGGACCGTCACCGACGTCACCCCGACACAGGACGATCTGCCGATGTACCACCGCGTCGGGTTCCTCGTCGGATCGCAGATCTCCGAGCGAGCGTTCGAGAAGGCGCTCATCTTCTGCGGCTCCGGCATGGGCATCCACATCGCCGCGAGCAAGTGTCCGCACGTGCACGCAGCGGTGGCCGAGAGCGTCGCGACAGCGCGTCGCGCCGCCACGGCAAACAACGCCAACGTCCTCGCGATCGGCGCCTTCTTCACCGCGCCGCGACTGGCTCAGGCGATGGCCGACGCGTTCCTCGAGCACTCGCTCGGCGACGGGTACGAAGACTGGGACGGCTTCCACGACTACCACCGGCTTGGGTACGACGAGTGCGAGAACTTCGACTACGCGACGTACAAGGCCAACGGATTCAGCGTCGTCGATCCGCAAGAAGTCCAGCTTGGTCCCGAGCCTTCCGGCCTCGCGTTCTGAGTGATGAGCATGCTGAGAGCTGAGGCCGCTGCCCTGAGCGAGTCGGAGCGTCTGACGACGCTGGCCCACGAGCTGGGTCGCGTCGATCGCGAGTGGGCGATCCTCGCCGAGGGCAACTGCTCGATGCTCACCGACGCGGGCGTCGTGCGCGTCAAGGCGAGCGGCGCCGGCATGAGCCGTGCCACGACCGACGACTTCGTCGACGTCCCGCTCAACGAGCTCCTGTCACTCATCGACAGACCGGGGGCCGGTGACGCCGATGTCCAGGACGTGTTCGATGCCGTCGCCACCCGGTCCCGCGGGCGACGGCCGTCGGTCGAGTCACTCCTGCACGCGGTGTGCCTCGACCAGCCTGGGGTGACCTGGGTCGGCCACACGCATCCGATCCCCGTGAACGCCATCCTCTCGTCGTCGCGCCCGACGCTGCTCACGGACGGCGCCCTGTTCCCAGACCAGGTCGTCGTGCTCGGGACCAGGCCATTGCTGGTTCCCTACGTCGATCCCGGACTGCATCTCGCGCAGGAGGTGCGCCGGCTGCTTCGCGAGCGGGCCGGCGACGTCCCGCGGGCGATCTATCTCCAGAATCACGGCATGTTCGCGCTGGGAAACAGCAGCGCAGAAGTCCTCCAGATCACCGAGATGGCCGTGAAGGTCGCGCGCGTCCTGATCGGTGCCTGCAGCGTGGGCCAGCCCGCGTACATGGATCCGCGGCAGGTGGCCCGCATCGACACCCGGCCCGACGAGCTCCTGCGGCGCGCGACGCTGCAAGGCAAAGGAGTTGCGTGAAGGCCGCCGTCGTTGCCGCCGTCGACCTCGGCGCGACCAGCGGCCGAGTCATCCTCGGGCGAATGGACGACGCCGGCCTGCACACGCGCCACATCTCGAGGTTCGGCAACGGGCCGGTTCGACTTCCGGACGGCCTGCACTGGAACATCCTCGAGCTCTACCGTCAGGTGCTCGCCGGACTGGCCGCCGCAGAACGAACGGCGCCGGGCGAGATCGCGAGCGTCGCCATCGACACCTGGGGCGTCGACTACGGCTTGGTCCACGACGGGAGCCTGCTCGGACCTCCCTTCCACTACCGCGACGCCCGAGGAGACTCCGGCGTGGCCGCCGTGCACGCCAGGATCGACGCGTCCGCACTGTTCGCCCGTAACGGGCTGCAGCATCTGCCGATGAACACTCTGTTCCAGCTCGCGACGGACGGTCAGCGACTGACGGTCGCGGACCACATGCTGCTCACGCCCGACCTGTTGGCCTTCTGGCTCACCGGAACACAGCACGCGGAACGCACGATCGCCTCGACCACGGGTCTGCTGGACGCACGGACCCGACAGTGGGACGTCGACCTGGCCGACACCCTCGGAGTTCCTCGCTCGATCCTGCCCCCGCTCGTCGACCCTGGAACAGTGACCGGCGAGCTCACCCCACACGTCGTCGACAGTGTCGGAGCAACGCTGAAGGTCGTCGCCGTCGGATCACACGACACGGCGTCCGCCGTCGTGGCGATCCCGAGCGTGCATCGCGACTTCGCCTACGTCTCCTGCGGGACCTGGGGGCTGGTCGGGCTGGAGGTCGACGCCCCGGTCCTGACGGAGGACGCGCGCACCGCCGGATTCACGAACGAGTGCGGCGTGGACGGCCGCACACGGTTCCAGAGCAACGTCATGGGCTTGTGGCTCCTGTCGGAGTCGATGCGCCAGTGGGCGCCCGCCGCCACAGACGCGCAACGATCGAGCCATTTGCAGCAGCTGCTCGCCGACGCAGCACGGGTGGAGTCACCGATGCCGACCATCAACGTCAACGACCCGCGATTCCTCCCTCCGGGCGATATCCCCGGACGCATCGCGTCGTGGTGCCGCGAGCACAGCGAGAACCCGCCGGGCACGCCTGCAGAATTCGTGAGGTGCATCGTCGAGAGCCTCGCCGTCGCCTTCGCGGCGTGCGTCGACGAGGCCGAACGCATAGCCGGTCGCGACGTCTCCACCATCCACATCGTCGGCGGTGGGTCCCAGAACGCCCTGCTGTGTCAAGCCGTCGCCGACCGATCCGATCGCCGTGTCGTCGCCGGTCCCGTCGAAGCCACGGCGATCGGCAACATCCTGATCCAGGCTCGCACCAACGGATTCGTCGACGGCGGCCTCACCGAGCTGCGCAGTATCGTCCGGCGGAGCTTCACGCCGACGACCTATGTCCCGCGACACTCGCGCTCTCGCCACGGCCGACGATCCACGCCCGTCGCGCCCGCTCAGTAGCCCGCCGCCGGGGCGCCCTCAGAGCCCGACGGTTCGGAACCCCGCGTTGCCCATGGAGGAGTCAGACGTGTTCGACGACCGTGCGGCGTTTCGGTAGCGGTTGCAGTAGGAGTCGTGGCACAGGTACGAGCCACCCCGCATGACGCGGGCATCGCCATCCCGTGGACCGCGGGGATCGACACTCGCCGACAATTCGTAGGCCATCGGGGACCACCAGTCCGCGCACCATTCCCACACGTTGCCGACGGTCTGCCACAGCCCGAACCCGTTCGGCTCGAACAAGCGCGCGGGCGCGGTCGTGAGGTATCCGTCCTCCTCGTCGTTGCGGGTCGGGAACACGCCCTGCCAGATGTTCGCCCTCCACGCACCGCCCGGCCCCAGCAGCTCATCACCCCACGGGTAGCGCGCTCCATCAAGACCGCCTCGTGACGCGTACTCCCACTCCGCCTCCGTCGGTAGCCGGCGGCCGGCCCATGCGCAGTAGGCGACGGCGTCGTTCCAGCTGACGTGCACCACAGGGTGGTCGCCTTTCCCGTCAGTGCTGGAGAGCGCGCCGCCCGGGTGCCGCCAGTCGGCGCCCCGCACCCCGAACCACCAAGGCGTTCCGGAGGGTTGCCCGACGATGTCCGCTGCATCGGCCGCGACAGCGAGATGGAACACAGCCGAGTAGCCGAACACCTCCGCCTCCGTGCGGAAGTCGGTCGCTTCGACGAAGCGCGCGAAGTCCGCAACTGTCACCGTCGTAGCGTCGATCGAGAACCCGTCGAGGCGGACGTCGTGGACAGGCGTCTCGCCGTCTCCAGGATTGCGATCCCCAGAACCGTCGCCCATGCGGAAGGTCCCTGAGGGGACCTGCACCTGTTCGACCTGATGTGTCGTGGGGCCCTCGAACCGGCCGGGGCTGGAGGGGGCACTCGGGCGGCCCATCGGAAGGCTCACCTGACGAGCGGGAGCACAACACGCCCGCCCGGCGTGCAGGCCTTGCCCCTCCGGCGTCACGTCCGCGCCATCCACTCGCCCATCGTAGGTCGGACGGGGCGCGACCGACGCCCCCTCACCTGCACGGCTCACAAACTCGTATCGCGCGTTATCGGCGCCCGATGTCGTTCCGCGGCGCCATCGCCGCAGAGCGCCGCCACCTGCGCTTCGGCAACCGGTAGACCAAAAGACGACTGAGTATCGCGTGTTACTAACAATTCTGCCAGAATCGAGCCGTGAGCCGTGCGCCCGAGGTGACGCGACCCGCGACGAGCCAGGATGTGGCCCGCCTCGCGGGCGTCTCACGTGCCACGGTGAGTCGGATCCTCAACGGGGACGACCAACCATTCCCGCCGACCACACGTCGGCGAGTTCATGAGGCGGCCACAAAGCTGTCCTATCGGCCGTCGGGTGCCGCCCGCTCTCTGGTCAGGGGCCACAGCGACACCGTCGTCATCGTGACGCCGGACACGCGCTTCAGCGGCCACCTGCAGGACTCCGTCGACCAGGTCACGTCGCAGGTCCAGCCGTTCGGCGGCAACGTCGTCGTCCGCGTCGCCAGTGCGACGAACCAGGTGACGATCGAGGCTTTGCTTGGCGTCCGACCTTTCATCGTCCTGAACTTCGGCGTGCTGTCCCCCGCCGACGTCGAGATCCTTGTCCAGCGCGGGATCGTGGTCGTACCTGAACCGAGTAGCACGGACGCCGAGCCGCGCGACCCGGGAGTGGCGGCGCTGCAGGCGACCACCCTGCGACGCAACGGCGATCGACCCCTCTGGTACGCGACCACCGCCGACGAGAATCCGGAGCCGTTCAGTCGCGAAAGGTTCACGGCACTCGTGGACTACTGCGCGGGACAGGGGTTGGCCCCACCCGAGGCGGTCTCGGTCCATCTGGACGTCGCGGGCGGCAGTCGGGCCCTGTCGATCATCCTGAGGGAACACGAGCGCGCCGCCGTCGCCTGCTACAACGACGAGGTCGCACTGACCCTGCTGGCGGGCGCCCGGGAGCTCGGGATCGAGGTGCCTGGGCGGGTGGCGCTCGTCGGGATGGACGACTCGATCGCCGCGCGGCTGTGGGCGCCGCGCCTGACGACCGTGCACGTCGACATGAAGGGCTTCATCGCAGACCTGGTCGCGCAGCTGCGCGACCAGCTTGAACCCCACGAGACGTCGAGGCGTGTGCCCGTCGAGTCGTTCTTCACCATCGTCGAGGGCGAGACAGGATGAGACACCGCGGCGTCGGGCATGCTGACGCGACCCATGTGAGAAACTCCCCGAAATGAGCATCCCAGAGCAGCCAGCCCGAGCGACGAGCCACGACGTGGCTCGACTCGCTGGCGTGTCGCGGCCGACGGTAAGCCAGATCCTCAACGGGCGCGATGCCCGGTTCCCGCAAGAGACGCGCGATCGCGTTGCACGGGCCGCGCAGCAGCTGAACTACCGGCCCTCTCGCGCCGGTCGCGCCCTCGCCACAGGACTCTCCGACATCCTCGTGATCGTCGTCCCCGACATCACCTTCGGCAGCCGCATGCAGGAGCTCATCGACCAGATCGTTGCTGAGTCGACCGCTGCCGGGATCGCCGCACTCGTGAGATACGTCGGGAGCGACCTCGAGGCGACCATAGAGACCATCGTCGAGCTGCGACCGGTCGCTGTCTTCCACATGGGCGACCTCGACGCAGCGGCGATCGCGCGCATCACGGCCTTCGGCACCTCGGTACTGCCACGAGTGTCCCCAGAGACAGTCGATGGGCATTCGTTCGACCACTTCATCGGCCGGACTCAGGTCGACGAGCTGCTGCGACGCGGCGAGCGTCGCATCGTGTGCGCGACTCTCGACGATCCGCGTGTCGGTCCGTTCGCGGCATGGCGGGTCGAGGGTGCGACGGCGGCACTCATGGAACGCGGGATGGCACCGCCCGTCGTCGTCCCGGTCTCGCTCAACCTCGATGCAGCGACGGCGGCACTGGCACCTCTGATCTCGGACGCCCAGCCCTTGGGCGTCTGTTGCTACAACGACGACGTGGCTATCGCCGTGGTGGGCGTCGCACTCAGGCTCGGCGCCACGGTGCCGGACCAGGTCGCCGTGGTGGGCGTAGACCGGACCGATGTCGGGCAGCTGACCGTTCCGAGGCTGTCCACGGTCGCGATCGACATCCCAGTGATCGAGGGCGACCTCGCCCGCGAGCTGCGGTCACTCGTGGTCGGGCGCTACGACGGCGAGCACAGTACTGAGATTCGCCCTGTCCCCGATCAGCGCTCGGCAATCAAGCTCGTCCGCGGCGAGACCAGCTGACAGAGCCACTGAAACCACTCCGTCAGCTGGTCGCCGCTGCGAGACGTCGGCGTGCCTCGCGTCGGTCGCGCTGCTTGTCCGGGTCCGCCGTCGGCGCCGCGAGGATCAGCCGGCGCGTGTAGTCCTCCCGCGGGTGACGGATGACCTGTGCGACCGGCCCCATTTCGACGATCTCCCCGCGATTCATCACAGCGACCCGGTGGCTGATGTGCTGAACCACAGCCAGGTCGTGGGTGATGAACAGGTATGCCACCCCTGTGCTGCGCTGCAGGTCGATCAGCAGGTCGAGAACGCGGGCCTGGGTGGTGAGGTCGAGCGCAGAGACTGGTTCGTCGCAGACGACGAGCCGCGGGTCGAGTGCGAGCGCGCGCGCGATGGCGACGCGCTGCCGCTGGCCGCCGCTGAACTCCCTGGGATACCGCTGAGCGGCGTCAGCCGGTAGACCAACCTTGTCCAGGAGCTCGCCGACCTTCGACCGAGCGTCTCGGGCACTCGCGCCCTGGCCGATCAACGGTTCGCTCAGCGTGTCAGCGATCTGCAGTGCCGGGTTGAGCGAGGTGTAGGGGTCTTGGAAGACGACCTGCACGTCGCGGGCGAGCTCTCGGCGCCGACGCTGGTCGAGGTGTGTGATGTCCCGATCGTCGAATCGGATCGTCCCTCCCGTCGGATCGGCGAGTCCTAGAACCGCACGCCCGAGGGTCGTCTTGCCAGACCCTGACTCCCCGACCAGGCCGAGGGTCTCCCCCGGTGCGATCTCGAGGCTGATGCCCCGCAACACCTCGGGCCCCTGTTTGCGCAGTCCCTTGCCCGGGTAGCGCAGACGCAGGTCCTCGACCTTCAGCAGCGCGTTCACGCGTCCTCCTTGGAGAGCATCGGTGTCGTCGCGGGCGGGTCGGAGCGCATCTGGTTCTCGTCGAGGATCGACCCGACCAGTCGCTGCGTGTACTCGTGCTGGGGCTCGTGGAAGATCTGACGCACGTCCCCCGACTCGACGAGCTTGCCGGACTCCATGACGAGCACGCGGTCGCACAGGTCCGCCACGACGCCGAAGTTGTGAGTCACCAGCAAGACGCCCATCCCGTACTCACCCTGCAGGTCCCGCAGGAGGTCGAGGATCTCGGCCTGCACGGTGACGTCGAGCGCGGTGGTGGGTTCATCCGCGATCAAGAGCTTCGGGCGAGATGCGACGGCCCCAGCAATGAGTGCCCGCTGGGCCATGCCACCAGAGATCTGATGGGGGTAGGAGTCGAATGTCCGCTGCGGCTCGACGATCCCGACGCGGTCGAGGAGTGCGAGCACCGTGGCCTTCGCTTCCTTGCGGGACATCGCCTTGGTGAGCCGCTCCACGAGCTGGCTGCCCACCGTGAACGATGGGTCCAGGTTGGACATCGGCTCCTGCGGGATGTACGCGACGACCCCGTTGCGCAGCGACCTCATCGTTCGCGCATCGGCACCGATCAACGCTTCGCCCGCGATCGACATTTCGTCGGCCTGGACGATCGCCTGCTTGGGCAGCACCCCGAGGATCGAGAAGGCTGTCTGGGATTTGCCCGAACCGGACTCACCGACGAGGCCGACGATCTCGCCCGGCGCAACGTCGAGCGAGACCCCGGCGACGACGGCCTTCGTGGTGCCATCCGGGTTCGGGTAGGCGACGCGAAGGTTACGCACCCGCAGCAGCCCCCCCGGGGAGGTCGAGCCAGGGTTGGCACCGTTGGCGCTGACCGCCACGGCAGTGTCCAGGTGATCCTGTCGACGCTTCGCCTTCGCTTGTGTCCCGGCCAGCGCATCACGATAAGAATTCGCGAGCAGGACGAACGAGGCGTTGAGCAACCCGAGGAACAGTGCCGGCCAGACCATCTGCACCGGGTAGGAGTAGATGTTGCTGAAGGCGTCGCTCGTCATGGCGCCGAAGCTGGGGCTGGAGACGGCCCCGAACCCGAGGAATGCCAGGCCTGCCTGGATGCCGATCGAGGCGGCACCGAGGAACGCAACCGCGATGATGATCGGTCCCCGAACCACGTACAGGACGTGCCGCGACAGGATCCGACGGTTGCTCAGCCCGGAGACTCGGGCCGCGTCGACGTACAGCTCGGATCGCACACCCATGACGAGGTTGCGCACGAGCCGGAAGATGCCCGGTGACAACAGGAAGCCGAAGATCACCATGGTCCACTGGTAGCTGCCGCCCGTTACCGGGAAGAGCACGATGATCAGGACGATCCCGGGGAACGTCATGACAAGGTTGAACACCCATGACGACACCGCGTCGGTCCTGCGCCCGACATAGCCGGCGATGAGCCCATTGACCGTTCCGACGATCACTCCGATGCCGGCGCCGATCACCGCCGAGGTGAAGGAGACGCGGAGCGATGCCAGGACGCGCGCCCAGATGTCTCGGCCGTACTGGTCGCCGCCGAGCAACCAGCCGGGGGTGCCGGGCGGGGCGTTGATGTGGTCGAGCGACGCATACACCGGGGTGTGGATCGTCAGCAGCGGCGCGAAGATCGCCAAGAGGATGAGGACGATCAGCGCCGTCAAGGAGAAGGCCCCGAACGGCTTTCGGAGGAGCCTGCTGAAGGCGCCGCCCGCGCGACGCCGCGGCAGGTCGCTCGGGACGACGTGGTCGAGATCGACGGCCGTGGTCACTGGACCCTCACCTTCGGGTTGAGCCAACCGTTGAGCAGGTCGACGATCAGGTTCACCACAACGACCAGCGCGACGGAGAAGAGCGCGACACCCATCATCGCGGGCAGGTCGCCCTGCAGCGCGGAGGTGTAGGCGTACGTACCGAAGCCCGGCAACGCGAAGATCTTCTCGATGAACAGCGCGCCACCGAACATCGCGATGAACTCGAGCGAGAAGACGGTCAGGCCGGGAGCTGCGGCATTTCGAAGCGCGTGCTTCAGGAGGATCGAGCGCTCCGAGACGCCGGCTGTGCGCAGCGTGCGGATGTAGTCCCGGTCGAGCTGGTCGACCAGTGCTCCGCGGATCTGCGCGCCCAACGAGGCGATCCCACCGATGGACAGAACGATGGCCGGCAAGATGACCGATTCGAACCAGGCGCTCGGTGACTCGCCTATCGTCGTGAAGCCGGTCGCTGGCACCCACTGCAGCTTGATCGCAAACAGATAGACGAGACCGATCGCCAGAACGATGCCCGGGAAGACGAAGGCGACCGTGGAGATCGCCTGAAGGATGCCGTCGACAACCCCGCCGCGCGAAGCCCCGATCACTCCCAGCAACGTACTGATCACGATCACGAGGATCGACGCGAAGATGACCACCGACAGGGTGACGGGCAGTCGAGACGCCATCGCTTCACCGACCGGCTGCTGCGTGAAGTACGAGACGCCGAGGTCACCGTGCAGCACGTCCGTGAGCCACGTCCAGTACTGCTGGAAGATCGGCTGGTCCAGACCGAGCTGGGCGTTGAGCTGAGCGACCTGCTCCGGTGTCGCCTGAGGCCCGAGCATGTTGACGGCGATGGGCAGGCCGGCGCCGTACGTCATGAAGAACGTGATGGCGGTGACGACCCAGATCAGGACGAGCCCGGCGCCGAGGCGGCGCAGAAGATAGATGACCACGATGTCTCCCTCGGGTGGCACGAGCCGCGAATCACGGCCCGTGCCACCCCTGGTGGGGTCGTTAGCCGGCAGCCGGCGCGTACGGGAGGAGGTTCACGCCGTACTGAACAGGCGGCGTGTACACGACCTTCTTCGATGAGACCCAGAAGCCGGTCGTGGAGTTGAGCGGCGCGAACCACGAGTTGTCCACGAGGTAGGCGTTGGCTGCCTTCCAGGCGTCGTCCGACGTGGCGTCGTCTGCCGCGTTCGCCTTCACAAGCAGGGCGTCGAGCTCGGGGGTCTTCGTCCCGAACGGGTTGAACAGTCCCGTGAGGTTGGACGAGACGTCCATGGACGGCGCGGGCGTCAGCCCGTTGTACATGAAGAACATGCCGTACGTCTGCTGGAAGACCTTCGTGAAGAAGTCCTGGAAGGGGACCGGCTCCCAGGTGACCTTGATGCCGATGTCAGCGAGCGACTGCGAGATCGTCGACTCGAACTGTGTCGTGTAGACCGTGCTCGGCATGGTGACGTCGAAACCGCCGCCGTAGCCGGCGTCGGCCATCAGCTGCTTGGCCTTCTTGACGTCATAGGGCGTCTTCGCCTCGAGGTCCTTCGAGTACGCACCGCCCTTGGGGTTGACCACCTGGTTGGTCGCAGCCGAGCCCTTGCCGACGAGCTTGGCGGCGATCGTGTCCCTGTCGAAGGCGAGGTTGATCGCCTGGCGAACCTTCTCGTTGGCCAGCGCCGGGACCACGGTCCCCGCTCGGTCCGCCAAGTAGATGACGCCGACCGCGGTGGGCGTGTTCTCGCCGGAACTGAACTGGCCCTTGGGGAACGTCGCGACCACATCAGGTGCGATACCCGCCGCGATCACATCGACCTGGCCGGACCGCAGCGCGTTCTGCGAGGCGGTCGGGTCGGCGATGATCGTGACGTCGACGTGATCGAAGGGGTAGGCCTTGGCATTCCAGTAGTCAGGGTTGCGGTCGAGCACGTACTTCGACCCGACGACCGTGGAGGCCTTGTTCAGCACATAAGGACCGGAACCGACCGGGTCCTGCTTCGCACTGGCTTGGCCGACCGACTTCGGCGACGCGATCGCGCCATTGGGACCGTTCAGCGACGGCAGGAGGGCCGCGTAGGGCGCGGAGTATGTGAGCACCACAGTCGAATCGTCGGTTGCCTCGACCTTGGAGACGGCACTCCAGACGCCCGACGTGACAGGGCCCTTGCGGAGCGCCTCGATCGAGGTGACCACGGCCTGCGCGTCGACGGGCGAACCATCCGTGAACTTTGTTCCGGTGCGGATGTGGAAGGTCAGCTGCGTGTGATCGGCGTTGTACTCCCAGGACTTTGCAACTCCGGGCGCGAGCTTCCCGTCGAGACCCACGCCGACGATCGGGTCGTACACCGCAGTCGACAGGATCGACTCGGCGCCCGACCAGTTGCCCAGCTCGAAGCTGCCGGGTGCTGCTGACTGCGTCAGGTGGAGGGTCTGCGATGTGTGCCCTGCGCTGCCGCCGGTGCTCGTCGCGTTCGGGGTGTTGCTACCCCCGGAACACGCGGCGAGCATCGCTGCTGCCACGGCGACTGCTGCCGCGGCTCTGAATGCCGATGCAATCCTCACTCTGACTCCCTTGTCGTAAGCGCGTTGGTGGTGATCCCACGCCGTGCGCGAGTTCGGTCGACTACCAAGTAACACGTGATACTGCCGTAACACGTGTTACTACGTCAAGTAGTCGGAGCGGAGCCGTTACGCAATCGCAACCGCGAGCCGCTTCGTTCGTTGTGTGCAAGTTTTCGTTGTGTGTAAGATTCGGGTCCATGGAGGACGAAGGGCGCCGTGAGCGCAAGAAGCGAGTGACCACCGAGGCGATCGAGCAAGCCGCGATCGACCTGGCGCTCGAGGTCGGTCTGAGAGAGACCACGGTCGAGGCGATCAGCGAGCGCGCGGACGTCACATCGCGCACGTTCTTCAACTACTTCGCCTCCAAGGAGGACGCCGTTCTCGGCCTCTCGCGACTCGCATCGCCAGTTTTCGAGCTCCCCTCGACCCGCACGGAGGTCTCCGCGTTCGACCAGGTGCGCGACCACATGCGCGGCTTGCTCCTCGAGTCGACCGCGGCCTACTCCGGGCGAATCCGCGACCGCCGGCGCCTCATGGGGCTCCATCCCGAGCTCATCGGTCGCGACTATCTGCACCTGGTGCTGGTCGGTGAGCGACTTCGTGCGTGGCTGAGCGAGCTGCTGCAGGTCGAGGATCCGAGCGTCGATTCCCAGGAGATCGCCACCCGAGCGATCACCATCCTCCAGGTCCTGAACGCCGCTTATCAGATCGCGTCGCAGTGCTGGGAGGTCGAGGACCTCGCTGGCCCGCGGCTCGCGGAGCTCTTCGACGAGGCCCTCGTTCGAATCGCGTCCGTCACGCATCCGGCCGTGGCGTCATGACGGCCACCGCGGTCACCGAGGAGGTCGGCACCGATCCCCGAGCGCGGCGCCGAGTGCTGTGGGTGTTCGCCGCCCTGACCCTCGCGATGTTCCTGAGCGCCCTCGACCAGTCGATCCTCGGGACGGCGCTGCCGACGATCGTCGGCGAGCTCGATGGCGTCGAGCACATGCTCTGGG